>NZ_JBEZKE010000007.1:0-336686 GCF_040651555.1 Streptomyces sp. NPDC048424 | reverse complement strand
CACCCCTCGCACGGCTACCGCAACGGCGATCCGGTCCGGGTGGTCACCCGCCGCGGCAGTGAGGTCTTCCCGGCCCTGGTCACCGAGGCCATCTCAAACGCCGGCGGGGCTGGAGTTGCCCGGCGTTTGAGGCGCGGGCGGGGAGCGCCGTCGGGGTTCGGGCCGAGCCCCGACACGCGGGTCGCCGTGGTCACCGCCCAAGCCAAGCGCAGCGGCCTGGCAGGGTGGGGGAGTGGATCAGCTTGCTCTGCTGTTCGTGCTGCTGCTCGGCGCCGTGGTCATGGTGCCGCTCGGGGACCGGCTGGGACTGCCCGCGCCCGTCCTCATGACCCTCGGCGGGGTGGTCCTCGCGCTGGTGCCGGCCGTGCCGGAGGTCGACGTCCCGCCCGAGTTCATCCTGCCGCTGGTGCTGCCGCCGCTGCTGTACGCCTCCGTGCAGCGGACCTCGTGGCGGCAGTTCGCGGCCAACGTGCGGCCCATCCTGCTGCTGGCCGTGGCCCTGGTGTTCGTCACGACCGCCGCCGTCGCCGCCGTCGCGTACACCGTGGTGCCCACGCTGCCGATCGCCGCCGCCGTCGCGCTCGGAGCGCTCGTGGCCCCGCCCGACCCGGTCGCCGCCACCGCCGTCGCCGGATCGCTCGGGCTGCCCCGCCGCATGGTGTCGATCCTGGAGGGCGAGGGGCTCTTCAACGACGTGACGGCGATCGTGCTCTACCACGTGGCGATCGCCGCGGCCGTCAGCGGCAGCTTCTCCTGGCCCGACGCGCTGGGGGAGTTCGTGCTCTCCGCGGTCGTCGCGGTGGTCGTCGGTCTGGCCCTCGGCTGGACCACCCACCGGCTGATGGGCCGGCTCGACGACGCCACCCTCCAGATCGGGCTGACGCTGCTGGTGCCGTTCGTCTCGTACGTGGTGGCGGAGGAACTGCAGGGGTCGGGGGTGCTGGCCGTGCTGACGACGGCCCTGTTCCTCGCCGAGTACGCGTCCGACGCCGACGACGTGCTGGGGCGCCTCGCCGGGCACACCTTCTGGGAGGTCGTGGACACGCTGGTCACCGGCGTGGCCTTCGGGCTGATCGGGCTGGAGCTCCACACCGTCTTCGGGACGGCGCAGGACCGCGAGTGGGAGATGGCCGGATGGGCGGCGGTCGTCGTCGCGGTGGTGGTCGGCGTTCGGCTGCTGTGGCTGCTCCCGGCCGGCTGGCTCGCGAAGAAGCTGCACCAGCTGCGCGACTACGACGAGGAGATCCCGCTGAGCTGGCGGGAGAGCGTGGTGATGTGGTGGGCGGGGATGCGCGGGGTGGCCTCGGTGGCCCTGGCGCTGGCCATCCCGCTGAAGACGGACTCGGGCGAGCCCTTCCCGGCGCGGGACGAGATCATCTTCATCGCGTTCGCGGTGATCATGGCGACCCTGGTGTGCCAGGGGCTGACCCTGCCGTGGCTGGTGCGGCGGCTGGGCGTGGAGGCCGACACGGACGTGCGGCGGGACGCCGAGCGGCAGCTGGCGATCCGCGCCGCGAAGGCGGCGAAGCGGCGGCTGAAGGAGATCGACGAGGCCGAGGAGCTGCCGGAGGACCTGGTCGAGCAGCTGACCCGGCGCGCGTACGACGTGGGGGCGAGGATCAGCCCGGACATGGTGGACGAGGAACGGCGCGAGGCGTACGCGCAGCGGGTGCAGCGGCTCCGCGACATCCAGCGGATCCAGCGGGAGATGATGTCGGCCGCCCGCCACGAGGTGCTGGCCGCCCGCAGCGAACCCGGCTCCGACCCGGAGGTCGTCGACCGGGTGCTGCGGCACCTGGACGTACGCAGCCTGCGCGCCCCCTAGGCCGGCCGGGGCACCAGCCGTTCCAGCCCGCGGAGGAAGCGGACGTACGGGGACCAGCGGGCCGGGCGGGCGATGGTGCCCGTGCAGGCCAGTTCGGCGCGGTCGAGGCTGTCCTCCAGGAAGGCGTCGTGCAGCGGCCGGAAGGCGAGCGGCCAGGTGATGCGGGAGATGCCGCTGACCGACATCGCGATGGTGTGCCGCAGCGCCGTCCGCTCGGCATCGACGGCCAGCGCGGTGAACTCGTGGAAGCCGTGGAACCCGCGGGGCCCGGTGAAGGCGAAGCGCACCCAGGTCCCCGGCACGTACGCGGTCACCGTGTAGCGCACCGGCCCGTGTCCGCCCGCCGCCCCGACGCCCAGGGGGCGGTCGAGCTCCATCTCCTCCCACAGGCGGCCGGGCCACAGTCGGTCGTCCTCCCCGCCGGCCAGCGTGTCGATGAGCGCGCCGACCTCGCTCTGCTCGGCCCCCAGCAGGCGTTCGTGCACGTTGTAGACGCCCATGCGTCCTCCCCTCAGATTATTAGAGAGGTGTCTCTAATAATCTGGAGGGTACTCTCTGATTCATGGCGAGACCACCCCGCTTCGACACCGACCAGATCCTCGACGCCGCCGTCCGGCTGGCGGCCACCGCCGGACCGGGCGGCGTGACCATGTCCGCCGTCGCCCAGGCGGTCGGCGCACCGAGCGGCTCCATGTACCACCGCTTCACCGGGCGTCCGGCCCTGCTCGCCGAGGTGTGGCTGCGCAGCGTCGAGCGGTTCCAGGAGGGCTGGTTCGCCACCCTCCACAGCGATCCCGACCCCCGCCGGGCCGCCCGCGCGGCCGCCCGGCACGTCGTGGCGTGGAGCCGTGCCCACCAGGAGGAGGCCGCCCTCCTGCTGTACGGACCCCAGGAGTTCGGCCGCGCCGACTGGTCCGAGGAGCACACCCGGCGGGCCGACTCCGGCAACCAGCGCGTGTACGCGGCCCTCGCCGCCCTCGCCGCCGCCCTCGGCGCGACCGACCCCCAGGGCCGGGACCGCGTCACCCTCGCCCTGATCGACCTGCCGCTCTCGGTCGTACGCCGGCACCTGCGCGCCGGGGGTCCGCTGCCGCCGCACGCCGAGGACCTCGCCGAGCAGAGCGCGGCCGCCCTGCTCTAGACCTGGTAGCGGTCCGGGGCGAAGAGGTGCGGGTTCGCCGCGATCCAGTCCGAGGTGCGGCGCAGCCCCTCGGCCAGGGAGACCTCGGGCTTCCAGCCCGCCCAGTCGCGGGCGCGGGAGTTGTCCGAGAGGAGCCGGTGGACCTCGCTGCCGGAGGGGCGCAGGCGGGAGGGGTCCACCACCACCTCCGCGTCCCGGCCGGAGGCGGTGATCAGCGCCCGGGCCAGGTCGCCGACGGAGATCTCCTCGCCCGTACCGAGGTTGACCACCTCGCCCAGCGCCCGGTCGCACTCCGCCACCGCGAGGAAGCCCGCGGCCGTGTCCGTCACGTACGTGAAGTCGCGGGTGGGGGAGAGGGAGCCGAGCCGTATCTCCCGCGAGCCCGCGTGGAGCTGCGCCAGGATCGTCGGAATCACGGCGCGGGCCGACTGGCGCGGGCCGTACGTGTTGAAGGGGCGCACCACCGTCACCGGCAGCTCGAACGCGTGGTGGAAGGAGAGCGCCATCATGTCCGCGCCGATCTTCGACGCCGAGTAGGGGGACTGCGGCTGGAGCGGGTGGCTCTCGGCGATCGGGGCCGTCAGGGCCGTGCCGTAGACCTCGCTGGTGGAGGTGTGGACCAGGCGGCGCACGCCGTGGCGGCGGCAGGCCTCCGCCATGTTCTCCGTACCGGTCACGTTCGTCTGCACGTACGCGCCCGGCGAGGCGTAGCTGTACGGGATCCCGATCAGCGCCGCCAGGTGGAAGACGGTGTCGCAGCCGGCCACCGCGTCGCTGACCCGGCCCGCGTCGCGGACGTCGCCCGCCCACATCTCCACCGGGCCGCCGGGGTCCGCGAGGTAGCGCGCCAGGTGGCCCTTCTCGGCGTACGGCTTGTAGTGCACGAAGGCGCGCACCCGGGCGCCGCGGGCCACGAGCAGGTCCACCAGCGTCGAGCCGATGAACCCCTCGGCGCCGGTGACGAGGACGGTGCGGTCGTTCCAGTTCAGGGTCATGCGTGCTCCAGGGTGGGAAGGCGGACGCCGGCGACGCGGAGGACCTCCGCGGCCAGCAGTTCGGCGGCCCGCGCGTGCGGGCCGGGGTCGGCGGCGCCGGCCATCGACGCCAGCCGGAGCGGATCGGCCAGCAGCGGGCCGATGAGGTCGGCGAGCCGTTCGGCGGTGGTCTCCGCGTCGGCCAGCAGCAGCCCGGCGCCCGCCTCGGACAGCACCCGGGCGTTGTGGGTCTGGTGGTCGCCCGGGGCGTGCGGGTACGGGACGAGCACCGCCGGGACGCCGGTCGCCGCCAGCTCCGCCACCGTCGCCGACCCGGCCCGGCACACCACCAGGTCCGCGGCCGCGTACACCAGGTCCATCCGGTCCAGGTACGGCACGGCCCGCGCGATCCGCCGCCCACCGGAGGCCGCGAGGTCGGCGAGGGCGCCGTCCAGCGCCGCCGGACCGGTTTTGACCAGCAGCTGCACGTCGTCGCGCCCCTGCCAGAGCCGGGCCAGCGCGACCGCGGCCCCGGTCAGGCGGACGGCGCCCAGGCTGCCGCCGTTGAAGACCACCAGCCGCCGCCCCGCGGGGACCCGCAGCGCCCGCCGGGCCTCGGCGCGCAGCGCGGCGCGCTCCGGTGCGGCCAGTTCCGCGAGCCCGGCCAGGGCCGCGGAGATCGGCATCCCGGTGGTCAGCGCCCGCTCGCCGCCCGCCAGGTGGGCGCGGCTGCGGTCGAAGGCCACCGCGACGTGCGGGGTGAGCCGGGCCGCGAACCGGTTGGCCCGCCCCGGCACCGCGTTCGACTCGTGGATCACGGCGGGCAGCCCCGCCAGCCGGGCGCCGAGCACGGCCGGCGCGCTCGGATAGCCGCCCATGCCGACGACGGCGTGCGCGCCCTGCGCCCGGATCACGGCACGCGCCTGGTGCGCCGAGCGCAGCAGGGCCGCGGGCAGCAGGTACCGCT
This sequence comes from Streptomyces sp. NPDC048424, assembly GCF_040651555.1. Lineage (NCBI taxonomy): Bacteria > Bacillati > Actinomycetota > Actinomycetes > Kitasatosporales > Streptomycetaceae > Streptomyces > Streptomyces sp. NPDC048424. Next base: position 331,779 of record NZ_JBEZKE010000007.1, on the reverse strand, counting down.
GCGCGCCCAGCGCCGGATCGAAGGGGATCATGTCGACGGTGTGCAGGCGGTAGCCGGCGCCCGGGATCAGCTCGGTCTCCAGGCCCCGCTCGGTCCCGATGAACGAGACGACGGCGCCCGGGACGGCCGCGCGCAGCGCCTCGGCGAGGGCGAGCCCCGGGTAGATGTGGCCGCCGGTGCCGCCCGCACCGATCACGACGGACAGGGCCGCGGGTGTGTCTGGTGTGTGTCGAGTGGTCATGGCCGCACACTCCCGGTGCGCCCTAAGAACGTTCTAAGAGGTTCGCGCCGGAGCCTTTGGCAGGCTTTGTGCCATGAGCTCCCTGAACAGTCATCGGATCCTGGTGGTCGACGACGAGCCCGAGGTGCGCGCCGCCGTGGAGGACGGCCTGGCCGTCGAGGGGTACGAGGTGCGCGGAGCGGCGGACGGGCTGGCCGCGCTGTCCGAGGTGGCGGCCTGGGAGCCGGACGCCGTCGTCCTCGACGTGATGATGCCGGTGCTCGACGGGCTCGGCGTGTGCCGGCAGCTGCGCGCGATGGGCGACCGTACACCCGTCCTCGTACTGACCGCGCTCGACTCCGTCAGCGAACGCGTCGACGGGCTGGAGGCCGGGGCCGACGACTACCTCGTCAAACCGTTCGCGCTGGACGAGCTGGTCGCGCGGGTACGGGCACTGCTGCGGCGGGCCGCGCCCGACCCGGCCGGGTCGGGCCCGCTGGCCTTCGACGACCTCGTCCTGGACCCCGGGACGCGGACCGGGCGGCGCGGCGGGCGGCCGCTGGAGTTCAGCCGCACCGAGGCGGCGCTGCTGGAGCTGCTCCTGCGCCACCCCGGCCAGGTGCTGCCGCGCGAGGTGATCCTGGAGCTGGTGTGGGGGCGGGACTTCGGGCCGGACTCCAACTCCCTGGCCGTCTACGTCGGCTACCTGCGGCGGAAGCTGGAGGCCGGGGGCGAGCCCCGGCTGGTCCACACCGTGCACGGGGTCGGCTACCGGCTGGACGCGGCGTGAGCGGATCGGGGCGCCGGGGCCTGGGAGCCGCCTGGAGACGGCGGCGGCCGCTGCGGACCCGGCTGGCGCTGGCCGTCACCGCCGCCGTGGCGTTCGTGGCCGTGGGGGTCTGCGCGGCCGCCTTCCTCGTCGTACGGTCCGCGCTCTACGATCAGCTCGACCTCAGCCTGACCCAGTCCGCCCGGCTCGCCGCGCAGCGCGACCCGGGCGCGGCGCCGGGCACGCTCGCCGGGGAGTGCCGCTTCCTGGCCGCCCCCGCGTGCGCGGAGGTGGTGCCGGCCGACCCGGCCAAGGACCCCGGTACGCCGGGCCTGCTGCCCGTGGACCCGGCCGCGCGGAAGGTCGCCGCCGGCGCGCTGGCCCCGTACTACACGAACATCACGCTGGCCGGACACCCCGCGCGGATGCTCACCACCGACTACGCCAAGGGGCGGGCCCTCCAGGTGGCCCTGCGCGCCGACACGGTGCAGTCCGGCATCGAGGAGGCAGCCGGGTGGCTCGTCCTCACGGCGGCGGCCGGGGTGCTGCTCGCCGCCGTACTGGGCTACTGGGTCTCCCGGACCGGCCTCGCCCCTGTGACCCGGCTCACGGCGACGGCCGAGCGGATCGCGGCGACCCGGGACCCGCGGCACCGGATCGAACTCCCGTCGCGGGGGCCGTCCGGGCGGGAGGACGAGATCACCAGGCTGGCCGGGAGCTTCAACACCATGCTCGGCGAGCTGGAGCAGTCCGTCACCGCCCAGCGGCGCCTGGTCGCGGACGCCTCGCACGAGCTGCGGACCCCGCTGACGGCGCTGCGGACCAACGCGGAACTGCTGGCGAAGGGCGAGCGGCTGACCGTCGCACAGCGCGAGCGGGCGGCGGCCGCGCTGGGGCGGCAGCTGCGGGAGGTGACGGGCCTGGTGAACGACCTGATCGAACTGGCGCGGGACGAGGAGCCGACGCCGCTGGTGGAGCAGGTGCGGCTGGACGCGCTGGTGCGGCACGGGGTGGACGCGGCGCGGGCGCACTGGCCGGCGGTGGAGTTCCGGGTGCGGGTGGTGGAGGGGGCGGTGGTCGTGCCGGGGGTGCCGGCGCGGCTCAGCCGGCTGCTGTCGAACCTGCTGGACAACGCGGCGAAGTTCAGCCCTGCCGGGCTGCCGGTGGAGGTGGAGCTGGCCGTCGTCGGCACGGGGCCGGAGCTGACCGTACGGGACCACGGGCCGGGGATCGCGGAGCAGGACCTGCCGTACGTCTTCGACAGGTTCTACCGGGCGGGGGCCGCGCGGGCCCTGCCGGGGTCGGGGCTGGGGCTGGCCATGGCGCGGCAGATCGCGCGGGCGCACGGGGCCGAGCTCGTGGCCGAGCCTGCCGCGGGTGGGGGCGCGCTGTTCCGGCTGACGTTCTGACCATGGCTGAGCGCCGCTTCCCGGGGCCGCCCCGGACCCCGCGCCTCAAACGCCGGCGAGGCTGAAAGACCGCCTCAAACGCCGGCGGGGCTGAAGGGTCGCCTCAAACGCCGGCGGGGCTGAAGGGTCGCCTCAAACGCCGGCGGGGCTGAAGGGTCGCCTCAAACGCCGGCGGGGCTGGGATCGTCCGGTCCGGGGGCGGCTTCGGCGGTGGTGATGCGGGGGAGGGCGTACGGGTGGTGGGTGACGAGCCAGTTGATCAGGCGTTCGCGGACCGCGCAGCGGAGGGTCCACAGGTCGTCCGAGTCCTTCGCCGTGACCACCGCGCGGACCTGGACGGTGTGCGGTGTGGTGTCCGTCACGGCCAGGCCGCCGCCGCGGCCGTCCCACTCCGGGAGGTCCTTCAGGATCTCCTGGAGCTGCTCGCGCATCAGGTCGAGCGGTGCGCTGTGGTCCAGGTGCCAGAAGACCGTGCCGGTCATCTGCGCGCCGCCGCGCGACCAGTTCTCGTAGGGCTTGCTCGTGAAGTACGAGACCGGCATCGTGATGCGGCGCTCGTCCCAGGTGCGGACGGTGAGGAAGGTCAGGGTGATCTCCTCGACGCGGCCCCACTCCTTGTCGACCACCACCGTGTCGCCGATGCGGACGGTGTCGCCGAAGGCGATCTGCAGGCCGGCGAAGAGGTTGCCGAGCGCGGCCTGCGCGGCGATGCCCGCCACGATGCCGAGGACGCCCGCGGAGGCAAGCATCGAGGCGCCGAACGTACGCATCGGCGGGAAGGTCAGCAGCATCGCCGCCACGGCGACCACGAACACCACCGCCGTCACCACCCGCTGGATCAGCGTGACCTGGGTGCGGACCCGGCGGACCCGGGCGTCGTCCTCGGTCACCGCGGCGTAGCGCGCGTACGTCGAGTCGACGGCGGCCGTCGCGATGCGGACCGCCAGCCAGGCCACGGAGGCGATCAGCACCAGCGTGAGGAAGCGGCCGACGCCGAAGGGGTGGTCGGGGAGGACGCCCGCCCAGCGGTAGGAGCCTCTGAGCAGCGAGGCGCAGAGCACCACCTGGAACGGCGGCCGGCAGCGGCGCAGCAGGCCCCACAGCGGGGTCTCGGTGTGCCGGGCGTCGGCCCGGCGCAGCAGCAGGTCCAGCAGCCAGCCCGCGATCAGGGTGGCGACCAGCGCGCCGCCGATGACGAGGGCGGGGCGAAGGAAGTTCTCCATCTCCATGGGAGGAACGTAGCGGGAAGCGGTCCGCGGGCACCTTCCGTTCGGGGGCTGGCACGATGGAGGCATGAACATCATGCTTTTCCACTCGACGTACGGGCTGCGGCCCGCGGTGCACGCGGCGGCCGACCGGCTGCGCGCGGCCGGGCACGAGGTCCAGGTGCCGGATCTCTTCGGGGGACGCACCTTCGAGACCGTCGAGGAGGGCATGGCCCACCGGGACGAGATCGGCCGTGACGAGCTGCTGAAGCGCGCGGTGCTGGCCTCCGCCCCCCACTCCGACCAGGGCCTGGTCTACGCGGGCTTCTCCTTCGGCGGCTCCGTCGCCCAGCACCTGGCGATGGCCGACGAGAAGGCGCGCGGGCTGCTGCTCCTGCACGGGACGGCGGACCTGGAGGAGGACGCCTCGGTGGACGAGCTGCCGGTGCAGCTGCACATCGCGGACCCGGACCCCTTCGAGCCGCACGACTGGCTGACCGCCTGGTACCTGCGGATGCAGCGGGCCGGGGCGGACGTGGAGGTCCACAGCTACCCGGGTGCCGGGCACCTGTTCACGGACCCGGAGCTGGACGACTACGACGCGCAGGCCGCGGAGCAGCTGTGGAAGGTCGCGATCGGCTTCCTCGACAGCCTGTAGGCGCGGAGGAACGACAGGGGCCCGGCCCGGCGGATGCCGGACCGGGCCCCTGTCGCGGTGTCAGCCCGCCCGGTAGGCGGTCCAGCTGCTCGACATGCGAGCCACCTGGCCGGCGGTGAACTGGTACATGCAGGAGTCGTACGTGTAGTCCATGAAGTTGTGGATCGGGTCCACACCGGACTTGGTGGTGCAGCTGTCGCGGCCGGTCGGGCACTCGAAGGCCGCGGTCTTCTCGGCCGGGGTGTCGGAGACGTAGTCGCCGTTGCCGTTACAGCCGCCCTGGAAGGTGTGGTAGAGACCCATCCAGTGGCCGACCTCGTGGGTCGCGGTGTCGCCCTCGTTGTAGTTGGCGGCGGAACCGCCCGGCAGCGAGGAGTCGAGCACGACCACGCCGTCCATCTTGGGGCTGGAGGCGTAGGAGGTCGGGAAGGTGGCCCAGCCGAGCAGGCCGCCCGAGAGGTTGGCGGTGTAGAAGTTCAGCGCGCCGGGGCCGCCCTTGCGCAGGGTGTTCTTCATGTTCTTCTCGGCCGTGGAGCCGTCGGCCAGGTTGTACCAAGTGGCGTTGTCCGTGTAGTCGGTCCCGGCCAGGGTGAACTGGAAGTTCGTGTTGACGTTGCCGGTGCCCTGGCCGCCGTAGGCCGCGTTGAGGACCGCCAGCTGGTTGTTGATCTGGGTGGACGTCAGCTTTCCGGTGTTCCCCGAGTGGATCACGTGGAAGTACACCGGGATGCTCGTGGCGGCCTCGGCGGCGCGCAGGCTGCGCTGCGGCTGGTTCTTGAGGGCCTTGTCCAGCTTCGCCTTGAGGTCGGCGTCCATGACCTGCGCCTGCGCGTCGGTGACCGCGTTGGGCTCGTCCGCGTGCTCGTCGTGCGCACGGGTCACGCGGGCGTTGGCGGCGCCGGCGGAGGGCTGCTCGGCGCACTGCTCGGCGGGGGTCTTGGCTGCCGCGAGCGTGGTGGGGGCCGCGAGCGGGGTGAAGGCCAAGGTTCCGGCCAGAACCGCCGTGCTCATCAGGCGGCGGCGGAGAAGGGGGGATATGCGGGCAATCGCGCGCACGTGTGCTCCTCGCGGGTGGGGGGTGGTGGGGGGTGATGGCCTGAAGGATCTTCTTCAGCTGGCGGGAAGCTTATGTGTGCATGACATATTCAGGTCAAGTGTCTTGCGTAAAAGATTTGTTGCCAGAAACGCACATGGGGCACCTGGTATGAACCAGGCGCCCCATGTGGCGGGATGATTGACGGTCAATCAGATGAATCAGTGGACGGGCTGGTACGCCCGCTCCACCTTCTGCGTCCCGTTCAGGGTCCGGTACGAGCGGGCCCACGAGGTCGTGGCGTCCTGCCGCCGCTTGTCGGACACCACGTAGTAGTCCATCTGCGAGCGCTCCGCCGTCACGTCCAGCACGCCGTAGCCGTGCGCGTCCATGTCGAGCCACTTCACGTGCCAGTTGGCGGCCTTGATGGCCGTCTCGGCGACCAGCGAGGCGGTGTCCGCGGGCACGTGCAGGATGTCGTCGATGTTGTCGGAGGTCACCGAGGTGACGACGAACTCGGTCGCCGCGGTCCCCGAGCCCGGGTACGTGGCCATGTTCAACGGGACCTCGTTCGCCCACGCCATGTGGATGTCACCGGTCAGGAACACGGTGTTCTTGACGTTCCGGTCCTTGAGGTGGCCCAGCAGCTCCTTGCGGTCGTCGGTGTACCCGTCCCACTGGTCCACGTTGATCGCTATGCCACCCTCGGGCAGGCCGAGCAGCTTCGCCAGCGGCTTCAGCAGGTGCGCGGGCAGCGAGCCGAAGGCCACCGGCGAGATCATCACCGAGGTGCCGACCAGCTTCCAGGTCGCGTTGGAGCCCGTGAGGCCCGACTTGAGCCAGTCCAGCTGGGCGCGCCCGGTGATGGTGCGCTCCGGGTCGTCCACCGTGCCGCTGCCCACCTTGGCCTGCTGCGAACGGAAGGACCGCAGGTCGAGCAGGTGCAGATCGGCGAGGGTGCCGAAGCGCAGCCGCCGGTAGACGGTGCCCGCGATGGAGGCGCGCACGGGCATCCACTCGAAGTACGCCTGCTTGGCGGCGGCCGCGCGGGCCGCCCACTCGCCCTCGGCGCCCGGCGTGTGGTTCTCGGCGCCGCCGGCCCAGGTGTCGTTGGCGAACTCGTGGTCGTCCCAGATGGCGATGACCGGGTGCGCGTGGTGCAGCGCCTGCAGGTCGACATCTGTCTTGTACTTGCCGTGCCGCGTGCGGTAATCGGCCAGCGAGACGATCTCGTGCTTCGGCTCGTGCTGGCGCACGACGTACTTCGCCTCCGGGTACCCCCCGGTCTGGTACTCGTAGATGTAGTCGCCCAGGTGCAGGATCGCGTGCAGATCGGTGCGGGCGGCCAGGTGGCGGTACGCGGAGAAGTAGCCGGCCTCCCAGTTGGAGCAGGAGACCACGCCGAAGCGGACCCCGGAGGTCGTCACGTCGTGGCCCGGCGTGGTCAGCGTGCGCCCGACGGGGGAGACGGTGGTGCCGGCGGTGAACCGGTACCAGTAGGGCGTCTGCGGCTGGAGCCCGCGCACGTCCACCTTGACGGTGTGGTCGCCGGCGGCGCTCGCCGTGACGGTGCCGGAGCCGACGATCCGGGAGAAGGCCTGGTCGGAGGCCACCTCCCAGCCGACCTGAGTGGCCGGGCCGAGGCCGGAGCCGGGCACGGCCTCCGGGGTCGGGGTGACGCGGGTCCACAGCAGGACCCCGTCGGGCAGCGGGTCGCCCGAGGCGACGCCGTGCAGGAAGGCGGGCGCGGCCTGCGTCGCCGCGTGGGCCGCCGAGGCGCCGAGCGAGGTCAGCGGGGCCAGCGCGGCCGTGGCCGCGGCGGCGAGAACGACCGTACGGCGACGGGGAGTCGCCGCGGTCTGAGAGGGGGTGAGATGACTGGTCACGACCGGTCACATTACCGACGGGTACACCTGATGGAACAGACGTCGGAATGCAACGGGCGGGCGAACTCTGGGAGTTCGCCCGCCCGATGGCGCGGCCCTTCCGGGAAGCGTGTCCCGGAATGTCCGGTGATCAGCCCTGCAGGGCCTTGTCGATCGCCGCCGTGAACAGCTCCGCCGTCTGCGGGGTGTCGATCTTCTTGCCGTCCATCTTCAGCGTCGGGGTCCCCGTCACGCCGGACTTGTTGAAGGCCTTCGACATGTCCATGGCCCACCGGTCATAGGTGCCGTCCTCGACGGCCTTCTTGAACTCGGCGTTGCCCTTGAGCGCCGGAACGGTGTCCGCGACCTTCAGCAGGTACTCGTCCTTGGCGAAGCTGTCGACGGTCTCCTCGGGGTGCTGCTCCTTGGAGTACAGCGCGGCCTTGTAGTCGAGGAAGGCCTGCGGGCTGACGTTCAGCGCCGCGCCCAGCGCGCTCAGCGCGTTCTTCGAGCCCTCGCCCTTGACGGCGTTGTCGATGAAGGTGGCGCCGAAGTACTGGAGCTTGTACTTGCCCGCGTCCACGTCCTTCTTGATCTGCTCGCCGGCCGCCTGCTCGAAGCCGGCGCAGGCCGGGCAGCGCGAGTCCTCGTACAGCTCCAGCGTCTTCTTGGCGTCGGGCTTGCCGATGACGACCGTGGTGCCGTCCTCGCCCTCGGTGTTCTTCGGCTTGACCAGCTCGGCCTTGGCGGCCTTCTCCCAGTGGTCGGGCTGGTTGGCCTGCACGACCGCGTAGCTGACGACGCCGATCAGGCCGAGCCCGGCGAGGACGGCGCCCGCCACGATCACCTGGCGGCGCACCTTGTCCTTCTTGGCCTGGGCCTCGCGCTCGGCGCGCAGCCGCTCGCGGGCCGCTGCCTTGTTCGCCTGGCTGTTGCGTGAACTCATCGTGATCTCCGTGGGGTGTGACGTGTCAAAGGGACTGCTCGGGGGACTGCCGCCGGCCATCGCCGGGAGGCGCCCCGGTACGTGCGTCAGGCGCGTGCGAGCGCGCCGAGCACGGGAGGTCCCCGCCGACCCACGGAGTGTGCGGGGAATCGCGTACGGGCCCCCGTGCCCGCGAGGGCCGGCCGCAGCGGGCGCCGCGCCGGACCGGACACGGCCGCCACCGAGGCCGCCACCAACAGCAGCGGCCGGAACGCGAAGGCGGCCACCGCGCGCAGCAGCTGCCCCAGCGCCCGCTCGCCGTGGCGCAGCCACGCGGCGGCGAGCAGCCCGACCGAGATGTGGGCGCCGAGCAGCAGCCAGGGCGTCCACGGCCCGGGCGCCGCCAGCAGCGCGGCCGGATCGGTGACGGGCCCGGCCACCTCGGTCAGCGGCCCGCCCACGGGCGCGCCCCCGCACAGCTCGTCCAGGCCCATCGCGCGCAGCGGACCCGAGACGGGGCCGCCGGCCGGGCCGTAGCAGAGGTGCTGCCCGGCGGTGAAGACGGTGTCGGCGGCCAGCTCCAGCGGAACGAGCAGCCCGGCGATGGGGCCGAAGCCCCGTTCGCGGCCCGCGAGCGCGTAGGCGATCACGAACACGGCGGCGAAGGCCCCGACCACCAGCGCGGGCGGCAGCGGGACGCGGGACATGAGGACGTGCGAGCCGGCCGAGAGCAGCACGACGAGCGCGCTGAACAGCGCGGCCCGCAGCCCTCGAAGCCTCACTCCTGAGATGTCCATCGTCGCGAGTCTGCCATGCGTACCTGTGAAAGCCGCGTCCCGGCCCCGGCCACGGGCACGAACTACGAGGTCAGACGCCCGTTGCGGAAGAGGTCGACGAAAATCTGGTGGTCGGCGCGGGCCCGGGCGCCGTACGCGTGGGCGAAGTCCACGAGCAGCTCCGCGAAGCCCTCCTCGTCGGCCGCGATCGCCGCGTCGATGGCCCGCTCGGTGGAGAACGGGACCAGGGAGTGCCCGCTCTCGGCCTCGTCGGCCGCCGCGTGCATGGTCGCCGTCGCCCGGCCCAGGTCCGCGACCACGGCCGCGATCTCCTCCGGGTCGTCCAGGTCCGACCAGTCCAGGTCCACCGCGTACGGGGAGACCTCGGCCACCAGCTGTCCGGCACCGTCCAGCTCGGTCCAGCCCAGCCACGGGTCGGCGTGGGCCTGCAGGGCGCGCTGGGAGATCACCGTGCGGTGCCCCTCGTGCTGGAAGTACTCCCGCACCGCCCGGTCCGTGATGTGCCGGGACACCGCGGGGGTCTGCGCCTGCTTGAGGTAGATGACGACGTCGTTCTCCAGGGCGTCGCTGTGCCCCTCCAGCAGGATGTTGTAGGAGGGCAGGCCCGCCGAGCCGATCCCGACGCCCCGGCGTCCCACCACGTCCTTGACCCGGTAGGAGTCGGGCCGCACGAGGGACTCGTCGGGGAGGGTCTCCAGGTACCCGTCGAAGGCGGCCAGCACCTTGTAGCGGGTGGCGGCGTCCAGCTCGATGGAGCCCCCGCCGGCGCTGAAGCGGCGCTCGTAGTCCCTTATCTCCGTCATGGAGTCCAGCAGGGAGAAACGGGTGCGGGAGCGGGCCGAGCGCAGCGCGTCCAGCAGCGGGCCCTCGGCGGTGTCCAGGGTGAAGGAGGGCACCTCCTCGTGCTTGGCCCCGGCCGCCAGCCGGTGGATCCGCTCCCGGTAGGCGCCGGCGTACGTCCGCACCAGCGCGCTTATCTGGTCGTCGCTGAGCGCCTTGGTGTAGCCGATCAGGGCGACGGAGGCGGCGAAGCGCTTCAGGTCCCAGGTGAACGGGCCGACGTAGGCCTCGTCGAAGTCGTTGACGTTGAAGATCAGGCGGCCGTTGGAGTCCATGTACGTGCCGAAGTTCTCGGCGTGCAGATCGCCGTGGATCCACACCCGGCCCGTCCGCTCGTCCAGGTACGGGCCGCCGTGCCGGTCCCGCTCCAGGTCGGAGTAGAAGAGGCAGGCCGTGCCCCGGTAGAAGGCGAAGGCGGAGGCCGCCATCTTCCGGAATTTGACCTGGAAGGCAGCGGGGTCGGCGGCGAGGAGCTCACCGAAGGCGGTGTCGAACACGTCGAGGATCTGCTCGGCGCGCTGCTCGTCGGTCGTCTCGGGAACCGCCATGGCGGATGCCTCCTGGTGGTGCGGGGTGGATCGCGTACGGATCGCATTTCGGACAGGTGTCCTTGGTTCTGCAACGCACGACCGTACCCGTCGGTGCCCGTGGATTGTCACCCGGTCGACGTAGGATTCAGAGCTGCCGCCCCTCTCTCCCCTCGGAGGCCCCCACCGTGACCAAGACGCCGTTCACGCACCTGCACGTCCACACCCAGTATTCGCTGCTGGACGGTGCCGCGCGGCTGAAGGACATGTTCAACGCGTGCAACGAGATGGGCATGACGCACATCGCCATGTCCGACCACGGCAACCTGCACGGGGCGTACGACTTCTTCCACTCCGCGAAGAAGGCCGGGGTGACCCCGATCATCGGCATCGAGGCGTACGTCGCCCCCGAGTCCCGGCGCAACAAGCGCAAGATCCAGTGGGGCCAGCCGCACCAGAAGCGGGACGACGTCTCCGGTTCCGGTGGTTACACCCACAAGACGATCTGGGCGGCCAACGCCACCGGACTGCACAACCTCTTCAAGCTCTCCTCCGACGCGTACGCCGAGGGCTGGCTGCAGAAGTGGCCCCGGATGGACAAGGAGACCATCTCCAAGTGGTCGGAGGGGCTCATCGCCTCCACCGGCTGCCCCTCCGGCGAGCTGCAGACCCGGCTCCGCCTCGGCCAGTTCGACGAGGCCCTGAAGGCCGCCTCCGAGTACCAGGACATCTTCGGCAAAGAGCGGTACTTCCTGGAGCTGATGGACCACGGCATCGAGATCGAGCGCCGGGTCCGCGACGGGCTCCTGGAGATCGGCAAGAAGCTCGGCATCCCGCCGCTCGTCACGAACGACTCGCACTACACGTACGCGCACGAGTCGACCGCGCACGACGCCCTGCTGTGCATCCAGACCGGCAAGAACCTCTCCGACCCGGACCGCTTCCGCTTCGACGGCACCGGCTACTACCTCAAGTCCACGGATGAGATGTACGCCATCGACTCCTCGGACGCCTGGCAGGAGGGCTGCCGCAACACCCTCCTGGTCGCCGAGCAGGTCTCGACCGACGGCATGTTCGTCGAGAAGAACCTCATGCCGAAGTTCGACATCCCGGAGGGCTACACCGACGTCACCTGGTTCCGCGAGGAGACCATGCGGGGCATGCACCGCCGCTTCCCCGGGGGCATCCCCGAGGACCGTATGAAGCAGGTCGAGTACGAGATGGACACCATCATCTCGATGGGCTTCCCCGGCTACTTCCTCGTCGTCGCCGACTTCATCATGTGGGCGAAGAGCCAGGGCATCGCCGTGGGCCCCGGCCGAGGCTCCGCGGCCGGGTCGATCGTCGCGTACGCCATGGGCATCACCGACCTCGACCCGATCCCGCACGGACTGATCTTCGAGCGCTTCCTCAACCCCGAGCGCATCTCGATGCCCGATGTCGACATCGACTTCGACGAGCGCCGGCGCGTCGAGGTCATCCGGTACGTGACGGAGAAGTACGGCTCGGACAAGGTCGCCATGATCGGCACCTACGGCAAGATCAAGGCGAAGAACGCCATCAAGGACTCCGCGCGCGTCCTCGGCTACCCCTACGCCATGGGCGACCGGCTCACCAAGGCGATGCCCGCCGACGTCCTCGGCAAGGGCATCGACCTCAACGGCATCACCGACCCCTCGCACCCGCGCTACAGCGAGGCCGGCGAGATCCGCGCGATGTACGAGAACGAACCGGACGTCAAGAAGGTCATCGACACCGCCCGCGGCGTCGAGGGCCTGGTCCGGCAGATGGGCGTGCACGCGGCCGGCGTGATCATGTCCAGCGAGCCGATCGTCGAGCACGCGCCGATCTGGGTGCGGCACACCGACGGCGTGACCATCACGCAGTGGGACTACCCGCAGTGCGAGTCGCTCGGCCTGATCAAGATGGACTTCCTGGGCCTCAGGAACCTCACGATCATGGACGACGCCGTCAAGATGGTGAAGGCCAACAAGGGCATCGAGCTCGACCTCCTCGCCCTGCCGCTGGACGACCCCAAGACGTACGAACTGCTCTGCCGCGGTGACACGCTCGGCGTCTTCCAGTTCGACGGCGGACCCATGCGGTCGCTGCTGCGGCTGATGAAGCCCGACAACTTCGAAGACATCTCCGCCGTCTCGGCCCTGTACCGGCCGGGCCCGATGGGCATGAACTCGCACACGAACTACGCCCTGCGCAAGAACAAGCAGCAGGAGATCACCCCGATCCACCCCGAGCTGGAGAAGCCGCTCGAAGAGGTGCTCGCGGTCACCTACGGCCTGATCGTGTACCAGGAGCAGGTGCAGAAGGCCGCCCAGATCATCGCCGGGTACTCCCTCGGCGAGGCCGACATCCTGCGCCGCGTGATGGGCAAGAAGAAGCCCGACGAGCTGGCGAAGAACTTCGTCATCTTCCAGGAGGGCGCGAAGAAGAACGGCTACACCGACAAGGCGATCCAGGCGCTCTGGGACGTCCTGGTCCCCTTCGCCGGCTACGCCTTCAACAAGGCGCACTCCGCCGCGTACGGCTTGGTTTCCTACTGGACCGCCTACCTCAAGGCGAACTACCCCGCCGAGTACATGGCCGGTCTGCTCACCTCGGTCAAGGACGACAAGGACAAGTCCGCGGTCTACCTCAACGAGTGCCGCCGCATGGGCATCAAGGTCCTCCCGCCGAACGTGAACGAGTCCGAGTCGAACTTCGCCGCCCAGGGCGACGACGTGATCCTCTTCGGCCTCTCCGCCGTGCGGAACGTCGGCACGAACGTCGTCGAGTCGATCATCAAGTCGCGCAAGGCGAAGGGGAAGTACTCGACCTTCCCCGACTTCCTCGACAAGGTCGAGGCCGTCGTCTGCAACAAGCGGACCATCGAGTCGCTGATCAAGGCCGGCGCCTTCGACGAGATGGGCCACACCCGCAAGGGCATGGTCGCCCACCACGAGCCGATGATCGACAACGTGGTCGCGGTGAAGCGCAAGGAGGCCGAGGGACAGTTCGACCTCTTCGGCGGAATGGGTGACGAGAGCGCGGGCGACGAGCCCGGTTTCGGCCTCGACGTGGAGTTCTCCGACGTCGAGTGGGAGAAGTCCTACCTGCTCGCGCAAGAGCGCGAGATGCTCGGCCTCTACGTCTCCGACCACCCGCTCTTCGGCCTGGAGCACGTGCTCTCCGACAAGACGGACGCCGGAATCTCCCAGCTGACCGGAGGCGAGCACTCCGACGGCGCGGTCGTCACCATCGGCGGCATCATCTCGGGCCTCCAGCGCAAGATGACCAAGCAGGGCAACGCCTGGGCCATCGCCACCGTCGAGGACCTGGCCGGCTCCATCGAATGCATGTTCTTCCCCGCGACCTACCAGCTCGTCTCCACCCAGCTGGTCGAGGACACCGTCGTCTTCGTCAAGGGCCGCCTCGACAAGCGCGAGGACGTCCCCCGCCTGGTCGCCATGGAGATGATGGTCCCCGACCTCACCTCGGCCGGCACCAACGCCCCGGTCGTCCTCACCATCCCCACGGTCAAGGTCACGCCGCCGATGGTGACCCGTCTGGGGGAGATCCTGCGCCACCACAAGGGCAACACAGAGGTGAGGATCAAGCTCCAGGGACCGCGGACCACCACCGTGCTGCGCCTCGACAAGCACCGCGTCCAGCCCGACCCGGCGCTCTTCGGAGACCTCAAGGTGCTGCTCGGGCCGTCCTGCCTGGCCGGATAGCAACCCTCGCCAACCGGCGCCGTACGCACGGAAGGGCCCGCCCGGCGATGCCGGGCGGGCCCTTCCGTCACATCACGTCGCGCGCGTCAGTTGTGGCCGAACTTCTTCTGCTTGCTCTTGTGCGCCAGATCCATCGGACTCGGCGACGGGTTCACCGATTCGCTCGGGCTGTCGATCGAGCCCTTCGACGGGTCCTGCGAAGAGCGGGCCTGCTGCTGCTTCGACGGCTGCTTCTGATTCTTGTTCTTGGCCATGGTGGAACCTCCGTGAGGGTCTAGGGGCCAGGACCGCCTTCACACTCACACAGCGCCCGAAACCGCGCATTTTGGATCATTACTGCGCGTAGCCGGGTGTGGTTCCCGGCCCCTCCGTGAGATCCGCCACGCCGATGATCGAGTTCCGGCCTTCAACGCCCTTGAGGTCGGGCAGACTCGGGGCACCCGCCGAAGCACAGAGGACCCCCAGGGAAGAGGGTGGAACGCGTGGACCGCTGCGTCGTCCTGGTGGACGCCGGCTACCTGTTGGGCGCCGCCGCCAGCCTTCTTGCCGGGGAGCCCTCCCGCTCCCGGATCACCGTGGACCATGCCGCCCTCATCCAGGGCCTGCGCGAGCGGGCCGAGGCCGACACCGAGCAGCCCCTGCTGCGCATCTACTGGTTCGACGGCGCACCCGACCGGGTGCCCCAGCCCGAACACCGGCGGCTGCGCGTCATGCCCCGCGTCACCGTCCGCCTCGGCGCCCTGACCCGCAGTGACGGCCGCTGGGCCCAGAAGGGCGTCGACGCCGCCATGCACGCCGAGCTCACGGAGCTCGCCCGCAACCGCGCCTGCTCCGACGTCGTACTCGTCACCGGCGACGGGGACCTGCTGCCCGGCCTGATGTCCGCCAAGGAACACGGGGTCGCCGTCCACCTGTGGGCCGTCCAGGCCGCCGACGGGGACTACAACCAGTCCGAGGACCTCGTCGCCGAGGCCGACGAACGCCGCGTCCTGGACCGGGCCTGGATCACCCGGGCCGTACGCGCCAAGGACCTCACCGGCCTCTGCTCACCGCCGCCCGCGCCGCGCCCCGACATCGCCGCCATCCTCTCGGCCCCGCTGCCCGAGGCGGCGCTCGCCGAGGCCGCCCGCAACGGCGCCGCCGCCAGCGGCGACGACGAAGGCGAGGGGGCACCCGTACCGGCGCCGGCCGCCCCCGGGGGCAAGACCGTGCCCACGCCCAAGGACCTCGCCGGAGCCCTGCGCGCCCCCGGCCCGCAGACCGGCCCGCAGACCGGGGCCACCGGCGGACCGGCCCCCGCCAGTGCCCTGCGCTGGTCCTCCGACAAGGGCTGGATCGACCGCGCCGGACCGCTCGGCGAGCCCGCCGAGACCGCCTCGCTGCCCACCCTCGCCCAGCTCACCAGCGCCGAGCAGCGCTGGGCGGACCGCGAGGAGGACATCACCACCGTCGGCGGGGACCCGTTCGAGGTGGGACAGGTGTTCGCCCGGCGCTGGATGGAACGGCTCCCCGAGACCGTCCACCTGCAGAAGCTGGCCACCATGTACCCGCGCATCCCGCACCGCATCGACGGCGAGCTGCTGCGCTACGCCGCCCGGTTCGGGCTGCTCGCGCACAAGGACGACCAGATCGACGAGCACGACCGCTACGCCATCCGCGCCGGGTTCTGGCGCGAGATCGACGTCCGCGCGGCCGCCGAGCACGTGGCCGCCGTACCGGCCGCCGCGCCCGGATCCGGTACCGGCGAGCTCGGCTCCCCGCTGACCCCGGCGGCCGAGTAGGGGCGGGAACCCCGTAGGCTGCTCCCTCGTGAGTACGGGCACAGCACAAGCGGAAAACGGCACAGCGGCCGCGGGAGCGGCTTCGGACGTGATCTGCGCGGTGCGTGACCTGGTCAAGACGTATCCCGCCGTACGCGGCCGGCGCGGGGCTCCCGCACTCCCCGAGACCCGCGCCAACGACGGCATCTCCCTGGACGTGCGGCGCGGCGAGATCTTCGGCCTGCTCGGCCCCAACGGCGCCGGCAAGTCCACCCTGGTCCGCCAGCTCACCGGCCTGATGCGACCCGACGCGGGCACCGTCACCCTGCTCGGCCACGACCTCGTACGCCACCCCGAGCGGGCCTCGCGCCTGCTCGCCTACCTGGGGCAGGAGTCCACCGCCCTGGACGAGCTCACGGTGGCGCTGGCCGCCGAGACCACCGGGCGGCTGCGCGGGCTCGACGCACGGGCGGCGCGGGCCGCGCGCGACGCCGTACTGGAGGAGCTCGGGCTGACCGGGATCGCCGGACGGCCCCTGAAGAAACTTTCCGGCGGACAGCGCCGTCTCGCCTGCTTCGCCGCCGCACTGGTGGGGGAGCGGCCCGTACTGGTCCTCGACGAGCCCACCACCGGCATGGACCCGGTGGCCCGGCGGGCCGTCTGGTCCGCCGTGGACCGGCGGCGCGCCCAGCACGGCGCGACGGTCCTGCTCGTCACCCACAACGTCATCGAGGCCGAGACCGTCCTCGACCGGGTCGCCGTCATCGACCAGGGCCGGGTCATCGCCTGCGACACCCCGGCCGGGCTGAAGGCCGAGGTCTCCGGCGAGGTCCGGCTGGAGCTCGTATGGCGGGAGACCGCTCCGCTGGACGTCCCCGAGGTCGCGGCGCTGCGCGAGCACGCCGTGGAATCCGGACGGCGCTGGGTCCTGCGGCTCGGGCCGGACGAGGCCCGGGCGGCCGTCGCCTCGGTGACCGGCGGGCCGGCCTTCGCCGCCCTCGACGACTTCACGCTGGCCACGCCGAGCCTCGAGGACGTGTACCTCGCACTCGGCGGAAAGACGAAGGGCCTGGTGAAGTCGTGAGCGACCGTCCGGCGAGCGCCGTCCTGCCGAACCCGACCCCGACCCCGGTGGAGGAGCCGGCCCCCGCGCCGCTGGCCCCGCGGGCACGGTTCCTGCCCGCGCTGGCCGCCGTCTACCGGGCCCAGCTGTCCCGGGCACGGGTGGCGCGGATCCCGCTGCTCTTCGTGGCCACCTTCCAGTCCGTCGGGATCATGATCCTCATGCGGGGCGTGGTGGACGGGGGCTCGGAGGCCCGGGCCGTCGTCGCGGGTTCCTCCGTGCTGGTCGTCGCCTTCGTCGCGCTCAACCTGCTCGCCCAGTACTTCGGGCAGCTGCGGGCGAGCGGCGGGCTCGACCACTACGCCACCCTGCCGGTGCCGCCCGCTTCGGTGGTGCTCGGCGCGGCCGCCGCGTACGCCTCCTTCACGCTGCCGGGGACGCTGGTCACCGCCGTCTTCGGGTGCGTGCTCTTCGGCCTGCCCATGAGCGGGCTGTGGATCCTGGCCGCCGTGGTGCCGCTGGCCGGGGCCGCGCTGGCCGGGCTCGGCGCGGCGCTGGGACTGCTGGCGCCGCGGCAGGAGCTGGCCACGCTCGCCGGGCAGCTCGGGATGTCGGCGGCGCTGCTGCTGGGGGTGCTGCCGCCCGAGCGGATGCCCGACGTGATCGTGTGGGCGCGGGACCTGCTGCCGTCGACGTACGGGGTGGAGGCGTTCGCGCGGACCTTCGCCCCCGAACCCGACTGGGCCGCCGTCGCCTTCGACCTCGGCGTGTGCGGGGCCGTCGGAGTCCTCTCGCTGGCCGTCGCCACCTGGGCGTACCGGCGGGCCGCGGTCCGCTGAAGCGGTCCGGCGACGCCGCCGCCGGACGCACCTGGCACGATGTGGGGGTGACCGAAGCCGTGACCCCGCCGTCTCCTTTCGACCCGCCGTCGCTCCCGCCCGAGAAGCCGGGCGGGACCGCCCGGTCCGTCACCCCGGAGGACGTCCGGGACGCGGCCGTCGTCGCCCTCGCGATCGGCGTGGCCGGCCTTCTCCTCGGCGCGCTGTGGGTGTGGCTGGCGCCGCGCGTGCAGTACGTCGCCAACGGGGAGTCCGTGTTCCTGCGCAACAGCGAGAGCGAGGCGCGGATCGCGTCCGACGGAACCTTCGTCCTGCTGTCGGTGGGGCTGGGCGTGCTGAGCGCCGTCGGCGTGTTCCTGTGGCGCCGGGCCGGCGGCGTGCCGCTGGTGATCGGGCTCGCCGTCGGCTCCTGCTTCGCCGCGCTGGTGGGGTGGCGGTTCGGGCTGTGGCTGGGGCCGACCTCGGACCTGGCGGCCGCCGCCAAGGCGGGGCAGGGGGTGCCGTTCGACGCGCCGCTGCAGTTGCTGGCGCACGGGGCGCTGCTGGCGTGGCCGATGGCCGCGGTCCTCGTCCACCTGGGCCTCACGGCCCTGTGGTCCCCCCGCGAACCGGACTCCGTCCCGGGCTACGGCTGGTCCGGCTATTACCAGGCCCCGCAGGCCGACGCCGAGCCCCCGCGCGGCTGAAAGATTCGGGGCTCCGCCCCGGACCCTCCCCCAGACTCCGTCCGGGGGTACCCCCCCGCCTCACACGCCGGCGGGGCTGGATTGGCTACGCTCGGGCCGTGGGACAGCCCGAGCAGCGTGCCGAAGGTGCGGGACCGTTCACGACCCGGCTCACCTGGCTCCGCCCCGAGGGCGACACGGTGGTGTGGGAGTCGCGGCCCGCGCGCAGGCGCGGGACGCTGGCGGTCCGCGGGCCCGGCGGTGACAGGACCTCGACCGCCGATGCCGAAGCCCTCGGCCGTCTCCGAAGGCTCAACGCCATCGCCTCGGGCGCGTTCGTCATCGGCGGCGCGCTCTTCGCCCTCGGCGCCGGGGTGGCCCAGTTCGGCTCGGGGAACGCACTCGAAAGCGCCGCGATCTACTTCGCGGGCGGCCTGTTCTTCAACACCGGCGGCTACGTCTCGCTCCTGCAGGTGCTGAACGCGCCCCGCCAGTCCCCGCAGGGATCCTCCCTCGTCACGGGCAAGTGGCGGTGGTGGGGCTACGAGCCGATGCACCTGGACTGGCTGAGCACGTTCGTGCTGTTCGTCGGCACGCTCGTGTTCGCCGTCAACCTGCTGGACTCCTTCCGCCAGGGGCTCTCCACCCAGCAGGTCAACCGGCTGATCTGGACCCCCGACGTGATCGGGTGCGCGCTGTTCCTGATCTCGGGGCACCTCTCGTTCGTCGAGATCTGCCACAGACCCTGGCCCTGCCTCCGCTCGCGCAGCCTCGGCTGGTGGGTCGTCGCGGTGAACCAGCTCGGGGCGGTGCTGTTCATGGTCTCGGCGCTGGCCGCCTTCACCCGGCCCGCCACCGGAAGCCTCGTCAACGCCGACATCGCCAACTGGGGGACGCTGGCCGGCGCCCTGTGCTTCTCGGTCGGCGGTGTGCTCCAGGCCTTCGAACGCCCCTAGGGGCGCGCGATCGGGGCCACCGTGGCGTCCGTGAGGGCGGCCAGGTCCGACGGGGCGAGCTCGACCTCCAGTCCGCGGCGGCCCGCCGAGCAGCAGATCGTCGGATGGGCGGAGGCCGACGCGTCGAGCACCGTGCGCAGCCGCTTGCGCTGCCCCAGCGGCGAGATGCCGCCGCGCACGTAGCCCGTGGTGCGCTCCGCCAGCGCGGGATCGGCCATCGCCGCCCGCTTGCCGCCGACCGCCGTCGCCAGCGCCTTCAGGTCCAGGGACCCCGAGACCGGGACCACCGCCACCGTCAGGACCCCGTCCACATCGGCGACGAGGGTCTTGAACACCTGCGCGGGAGAGACGCCGAGCGCCTGCGCCGCCTCCTCGCCGTACGAGGGGTGCGCCGGGTCGTGCTCGTACGCGTGCGTGGTGAACGGGACGCCCGCCGCCGTGAGGGCGACGATCGCCGGGGTGCCGGCCGCCTGCTTCGTCTTCTTCGCCATCGGTGATCCGTCAGTTCGGGCTGGTCGGAGCACGGGTCAGGTCCACCGCCGGCAGGGACGGGAGGTGGCGGATCACCGCCGTCTCCGCACGCAGCAGTTTCAGTTCCTCGGCCAGCCGGGTCGCCGTGTCCGGGGCCTGCAGCAGCCGCTGCTTCGCGGGGATGTCCAGGACCGCCGCCGCTGCCACCAGGTAGGAGACCACGGACGGCTCGTCGGGGAGTTCCGCGCCCGTCAAGGACCGCTCGCGGGCCCCGGCCAGCCGCTTCTGGTAGTTGCGGAACGCCCGCAGCACCCCCTCGGCCAGGACCCCGGCGCCGTCGCCCGAGTCCTCCGGGAGCTCTTCCAGCTCGGCCGTCAGGAAGGGTCCGGACGCGTCGACGGAGAGCAGACGGACCCGCGTCGTGCCGGTCGCCAGGACCTCGAAGCTGCCGTCCTCCCGCTCCCGGATCGTCGCCGCGTCCGCGATGCAGCCCACCCGGTGGAAGGCCTGGATCGGGTCGGAGCCGAAGCCCGCCGCGGGGCCGCGCTCGGGCAGGGCCGTCTGGTCCGGCAGGCCCGGCGCGGTCGGTGCGACCTCACGGCCGTCGCGGATCGCCACGACCGCGAACCGGCGCGGTTCCTCCTCGCCCGTCTTCAGCAGCTCGCGCATCATGGCGCGATAACGCTCCTCGAAGATGTTCAGCGGGAGGACGAGTCCCGGGAACAGCACCGAGTTCAGCGGGAAGAGGGGCAGGCGAACGGTGGTCACGAGGCACAGGGTAATGGCCCGGGCACAGACCCCGTCACCCCCGCCTCAGCAGCCGGGACGCTCCCGCGGCCACCGTCGTGGCCAGGATCCAGCCCATGATGACGAGGCCCGCCGCCCCCCACTGCCAGCCGCCCTCCAGCTTCCACTGGCCCTGCTGGCCGAGGTCGATCACCGGGAGCAGCAGATCCAGCGCGTACAGGGCGGCGCTCCACTGCGGATGCTCGTCCTCCTTGATGGCCGGCGGATCGAGCTGGGAGAACAGCAGCGCGCCCGCGGCCCACAGCACCGCCATCCACAGCGCGGCCCGGCCCGGGCGGTACCCGTAGACCACCGTCCAGTCCTGGAGGTACCCCCACGCCTTCGGGGCGGGCGGCAGCGTGGCCCGGCGCCGCCGCTGCTTGGCCAGCAGCACCTCGCGGGCGTCCTGGTCCTCGCCGCTGGCCCGCAGGACGGCCGCCAGCCGCTCGTACGGCTCCGGCGAGTACTCGGGAGTGGCCGCCGCCACCCACTCCAGGCGCCGGGCCAGCGGGAAATGGCCGCGGGGCGCGAGGTTCTCGTAGACGAATCCCTCGATGGACACCCCGCCCGGGCCCGGCCAGCTCGTGGAGGTGTCGACGAGCTTCACCACTTTGGCCCCGGACACCACGACACGCCCGTGCTCCGGCCGCTCCCCGACGAATCGGAACTCCGGGGTCTGGATCCGGCGCAGGGATATCTCCTGCTCGTCCGTGAGCTCGAACCGCGCGCCGTAGAAGTCGATGGCGTCCCCGAAGCGGCCGTCGTCCAGCCGCAGCCCGCCCCGGCACTCGAAGCGCTGCGCCCGCTGCCCGCGCGTCGGGGTCAGCCCCAGCCCGTACGGGGGAGTGGAGGAGCCGTCCCCGCCCTGCACGTAGCCCAGCGCGATCGAGGTCAGGTACAGGGTCCGCTCGACGGTCAGCTGCGGGGCGTTCAGCGCGTACCGCCCGGACGGGTTGCGCAGCCGGGCGCCGCGCAGGTTCATCGACACGCCGACCTTGGCGCCGCGCAGGCTCACCTCCCCGTACGTCTCCAGCAGCTCGCCCTGGAAGTCCTGCGCGACCGACATCCCGTCGGCGGCGATCGCCCGGCCCTTGCTGTCCCGCTGCACCACGGCCTGGCTGACCAGCAGGTCGGTGCCGATCTGGGCGTCGGTCAGCCGGATCCCGCGCGCCACCCTGCAGCGCGGCAGGTGCAGGTCGCCCTCGGTGTGCAGACGGGCCGCCTCCAGCCGCGGAATCGCGCAGTTGATCAGGCGCAGCGTGCCGACGCGGGCCTCGGACAGCTGGATCTCGCTGTCGAAGCGGCAGGACTGGAGCTCCACGTACGGGGCCACCGTGCCACCGGACAGATCCAGCCGCCCGGCGATCCGCACCCCGCGCAGCTTGAGGGAGGCCACCCGGCCCGGCACCGGCGGCGGCCCGTGGAGCAGCAGCAGGGCCACCACCCGGGCGCGGACGCTGCGCCCGGGACCCCAGACGCGGTCGGCGTGCGGATCGTCCTCGTCCGCGGCGCGGGCGCTGAGGTCGCAGACGCTGCCGGTGCGGAACGCCTCCCACATGCGGTGCTCGGCAGCGGTGAGATCCGCCGGTTCCTCGCCCGCGCGCGCCTCGGTCAAGGCGGCCCCCCTCCGCTGACATGTACGTGTAGATCAAAGTTATCGGGCGCCTGTGACATCCGGGGCGTGTATCAGCCAGTGATACGGGCGAACGGTGGCACGAGGCGGTCTGAGAGAATTGGGAGGTGATCTCTCGTATCGACCTGCGCGGTGACGCCCTCCCCGAGGGTGGCGCCCTGCGCGATCTGCTGCCCCGTGCCGAGTTCGACGTAGAAGCTGCCCTGGACAAGGTGCGGCCCATCTGCGAGGACGTCCATCATCGTGGCACGGCGGCGCTGATCGAGTACGCGCAGAAGTTCGACGGGGTCGAGCTCTCGCAGGTCCGGGTACCCGCGGAGGCCGTCAAGGCCGCCCTGGAGGAGCTGGACCCGGCCGTCCGCGCCGCCCTGGAGGAGTCGATCCGGCGCGCCCGGATCGTGCACCGGGGCCAGCGCCGCACCGAGCACACCACCCAGGTGGTCCCCGGCGGAACCGTGACCGAGAAGTGGGTTCCGGTGGAGCGCGTGGGCCTGTACGCCCCGGGCGGCCGCTCGGTGTACCCCTCCTCCGTCGTCATGAACGTCGTACCGGCCCAGGAGGCGGGCGTCGAGTCGATCGCGCTCGCGTCCCCGCCGCAGAAGGAGTTCGGCGGCCTGCCGCACCCGACGATCCTCGCCGCGTGCGCGCTGCTGGGCGTCGACGAGGTGTACGCGGCCGGCGGGGCCCAGGCCGTCGCGATGTTCGCGTACGGGACCGAAGAGTGCCTGCCCTCCAACATGGTGACCGGCCCCGGCAACATCTGGGTCGCCGCCGCCAAGCGCTACTTCACCGGGAAGATCGGCATCGACACCGAGGCCGGCCCGACCGAGATCGCGGTCCTCGCGGACTCCACGGCCGACCCCGTGCACGTCGCCGCCGACCTGATCAGCCAGGCCGAGCACGACCCGCTGGCCGCCGCCGTCCTCGTCACCGACTCCGCGGAGCTCGCGGACGCCGTCGAGCGGGAGCTGGAGCCGCAGGTCGCCGCGACCAAGCACGTCGAGGACCGCATCAAGCCCGCGCTCGCCGGCAAGCAGTCCGCGATCGTGCTGGTCGACAGCCTGGAGGACGGCCTCAAGGTCGTCGACGCGTACGGCGCCGAGCACCTGGAGATCCAGACCGCCGACGCCGCCGCGTGGGCCGCCCGCGTCCGCAACGCCGGCGCGATCTTCGTCGGCCCCTGGGCCCCGGTCTCGCTCGGCGACTACTGCGCCGGGTCGAACCACGTGCTGCCCACCGGCGGCTGCGCCTGCCACTCCTCCGGCCTGTCCGTGCAGTCCTTCCTGCGCGGCATCCACATCGTCGACTACACGCGGGACGCCCTCGCCGAGGTCACCCACCACGTGGTGACCCTCGCGGAGGCCGAGGACCTGCCGGCGCACGGCGCCGCCCTCAAGGCCCGCTTCGGATGGAAGGTTCCCCAAGCGTGACCGGCATCGACGACCTGCCCATCCGCGACGAGCTGCGCGGCAAGACCCCGTACGGCGCCCCCCAGCTGGACGTGCCCGTCCAGCTCAACACCAACGAGAACCCCTACGAGCTCCCCGCCGAGCTCGTCGCGCGGATCGCCGAGCGGGTGGCCGAGGCCGCCCGCACCCTCAACCGCTACCCCGACCGGGACGCGGTCGAGCTGCGCACCCAGCTGGCCGCCTACCTCACCCGTACGGCCCGGCACCCGGTCGCGCGGGAGAACGTATGGGCCGCCAACGGCTCCAACGAGGTCATCCAGCAGCTGCTGCAGACCTTCGGCGGGCCCGGCCGCACCGCCCTCGGCTTCGAGCCCTCGTACTCGATGCACGCGCTGATCTCCCGCGGCACCGGCACCGGGTGGATCTCCGGCCCGCGCCGGGAGGACTTCACCATCGACGTGGCGGCGGCGGAACAGGCGATCGCCGAGAACGCCCCCGACGTCGTCTTCATCACCTCGCCGAACAACCCCACGGGTACCGCGGTCGAGGCGGAGACCGTCCTCGCCCTCTACGAGGCGGCACAGGCGGCCAAGCCCTCGCTGGTCATCGTGGACGAGGCGTACGTCGAGTTCAGCCACCGCGACTCGCTGCTGCCCCTCATCGAGGGCCGCCCGAACATGGTGGTCTCCCGGACCATGTCCAAGGCCTTCGGCGCGGCCGGCCTGCGCCTGGGCTACCTGGCCGCGCACCCCGCCGTCGTCGACGCCGTCCAGCTGGTGCGCCTGCCGTACCACCTGTCGGCCGTCACCCAGGCCACCGCGCTGGCCGCCCTGGAGCACACCGACACCCTGCTGGGCTACGTCGAGCAGCTCAAGGCCGAACGGGACCGGCTGGTCGTCGAACTGCGGGCCCTCGGCTACGAGGTCACCGACTCCGACGCGAACTTCATCCAGTTCGGGAAGTTCGACGACTCCCACACCGCATGGCAGAAGATCCTCGACCAGGGTGTCCTGGTCCGTGACAACGGAGTACCGGGGTGGCTGCGCGTCACCGCCGGCACCCCGGCAGAGAACGACGCGTTCCTGGAAGCGGTTCGCGCACTGAAGAAGGAGCAGCACGCATGAGCCGCATCGGACGGGTCGAACGGACCACCAAGGAGACCTCGGTCCTCGTCGAGATAAACCTCGACGGCACCGGCAAGGTCGACGTCTCGACCGGCGTGGGCTTCTACGACCACATGCTCGACCAGCTCGGCCGCCACGGCCTCTTCGACCTCACGGTCAAGACGGACGGCGACCTGCACATCGACAGCCACCACACCATCGAGGACACCGCCCTCGCGCTGGGCGCCGCCTTCAAGCAGGCCCTCGGCGACAAGGTCGGCATCTACCGCTTCGGCAACTGCACCGTGCCGCTCGACGAGTCCCTCGCGCAGGTGACCGTCGACCTGTCCGGCCGCCCCTACCTCGTGCACACCGAGCCCGAGAACATGGCGCCGATGATCGGCGAGTACGACACGACGATGACCCGGCACATCCTGGAGTCCTTCGTCGCGCAGGCCCAGATCGCCCTGCACGTCCACGTCCCGTACGGGCGCAACGCCCACCACATCGTGGAGTGCCAGTTCAAGGCCCTCGCCCGGGCCCTGCGCTACGCCGCCGAGTTCGACCCGCGCGCGGCCGGCATCCTGCCCTCCACGAAGGGCGCCCTCTAGCCGTGAACGGCCTCAACACGATCCTGATCGTCCTCGGCCTGTTCCTGGCCGGCGGCGTCTACTCCTTCCACAAGCAGAAGATGCCGATGTCGGTCATCGTCCTGCTCGCCATCGGCTCCGCGATGTGCCTCGCCGCCGGAGTCCTGCGGATCCAAGGAATCTGGGAATGAGCACAGCACGCCCCACCAAGAAGGTCGTCGTCTTCGACTACGGCTTCGGCAACGTCCGCTCCGCCGAGCGCGCCCTCGCCCGCGTCGGCGCCGACGTCGAGATCACCCGTGACTACGACAAGGCCATGGACGCCGACGGACTCCTCGTCCCCGGCGTCGGCGCCTTCTCCGCCTGCATGCAGGGCCTGCGGTCCGCCCGCGGCGACTGGATCATCGGCCGCCGGCTCTCCGGCGGCCGCCCGGTCATGGGCATCTGCGTCGGCATGCAGATCCTCTTCGAGCGCGGCATCGAGCACGGCGTGGAGACCGAGGGCCTCGACGAGTGGCCCGGCACGGTCGGCCCGCTCAAGGCCCCGATCGTCCCCCACATGGGCTGGAACACCGTCGAGGCCCCGGCCGACACCCAGGCCTTCGCCGGCCTGGACGCCGACGCCCGCTTCTACTTCGTGCACTCCTACGCGGCGCGCGAGTGGAGCCTGGAGACCACCAACCCGCTCATCCGCGCCCCCAAGGTCACCTGGGCCACCCACGGCGAGCGCTTCGTCGCGGCGGTGGAGAACGGGGCCCTGTGGGCCACCCAGTTCCACCCCGAGAAGTCCGGAGACGCCGGCGCCCAGCTCCTCACCAACTGGATCGAGACCCTGTGATGACCGTGTCCTCAGCGAAGCTGGAACTCCTCCCCGCGGTCGACGTCCGCGACGGTCAGGCCGTCCGCCTCGTGCACGGGGTGTCCGGCAGCGAGACCTCGTACGGCTCGCCGCTGGAGGCCGCCCTCGCCTGGCAGCGCTCCGGCGCCGAATGGCTGCACCTGGTCGACCTCGACGCGGCCTTCGGCACCGGTGACAACCGCGCCCTGGTCGCCGAGATCACCGGCGCCATGGACATCAAGGTCGAGCTGTCCGGCGGCATCCGCGACGACGCCTCGCTCGCCGCGGCCCTCGCCACCGGCTGCACCCGCGTCAACCTCGGCACCGCCGCCCTGGAGACCCCCGAGTGGGCCGCCAAGGCCATCGCCGAGCACGGCGACCGGATCGCGGTCGGTCTCGACGTGCGCGGCACCACCCTCAAGGGCCGCGGCTGGACCAGCGAGGGCGGCGACCTGTACGAGACCCTCGCGCGCCTGGACTCCGAGGGCTGCGCCCGGTACGTCGTCACCGACATCGGCAAGGACGGCACGCTCACCGGCCCCAACCTGGAGCTGCTGAAGAACGTCTGCGCCGCCACCGACCGCCCCGTCGTCGCCTCCGGCGGCATCTCCTCCCTCGACGACCTGCGGGCCCTGGCCGAGCTGGTGCCGCTGGGCGTCGAAGGCGCGATCGTCGGCAAGGCCCTGTACGCCAAGGCCTTCACCCTGGAAGAAGCCCTGAAGGTGGTCTCCGCATGAGCGACGTACGTCGTATCTCCTCCGGCGGTCCGTACGAGGACGTCATCGGCTACTCCCGCGCCGTGCAGCTGCCGAACGGGCTCGTGCTCGTCTCCGGCTGCACCGCGGCCGACGGCGGCGGCCCGTACGACCAGGCGATCACCGCGTTCGGGGTGGCCTTCAAGGCCCTCGCACAGGCCGGTCTCGGCCCCGAGCACGTGGTGCGCACCCGGATGTACCTCACCCACGCCCGGGACGTGGACGAGGTGGGCCGCGCCCACAAGGAACTGTTCGACGAGGTCCGCCCCGCCGCCTCCATGATCATCGTTTCCGGCTTCGTCGACCCCAGCATGGTCGTCGAGGTGGAGGTCGAGGCGTACAAGGAGGCGTCCGCATGACCCTCGCCGTACGCGTGATCCCCTGCCTGGACGTGGACAACGGCCGGGTCGTCAAGGGCGTCAACTTCCAGAACCTGCGCGACGCCGGTGACCCGGTGGAGATGGCCAAGCTGTACGACGCCGAAGGCGCCGACGAGCTGACCTTCCTCGACATCACCGCCTCCTCGGGCAACCGCGAGACCACGTACGACGTGGTGCGCAGGACCGCCGAGCAGGTCTTCATCCCGCTGACCGTGGGCGGCGGCGTCCGTACCGCGGACGACGTGGACAAGCTGCTGCGGGCCGGAGCGGACAAGGTCGGCGTCAACACCGCCGCGATCGCCCGCCCCGAGCTGATCCAGGAGATCGCGGAGCGCTTCGGCCGTCAGGTCCTCGTGCTGTCGGTCGACGCGCGCCGCACCGAGACGGGCTCCTTCGAGGTCACCACGCACGGCGGCCGCCGGGGCACAGGCCTCGACGCCGTCGAGTGGGCCCACCGGGCGGCCGAGCTGGGCGCCGGGGAGATCCTGCTGAACTCCATGGACGCGGACGGGACGAAGGACGGCTACGACACGGAGATGATCGCGGCCGTACGCAAGCACGTGACCGTCCCGGTGATCGCGTCGGGCGGCGCGGGGGCGCTCGCGCACTTCGCGCCGGCGATCGAGGCCGGTGCGGATGCCGTGCTGGCGGCGTCGGTGTTCCACTTCGGCGACCTGCGGATCTCCGAGGTCAAGTCCGCGCTGAGGGAGGCGGGCCACCCGGTCCGCTAGCGCCGTTTCCCGGGCTCTGCCCGGACCCGCGCCTCAAACGCCGGCGAGGCTGAAAGCAGCCCCGCCGGCGTTTGAGCCCCGGGAGGCGGCCCGCAGCGTCAGATGCCGAGCTTCGCCGTCGTCAACTTCGCCACGGCGTCCTTCTCCCCGTCCAGGGAGACGTCGGCCGAGTCCTGACGGCCGAAGCAGAACAGGGTCAGTTCGCCCGGCTCGCCCGTCACCGTCACCACCGGCGCACCCTTGTGCGCCACCGCGGTCTGGCCGTTCGGGCGGCGCAGGACCAGGCCCACCGGGGAGCGGCGGCCCGTCAGGCGGGCCATCTTCTCCAGGCGGGACCACAGCGAGTCCGAGAACACCGGGTCCAGTTCCCGCGGGGACCAGTCCGGCTGCGCGCGGCGGACGTCCTCCGCGTGGACGAAGAACTCCACCGCGTTCGCCGCCTCGTCGATCTGCTTCAGCGCGTACACCGACATCCGCGGCGGGCCGGTCCGGATCAGCTGGATCAGTTCCTCGTACGGCTTGGCGGCGTACTCCTCCATCGCCTTGTCCAGGCGGGCCTTCAGCACGTTCAGCAGGATCCCGCCCGCCGCGTCCGGCCGCCGCTCCCGGACGACGACGTGCGCGGCCAGTTCCCGGCAGGTCCAGCCGTCGCACAGCGTGGGGGCCTCCGGTCCGGCCGCCTCCAACAGGTCCGCCAGCAACAGGCGTTCACGCTTCGCATGGGTAGACATGCAGGCCAGCCTACGGCCGGAACCCGCCGTCTGCCCGCCCATCAGGCGGACGCGGATCATTACCCCCTCCCCGGCCCGGCACAATGGCCGTATGAGTACGTCCCCCCGCCCCGGCTCCCTCGATCCCGCCATCGCCGCCCGGCTCAAGCGCTCCGCCGACGGACTGGTCCCGGCCATCGCCCAGCAGTACGACACCGGTGAGGTGCTCATGCTGGGCTGGATGGACGACGAGGCCCTGCACCGCACCCTGACCACCGGCCGCTGCACCTACTGGTCCCGCAGCCGCCAGGAGTACTGGGTGAAGGGGGACACCTCCGGCCACTTCCAGCACGTGAAGTCCGTCGCCCTCGACTGCGACGCCGACACCGTGCTCGTCAAGGTCGACCAGGTCGGAGCCGCCTGTCACACCGGTGCCCGCACCTGCTTCGACGACGATGTCCTCCTCCGCGCAGCCGACTAGGTAGGGTCCCCACGCCATGGATCTCGAGACGTTCCGCAAGCTCGCGGCCGACCGCCGCGTCATCCCCGTGAGCCGCAAGCTGCTGGCCGACGGAGACACCCCGGTGGGGCTCTACCGCAAGCTGGCCGCCGAACGCCCCGGCACCTTCCTGCTGGAGTCGGCCGAGAACGGTCGCTCCTGGTCCCGGTACTCCTTCATCGGCGTACGCAGCGACGCCACCCTGACCGCCCGGGACGGCCACGCGCACTGGATCGGCACCCCGCCCGTCGGCGTACCCACCGACGGCGACCCCCTGGACGCCCTGCGCGCCACCGTCGAGGCCCTGCACACCCCCCGCGACCTGGCGGGGGGCATGCCGCCCTTCACCGGCGGCATGGTCGGCTACCTCGGCTACGACATCGTGCGCCGCCTGGAGCGGATCGGCGAGCACACGGCCGACGACCTCGAACTGCCCGAGCTGACCATGCTGCTCACCTCCGACCTGGCGGTCCTGGACCACTGGGACGGCACCGTCCAGCTCATCGCCAACGCGATCAACCACAACGACCTCGACACGGGCGTGGACGAGGCCCACGCCGACGCGGTGGCCCGGCTCGACGCCATGGAGGCCGACCTCGCCCGGCCCGCCCCGTACACCCCGGCCCCGCTGCCCGCCTCCGAGCTGCCGCAGTTCTCGGCGCTGTGGGGCGGCGAGAAGTACCAGGCGGCCGTCGAGGACATCAAGGAGCGCATCCGGGCCGGCGAGGCCTTCCAGGTGGTGCCCTCGCAGCGGTTCGAGACCGCCTGCCGGGCCTCCGCGCTGGACGTCTACCGCGTGCTCCGGGCCACCAACCCGTCGCCGTACATGTACCTCTTCCGCTTCGAGAACGGCTTCGACGTCGTCGGCTCCAGCCCCGAGGCGCTCGTCAAGGTCGAGGACGGGCGGGCCATGGTCCACCCCATCGCCGGCACCCGCCACCGGGGCGCGACCCCGCAGGAGGACCACGAGCTCGCCGAGGAGCTGCTGGCCGACCCCAAGGAGCGCGCCGAGCACCTCATGCTCGTCGACCTGGGCCGCAACGACCTCGGCCGGGTCTGCGAGCCCGGCTCCGTCGAGGTCGTCGACTTCATGAGCGTCGAGCGGTACTCGCACGTCATGCACATCGTCTCGACGGTGACGGGCCGCGTCGCCGAGGGCAAGAGCGCCTTCGACGTGCTCACCGCCTGCTTCCCGGCCGGCACCCTCTCCGGCGCGCCCAAGCCCCGCGCCATGCAGATCATCGAGGAGCTGGAGCCCTCCCGCCGCGGTCTCTACGGCGGCTGCGTGGGCTACCTGGACTTCGCCGGGGACTCCGACACGGCCATCGCCATCCGCACCGCGCTGCTGCGCGACGGCACGGCGTACGTGCAGGCCGGCGCCGGTGTCGTCGCCGACTCGGTGCCCGAGCTGGAGGACAAGGAGTGCCGCAACAAGGCGGCCGCCGTGCTGCGCGCGGTGGCAGCGGCGAACCGCCTCCACGGCTCCTGAGGGCGTAGGGGATAGTGGGGTACGTGAGTGCCGTACCCCCGCCCCGAAACGATGCCGCGTCCGAGCCGTCCGAGCCCGAGGCTCCCGACAGCCGCAGCGCCCGCCGCAGCGTGGCCGCCGCGCTGCTGCTGGGCGCCCTCGGCGCCACCGTTGTCCTGCTCGCCTCCGGCCGGACCTGGGCCCGGGGCACCACCGCCATCGGCGGTGACTCGCTCCAGCTGGCCGCCGACGGCAGGGCCGTCACCGGGCTCCCGGCCGCCCTGGCCATCGTGGGCCTGGCCGCGCTGGTCGCCGTCTTCGCCGTACGCGGCAAGAGCCGTCTGCTGGTGTCGGGCCTGCTGGCCCTCAGCGGCCTGGGCGCGGTGCTGTCCGCGCTCCTCGGCTCGGACGGCCGCCGCGCCCTGGACGCGGAGGCCGCCCGGACGACCGCGGACAGCGCCGCGCACGCGGCGGCGCTGACCCAAACGACGTGGCCGTACGTCACGGCAGCCGGCGCCGTCCTGATCCTGGCCGCCGGCCTGCTGGCGCTGCGCTTCGGCCGGAGCTGGCCCTCGATGGGAGGCCGCTACGAGCGTGACGGCAGCCCCCGTACGCGGACTGTCGCGGCGGTGGATCCGGACCGGCCGGAAGATCTGTGGAAGGCTCTGGACCGCGGCGAGGACCCGACCACCGACCCGGGCGCCGACCGGGCCCACTGACCCCACCCCCCCTGGACGGCCGGGCCGTCCGGTGCGGGACAATGAGCACCGAGCGTTCGACACAGACCGCACGTTCGACACAGCAGCGCGACAGAGCAACGAGGAGCAACTCATGGCGGGCACTAGCCACGGACACACCCCGGCCGCCTGGACCGGTGTCATCATCGCCTTCATCGGTTTCTGCATCTCCGGCGCCTTCATGGTGATCGCGAACCCGCTCGGCTTCTGGGCCGGTCTCGTCGTCGTCGTGCTCGGCGGTGTCGTGGGCATGGCGATGAAGGCCGCGGGCATGGGTGCGCCGAAGGCCGCCCACAAGGACCTCGCCGAGGTCATCGCCGCCAACAAGGTCCCCGCCAAGGTCTGAGCGCGACCGACGAGGTGCGCGACGAGACGCAGCGCAGCCGAAAGGCGTGGCCCCGCCGGGCTGCGCCTTTTGTCATGACCGGAGAGAATCAGCTGGTGGACGCCTCTCGCACCCCCGATGTCCTGCCGCCGGGACCGCCCCCGGCGGACCCGGCGCACCCGGTGCCCGCTCCGCCCGCGCCCCGGCGGTCCCGGGCGCGCAGGCTCGCCGTACCGGCGTCCTACCTGGCCGCTGCCGTCGCCGCCTTCGCCTACGTGGGCACCGTGGACCCCAACGAGCCGGGCCACTACCCGGTCTGCCCGCTGTTCCGGCTGACCGGCGTCCTGTGCCCGGGCTGCGGCGGCCTGCGCAGTGCGCACGCGTTCGCCCACGGCGATCTGGTCACGGCCCTCGGGGCGAATGCCCTCGCCGTCACCGGCTACTTCGTCTTCGCGGGGTTCATGACCCTGTGGCTGGTCCGCGCCGTCCGCGGCGGCCCGGTCCCCAGGATCGTCATGCGGCGGCCGTACTGGTGGGGGCTCGGTGCGCTGGCCCTGGTCTTCGTCGTCGTCCGAAATCTTTCTTTCGGCTCGATGCTGGCCCCCTGACCGCCCCGAGCCCCTTGAGCAGCCCATATGAAGCCCGGGTTCCGGATGTCCAGGTACTGGGACGCCGTCAACCACGTGCGGAGGGCCAGGCCTCCTGCGGATACCATTTGAATTGCTGACCTTGCAGTTGTACGTGTCTGCAAGGCGGCCGACCGTCATCGACCCGGAAGGGGGCCGCTCGCGTGAGTGTGCTCGACGAGATCATCGAAGGGGTCCGCGAAGACCTTGCCGAACGGCAGGCCCGCGTGAGCCTCGACGAGCTCAAGGAGCGTGCCGCCAAGGCGCCCCAGGCCAAGGACGGCGTCGCTGCCCTGCGCGGCGACAGCGTCAAGGTGATCTGCGAGGTCAAGCGCTCCAGCCCCTCCAAGGGTGCGCTGGCCGCGATCGCGGATCCGGCCGGGCTCGCCGCCGACTACGAGGCGGGCGGTGCGGCGGTCATCTCCGTCCTCACCGAGCAGCGTCGTTTCGGCGGCTCGCTGGCCGACCTGGAGGCCGTCCGCGCCCGCGTGGACATCCCGATCCTGCGCAAGGACTTCATCGTCACGGCGTACCAGCTCTGGGAGGCCCGCGCCTACGGCGCCGACCTCGCGCTGCTGATCGTCGCGGCCCTGGAGCAGGAGGCCCTCGTCTCCCTCATCGAGCGGGCCGAGTCCATCGGTCTCACCCCGCTCGTCGAGGTCCACGACGAGGAGGAAGTGGAGCGCGCGGTCGCCGCCGGTGCCAAGATCATCGGTGTCAACGCCCGCAACCTCAAGGACCTCAAGGTCGACCGCTCCACCTTCGAGCGCGTCGTCGGAGAGATCCCGGCCCACATCGTCAAGGTCGCCGAATCCGGCATCCGCGGGCCGCACGACCTGATCGCCTACGCCAACGAGGGCGCCGACGCCGTCCTCGTCGGGGAGTCCCTGGTGACCGGCCGCGACCCGAAGGCGGCCGTGGCCGACCTCGTCGCCGCCGGCGCCCACCCCGCCCTGCGCCACGGGCGGAGCTGACCCGTCCCCATGGCCCACGACCGCCCCACCGTCCGTACGCAGTCCGCGCCGCCGGCCTTCCGCCGCGGCCCGGTCGGCGTGCCGACGGCGCACGCGCCCCTGGCGCGCGGCTGCCGCCCCCGCGGCTGCCGCGCCCCGGCCCGGCGCGTGCACGGGCGGCGGGTCAGGTACGTGATCGGCTCCGAGCCCGGTCAGGTCAACGGCATGCGATGGCGCCGCGGAGGCGCGCTGTAACGAGGGCCGCCGCGGCCCGGTACGCGAGACGTACCGCGCCGCGCGCAGCTCCCGTACGGCCTGCCGTCCGGGCCGCCGGCTCCGGACGCGGGCCGCTCCGCACCGTACGCGCGGCATCCCCCAGCGGGGTGTGCGCGGTACTTGCGGGCGGCGCAATACGGTGAATCCACCCCGCCGCATCTCGCACCCGTAGGAGCACTGGACATGTCCAGCGAGTTCTTCATTCCGGACCCGGAGGGTCACGTCCCGAACGCCGAGGGTTACTTCGGTGACTTCGGCGGCAAGTTCATCCCGGAGGCGCTCGTCGCCGCCGTGGACGAGGTCGCCGTCGAGTACGAGAAGGCCAAGGGCGACCCGGCCTTCGCGGCCGAGCTCAACGACCTGATGGTCAACTACACCGGCCGCCCCAGCGCCCTCACCGAGGTGCCGCGCTTCGCCGAGCACGCCGGCGGCGCACGGATCTTCCTCAAGCGCGAGGACCTCAACCACACCGGCTCGCACAAGATCAACAACGTGCTGGGCCAGGCGCTGCTCACCAAGCGCATGGGCAAGACCCGGGTCATCGCCGAGACCGGCGCCGGCCAGCACGGCGTGGCCACCGCCACCGCCTGCGCCCTCTTCGGCCTCGAATGCACCATCTACATGGGCGAGATCGACACCCAGCGCCAGGCGCTGAACGTCGCCCGCATGCGCATGCTGGGCGCCGAGGTCATCGCCGTGAAGTCCGGCTCCCGGACGCTCAAGGACGCGATCAACGAGGCGTTCCGCGACTGGGTCGCCAACGTGGACCGCACCCACTACCTCTTCGGTACGGTCGCCGGCCCCCACCCCTTCCCGGCCATGGTCCGCGACTTCCACAGGGTCATCGGCGTCGAGGCCCGCCGCCAGATCCTGGAGCGCGCCGGCCGGCTGCCCGACGCCGTCGCGGCC
The DNA here is from genome assembly GCF_040651555.1 of Streptomyces sp. NPDC048424. Classification (NCBI taxonomy): domain Bacteria; kingdom Bacillati; phylum Actinomycetota; class Actinomycetes; order Kitasatosporales; family Streptomycetaceae; genus Streptomyces; species Streptomyces sp. NPDC048424. Next base: position 297,318 of record NZ_JBEZKE010000007.1, on the reverse strand, counting down.
TGCGTCGGCGGCGGCTCGAACGCCATCGGCCTCTTCCACGCCTTCATCCCGGACGCCGACGTCCGCCTGGTCGGCTTCGAGCCCGCCGGGCACGGCGTCGAGACCGGCGAGCACGCGGCCACGCTGACCGCCGGCGAGCCCGGGATCCTGCACGGCTCCCGCTCCTACGTCCTCCAGGACGAGGAGGGCCAGATCACCGAGCCGTACTCCATCTCCGCAGGCCTGGACTACCCCGGCATCGGCCCGGAGCACTCCTACCTCAAGGACTCCGGCCGCGGCGAGTACCGCGCGGTCACCGACGACGCCGCCATGCAGGCCCTGCGCCTGCTGTCGCGCACCGAGGGGATCATCCCGGCGATCGAGTCCGCGCACGCCCTCGCGGGCGCCCTGGACCTCGGCAGGGAGCTGGGCAAGGACGGCCTGATCGTCGTCAACCTGTCCGGCCGCGGCGACAAGGACATGGACACGGCGGCCCGCTACTTCAACCTGTACGACACCGACGGTGAAGTCGCCGACAACGAGTTCTCCGAGGGGGACGACAAGTGAGCTCCACGCACGGACGCGGCAACATCGAGCTGCTGAGCGCCACCCTCGCCAAGGCGAAGTCCGAGGACCGCGCCGCCCTCGTCGCCTACCTCCCCGCGGGCTTCCCGACCGTCGACGGCGGCATCGAGGCGGTCAAGGCCGTCATCGCCGGTGGCGCGGACGTCGTCGAGATCGGCCTGCCCCACAGCGACCCGGTCCTCGACGGGCCGGTCATCCAGACCGCCGACGACATCGCCCTGCGCGGCGGAGTCAAGATCGCCGACGTGATCCGTACGGTCCGCGAGGCGCACGAGGCCACCGGGGCCCCGGTCCTCGTGATGACGTACTGGAACCCCATCGACCGCTACGGCGTCGAGCGCTTCACGGCCGAACTCGCGGCGGCGGGCGGCGCGGGCTGCATCCTGCCCGACCTGCCCGTGCAGGAGTCCGCGCTGTGGCGCGAGCACGCCGAGAAGCACGGTCTGGCGACCGTCTTCGTCGTCGCCCCCAGCAGCAAGGACGAGCGGCTGGCCACCATCACGGCGGCCGGCTCCGGCTTCGTCTACGCCGCCTCGCTCATGGGTGTCACGGGCACCCGCGAGTCCGTCGGCAACCAGGCCGAGGACCTGGTGCGCCGCACCCGCGCCACCAGCGACCTCCCGGTCTGCGTCGGCCTCGGCGTCTCCAACGCCCTCCAGGCCAAGGAGGTCGCGGCCTTCGCCGACGGGGTGATCGTCGGCTCGGCCTTCGTGAAGCTCCTGCTGGACGCCCCGGACCTGCCCGCCGGGCTGGACGCCGTACGGGCGCTCGCGGGCGAGCTCGCGGAAGGCGTACGCAGGAGCTGACGGCGCGCGTTCGATCGAAGGTACGGACCTGTGATCGGGTTCTGTAGCCCGATCGGGTGGAAATGAGGGCAGGGAGGCACGCGAGTGCCTCCCTGCTTCGTTTGGCCGAACGTGAGCGAGAAGAACGACGGTGCCAACCGCGATGCGACGAAACGATCGGCCCGGGAGCGACTCCAGGAGGAGCGCCAGCGGCAGAAGACCCGGGACAAGCGCCGGCGGACCCTCATCGTGGCGTCGGCGGTGGTCGGCGTCCTCTGCCTGGCGACCGTCGTCGGCGTGATCGCGGCCAACACCGGCAAGAGCGGCGCCTCCAAGGCGGGCCCGGTGGTCGCCCCCTCCGGGGCCACCGGCAAGGACGCCCTCGCCATCCAGACGGGCAAGCCGGAGGCGAAGTCCACCCTCACCGTGTGGGAGGACTTCCGCTGCCCCGCCTGCAAGTCCTTCGAGGACAACTACCGGGACACGATCCACGAGCTGGAGGCCAAGGGCCTGCTCAAGGTCGACTACCACCTGGTCACGCTCATCGACGGGAACATGGGCGGCAGCGGTTCGCTGAAGGGGGCGAACGCGGCGGCCTGCGCGCAGGACGCCGGCAAGTTCACCGAGTACCACGACGTCCTCTTCCAGAACCAGCCGCAGGAGGTCGACGACGCCTACGGCAAGAACGCCAAGCTGCTGGAACTGGCGGGCAAGGTCAACGGGCTGGACACCCCCGAGTTCCGCAAGTGCGTCGAGGACGGCACCCACAACAGCTGGGTGGGCAAGTCGCAGGAGGCGTTCATCGCCGGGAAGTTCCGGGGCACGCCCACCGTGCTGCTGGACGGCAAGAACATCTTCGCCGACGAGGCCAATCCGGTGACCCCGCAGAAGCTGAAGGAACAGGTGGAAGCGGCGGCCAAGGGCTCCGGCGGAACCGGGACCGGAACCGGGACCGGGGCCGACAAGGGGGCGGGGAAGGCCTCGCCGTCGACCGGATCCGGGACGAAGGCGGGAGCGAAGGCCTCGCCGTCGGCCACGAGGACGTCGGGAACCGGTTCCGCGAACCGCTCGTCGACCAGCTCGTCCACCAGCTCGTCCACCAGCTCCTCGAACGGTTCCTCGGGGGACTGACGGAGCACCGGTTACCGGCCGGTCCATGTCTGGATTTGGTTTCGTCTTGCCGGGCGGGTTGCCGTCCGCACCGCCCGGCAGGGTAGCGTCATGTCTGCCATGGACATTGCTTACATCCCCAGTCCGTCGACCGGCGTGATCCATCTCGGACCGATCCCGCTCCGCGGCTACGCGTTCTGCATCATCATCGGCGTCTTCGTCGCCGTCTGGCTCGGCAACCGTCGCTGGATCGCGCGCGGCGGCAAGCCGGGCACGGTCGCGGACATCGCCGTGTGGGCGGTGCCCTTCGGCCTCGTGGGCGGTCGCCTCTACCACGTGATCACCGACTACCAGCTGTACTTCGGCGAGGGCCGCAACTGGGTCGACGCCTTCAAGATCTGGGAGGGCGGCCTCGGCATCTGGGGCGCGATCGCGCTGGGCGCGGTGGGTGCCTGGATCGGCTGCCGGCTGCGCGGGATCCCGCTGCCGGCCTGGGCGGACGCCCTGGCCCCCGGCATCGCGCTGGCCCAGGCCTGCGGCCGCTGGGGCAACTGGTTCAACCAGGAGCTGTACGGCCGGGCCACCGACCTGCCGTGGGCGGTGGAGATCACCGCGGGCCCGAACCGTGACGCGGGCACCTATCACCCGACCTTCCTGTACGAGTCGCTGTGGTGCGTCGGCGTCGCGCTGCTGGTCATCTGGGCCGACCGCCGCTTCACGCTCGGCCACGGACGAGCCTTCGCCCTTTACGTCGCCGCGTACTGCGTGGGCCGCGGCTGGATCGAGTACATGCGGGTCGACGAGGCGCACCACATCCTGGGCGTGCGGCTGAACGTCTGGACCTCGATCGTGGTCTTCGTCCTGGCCGTGGTCTACCTGGTGCTGTCGGCGAAGCTGCGGCCGGGCCGGGAGAAGGTGGTCGAACCGGTCACCTCCGGCGGCGAGGGCGACGACGCGGCTCCGGCCGACGCGGACGCCCCGGCCAAGGCCGTCGATGCGGCCAAGGCCCCGGTCCTGACGAAGGACGCCCCGGCCAAGGCCGAGGTCGAGACCAAGGACGAAGCCGTAGCCGAGGCCAAGGCCCCGGAACCGGGCAAGCGCTGACCGAACCGGTCCCGAAGGGGGGTCCCGCGCACGCCGCGGCACCCCCCTTCGTGCTGAGCTGCCCACTCCCAGCCCCGCCGCACCATCCAGCCCCGCCGGCGTTTGAGGCGCGGGGTTCGGGGCGGAGCCCTGAGACGCGGCGCCGCGCGCGATCCCGGCGGGCACCGCGCGGGGTGCGGGCGGAGCCCGGACGGCGGCGGGCAGCGGTCAACGGGCGGCCATGCGCGCGGCGAGCGCAAGGGTGCGGTGCGCGCCCGCCACCACCGCCGGGTCGACGAAGCGCCCGTCCGGCAGGGCCAGCGCCCCCGGCGTGGCCCGGGCCGCGCTCAGCACCTCCACGGCCGCGCTGACCTCCTCCGGCGCCGGGAGGTACGCCCGCTCGATCACCGGCAGCTGCCTCGGGTGGATCGCCGCCCGGCCGAGGAAGCCGAGCGACCGGCCGCGCGCACAGGAGTCGGCCAGCGCCTCCAGGTCCCGGATGTCCGGGAACACCGACTGGGCCGGCGGCGCCAGCCCCGCCGCACGGGCCGCCACCACCACCCGCGACCGGCACCAGTCCAGCCCCGCCTCCGCGCTGACGGCCAGATCGGCCCGCAGGTCCGCCTCGCCGAGCGAGAGCCCGCGCAGGGCGGGGTGCGCGCGGGCGATCTCGTACGCGCGCTCCACGCCCAGCGCCGACTCCAGCAGCGCGTGGAGGCTGACCCCGCCCGTGCGGTCGGCGACGGCACCGATCTGCTCCGGGGCGCTGATCTTGGGCAGCCGCAGCCCCGCGAGCCCGCGCAGGCCGCCGAGCGCGTTGAGATCGGCGCCGCCCCAGGGGGAGTCCAGGGCGTTGACGCGGACGTGCACCGGGACCGGAGGCCGCTCGCCGAGCAGTTCGGCGGTCGCGGCGCGGGCGTACTCCTTGCGGGAGACCGGTACGGCGTCCTCCAAGTCGACGATCACGGCGTCCGCCCCGCAGCCGAGGGCCTTGGCGACCACCGCAGGGCGGTCGCCGGGTGCGTACAGCCAGGTCAGGATCACAGGGCCCCCTCGGTCCGCAGCGCGGCGATCTCGGCCCGGGTCAGCCCGAGCTCGGTCAGGACCTCGTCGGTGTCCGCGCCGTGCGGGCGGCCGGCCCAGCGGATCCCGCCGGGGGTCTCGGACAACCGGAAGAGGATGTTCTGCATCCGCAGCGGGCCCAGCTCCGGGTCCTCGATCTCGGTGACCGTGTCGAGGGCCGCGAACTGGGGGTCGGCCATCACGTCCCGGATGTCGTACACGAGGGCCACGGCCGCCTCGGCGTCCTCGAAGGCGGCGACGACCTCCTCGGCCTTGTGCCGGGCGATCCAGCCGCCGACGGCGTCGTCCAGGACGTCCGCGTGCCGGGCCCGCCCCGCGCCCGTCGCGAACCAGGGCTCCGCGATCAGCTCCGGCCGGCCGACCAGCCGTACGACCCGCTCGGCGATGGACTGCGCGGAGGTGGACACCGCCAGCCAGCGGCCGTCCGCGCTGCGGTAGGTGTTGCGGGGGGCGTTGTTCGCGGAGCGGTTGCCGGTGCGGGGCTGGACGTAGCCGAGCTGGTCGTACCAGAGCGGGTGCGGGCCGAGCACCGTGAGGATCGGCTCGATGATGGCCAGGTCCACGACCTGGCCGTGCCCGGTGCGGTCGCGTCCGGCCAGGGCCGTCATCACGGCGTACGCGGTGGTCAGCGCGGCGATCGAGTCGGCCAGCCCGAAGGGGGGCAGGGTCGGCGGCCCGTCCGGTTCCCCGGTGATCGCGGCGAAACCGCTCATGGCCTCGGCGAGGGTGCCGAAGCCCGGGCGGTGGGCGTACGGGCCCTGCTGGCCGAAGGCCGTCACGCGGGCCAGGACGAGGCGCGGGTTGGCGGCGGACAGCTCGGGCCAGCCGAGGCCCCACTTCTCCAGCGTGCCGGGGCGGAAGTTCTCGATGACCACGTCGGCGGTGGCGGCCAGGCGCAGCAGCGTGTCCCGGCCGCCGGGGGTCGACAGGTCGAGGGTCATCGTCCGCTTGTTCCGGCCGAGCAGCTTCCACCACAGGCCGATGCCGTCCTTGGCGGGGCCGTGGCCGCGGGAGGGGTCGGGGATGCCGGGGTGCTCGACCTTGACGACCTCGGCGCCGAAGTCGCCGAGCAGGGTGGCGGCGAGCGGCCCGGCGAAGAGGGTGGCCAGATCGAGCACGCGCAGCCCCTCCAGGGGTCCGTGCCCTTGCCCTGGCCGGGCGTCGACAGGGGCGGGCCCGCTCCTGGGCCCGTCGGCGGTGGCGGGGGGCCGGGCCCCGTGGCCGGGTCCCGAGGCCCACGCCACCGAGACGGCGCCCGGGCCCCGCCCGGCTCCGGATTCCCCGCCCGTGTCACTCGCGCGGAGCCTCCCACCGAGGTCCGGGGCGTCGGCCCCGAAGGCGGGCCCGGGTTCGGGTCGGGAGCCGGTTGGCGGCTCGCCCCTGTCGCTCGCGCGGGGCCTCCCGCCCGGGTCGGGGATGTCGGCCCCGGCGATGGGCCCGGGTTCGGGTCGGGGGTCGGTTGGCGGCTTGCCCGTGTCGCTTGGGCGGGGGCTTCCGCCCGGGTCGGGGACGTCGGCCCCGGCGATGGGTCGGGGGTCGGTTGGCGGGTGGGGGTTCGGCTGCGGGGCGGGGCTCACGCGGGGGCTCCGGGGGTGGCCTCGGGCTCGTTGCCGCTCGGGCGGGCGGGTTCCGGTTTTCCGGTGGGGCCCGGGGCGACGGGGCCGGGGAGCGGGGTCCGTGCCCCCTCCTGCATCCGCCCGGCCAGGGCATCGGCGGTGTCGGTTTCGGCGCGGGTCGGCATCGAGTCCTGGGCGCCGGGGCGCTGGACGGACAGTGCGGCCGCCGCCGAGGCCCAGCGCAGCGCGTCGGGCATCGGCCGGCCCTCGCCCAGGGCCACGGCCAGGGCGCCGACGAAGGTGTCCCCGGCGGCGGTGGTGTCCACGGCCCGGACCCGGGGCGCGGGCACGGAGAGGGGTTCCCGGCCGCGGGCGGCGTACAGGACTCCGGCCGCGCCGAGGGTGATCACCACCTCGGGCACGTCGTGGAGCAGGGCCGCGGCGGCCCGGCCGGGGTCGGTGAGGCCGGTGAGGGCGGCCGCCTCGTGCTCGTTGGGCACGAGGAGGTCGGTGGCGGCGAGGAGTTCGGCGGGCAGCGGCTGGGCCGGGGCCGGGGTGAGGACCGTACGGACGCCGTGCGCGCGGGCGGCGAGGGCGCCGGCGAGGACGGCGGCGAGGGGGAGTTCGAGCTGGAGGAGGAGGGCGCCGGCGGCGGCGATCCGGGCGTCGTCCCCGGCCTCCAGGCCGGTGACGCGGGCGTTGGCGCTGGGAATGACGATGATGCTGTTGCCGCCCTCGTCGTCCACGGTGATGTGGGCGGTGCCGCTCGCGCCCTCGACGGTCCGCAGGCCCGAGGTGTCGATCCCGTCGGCGGTGAGCGCGGAGCGCAGCCGTACGCCGAACTCGTCCGTCCCGACCGCGCCGATCATCACCACCTCCCCGCCGCAGCGGGCGGCGGCGACGGCCTGGTTGGCGCCCTTGCCGCCGGGGACCGTGCGGAAGGCCCGGCCGGTGACGGTCTCCCCGAGGCGGGGGGCCTTCGGGACGTAGGCGACGAGGTCCATGTTCGTACTGCCGAGCACGGCGATTGCCGTCATGAGCGTGCTGCCTCCTGTGCGGTGAGGTGGGCGAGGGTGTCGAAGCCGATGCCGTCGAAGCCGGGGACGGTGGTGGCGAGACGGTTCTTGAGGGGGGCGGTCCAGCGGTCCGGGAGGGCGTTCGGCGAGCCCGCGACCAGCGCGGCGAGGGCGCCGGCGGTGGCCCCGTTGGAGTCGGTGTCCCAGCCGCCGGACACGGCGCGGCAGACGGAACGGGTGAAGTCCCCGTCTGCGTGGGTGAGGGCGGCGACGATCAGGGCGGTGTTGGGGACGGCGTGCACCCAGTGGTAGTGCCCGTAGCGCGCGTGCAGCCGGTCGACGACGAGGTCGAAGTCCGGTTCGTCCGCGGCCGCCCGGATCCCGAGGCGGACGGCCTCGGCGAGGCGGGAGCGGGGCGGTACGACGGCCAGCCCGGCCCGGAGCGCGGTGTGGACGTCCGCCCGGCCGGTGGCGGCCTCGGCGGTGGCGGCCGCGATGAAGAGGGCGGCGTAGACGCCGTTGCCGGTGTGGGTCAGGGAGGCGTCCCGGTACGCCTGGGCCGCGGCGGCGGCCGGATCGCCCGGGTTGGTCCAGCCGTGGACGTCGGCGCGGATGAGGGCGCCGATCCATTCGCGGAAGGGGTTGTGGTGGGTGGCGGTGGCGGGCGGCTCCAGCCCGAGCAGGAGGTTGCGGTACGCGATGCGCTCGGCGGTGAAGGTCCGCCCGGCGGGCAGTTCGTCGAGCCAGAGGCGGGCGACGTCGGTGGTGGTGAAGCCCTTGCCGTGGCGCTGGAGGAGGACCAGGCCGAGCAGCGGGTAGTTGAGGTCGTCGTCCTCGGGCATGCCGTCGATGTTCTCGGCGAGCGAGGTGGTGGCGGAGCGGCGGTTCCAGGGGTACGCGCCCAGTACCTCCGGCGGTACGCCGCGCTCGCTGAACCAGTCGTTCAGCGGCCAGTTGCCGGTGGCGCGGGCCAGCGCCCGGATCCCCTCCAGGGGGAGCTTCTCGACGGGCTTGCCGAGCAGACAGCCGACGGCCCGCCCCAACCAGGCGGCTTCCAGCCGGGTCGGCAGATCCAGGTCCTGTCCGGTGGCTTCCGGACGGGGACGTGCGTCGTGACAGGGCGGGGCGGAGTCCTGCTCCGCGGCCGGGGCGCCCGCGCACGGGGCCAGGCCGTCCGCGCCGGGTTCCCGGCTCTGTTCGGCGGGGCCGGCGGGTGGGGGCGGGGGCCAGTCCGGGCAGGTGGCGACGATCGCTTTCCAGGACTGGGGTTCGGCGGTGGCCAGGGGGGACTTCTGCGCGGCGAGTTCGTCCAGCAGGCCGACCGCGAGGGCGCGGAGCTCCGGCGGGGCCGGGGGCGAGGAGGCGCCGGCGCGGTCCGGGGCCGGGCTGCCGCCCGCCGCCAGCCAGGCGCGCCGGGCGGGCTCCGGGTTCCGGCCGTCCTCGGCCGCCTGGCGCAGCTCGTGCCCGACGAGGTCCTCGGGCTGGGCCCACGTGAGCCGGACGGAGTCCGGGGCGCAGGCCGCGGGCGCCGTCACCGCGGGGCCGAGATCGCGGTGAAGGCGGACTCGTGGGCCCGGCGGCGGTCCCGGTCGAGGGCGAAGACCTCCCGGGCCACGGCGGCCGTCGCCGCCGCCGGGGCGTGCAGGTCGAGGCGGCTGGCCTCGGCGACCTGCTTGGCCCAGACGGCCGGGACCACGGCCTCGCCGCCCAGGGCCCCGGCGATCGCCCCCGCCATGGTGGCGATGGAGTCGCAGTCGCGGCCGTAGTTGACCGCGCCGAGCACCGAGGCCTCGTACGCGCCGTCCGCGACCAGCAGCATCCCCAGCGCGATCGGGAGTTCCTCGATGGAGTGCAGCCGGGAGGGGCGGCGGGCGTCGAGCGAGGGGGTGCGGTAGTCCGGGCCGACCGAGTCGTACGGGGCCACCGCCGCCCGCAGCGGGGCCAGCGCGGACTCGAAGTCCCGGTGGCCGGCGGCCACTTCGCGGACGGCGGCGATCGCGGCGCGCGTGCCGTCCTTGGCCAGGGACAGGGCCGCGTCCACCACCGAGGCGGCCGTCGCACCGGGCACGCACGCGGCCGCCACCGCCGCCGCGAACACGCCCGCCGCCTCCCGCCCGTACGAGGACTGGTGCGCGCCGGCGATGTCCAGCGCCTCCGCGTACGCGCCCGCCGGGTTGCCCGCGTTGACGAGGCCCACCGGCGCCATGTACATCGCCGCCCCGCAGTTGACGATGTTCCCGCTGCCGGCCTCGCGGGGGTCGACGTGCGCGTAGTGCAGCCGGGTGACGATCCACTTCTCCGCGAGGAAGATCCGCTGCAACGGCAGGGCCTCGGCCTCCAGTTCGGGGATCCAGCGCGGGTTGTTCATGAGGTCGGGGACCAGGTGCTCGGCGATCGCGTGGGAGTCGAGGTGGTCCCGTACGGCCTCGTACACGCGGACCAGCGCGTGCGTCATCAAGGTGTCGTCCGTGACGTGCCCGTCGCCCTTGTGGTACGGGGCGATGGGGCGGGCCGTGCGCCAGTTCTCGTGCCACGGGCCGACGATGCCGTGCACGCGGCCGCCGTGCCGTTCCACGATCTGGTCCGGGGTCCAGCCCTCCACCGGGCCGCCGAGCGCGTCGCCGACGGCGGCTCCGACGAGAGCGCCGCAGGCCCGGTCCTCCAACGTGAGCGTCATGTCCGAATCATCCCCTGAGGTTTGGGTGAGGTGAGTTCCGTGCGCGCGAGGAGCGCGGCGAGTTCCACGAGGTCGGTGCCGGCGAGGCGGGGGAGGGCGCAGCCGGAGAGGGTGCGGCAGGCCTCACGCCAGGCGGCGGGGATCGAATCGCCGCCGCCGAGCACGCCGGTGAGGGCGCCGGCGAGGGCGGGGGCGGAGTCCGCGACGCGGGACAGGCAGGCGGCCGCCGGGACGGCCTCGGTCACCCTGCCGCGGGCGGCGGTCGCGAGGGCGAGGGCCACGGGGACGGTCTCGGCGGCGGCGATCCCGTAGCTGTAGACGTGGTCCACGATCTCGTGTTCGAGGATGGGGACGATGGCGAAGGCGCCGCCGCCGTCCGTGCGGGTACGGGCGAGGTTCACGGCGTGGCGGGCGTTGCGGCCGATCTCGGTGGCCTCGGGGAGCTGGGCGAGGGCGGCCTCGACGGCGGCGTCGACGTCCGCGGTGGTGAGGGCGGTGGCGATGGCGGCGGCCATGGCGCGGGCGCCGTGGACGCCGTCGCCGTCCTGGGTGTAGCGGGCGTCGAACTCGGCGAGGTCGGCGGCGGCCGCGGCGTCTCCCGGGTGGACGACGGCGAGCACGCAGGCGCGGATGCAGGCGGCGTCGTCGAAGTAGTGCGGGTTGTCGTGGCCGGTGGCGGGCGGGCGCAGGCCGGTGGCGAGGTTGCCGAGGCCGGCGCGTACGGAGATCCGGGCGCGGAGGGGGAGGACGGCGGACTCGACCTCGGGCGCGCGGTCCGCTGCCGCGGCGACCTCGGAGGCCAGGGCGTTCCACGCGAGGTCGATCGCGGCGCGCATGCGGCGGGACCGGGAGAGGTCGCTGAGCAGTACGCCGGCGGCGGTGAGCACGGACTCGGCGACGAAGGCGGCCCACTCGGCGTCGTCGGACGGGCCGAGGCGCAGTGGTTCGGGGGGCTGGTTGAGGGCGATGGGGACGGGGAGGGTGGTGGTGGCGTTCTGCTCGGCGAAGGTGTCGAGCTCGCGGGTGAGACGGCGGGTCCACTCGGGCATCCGGCTGGCGCGGTGGCGGGCGGCGGGCCACCCGGCGGCGTCGCCTGCGGCGAGGCCGAGGAGGAGACCCTCGATCCGCCGGGCCCCTGCGGGGGGCTCGGCGGGTGAGGGCATCGGCCCGACGATCCACGGGGCCCCTGCGGGGGGCTTGGCGGGTGGGGCTGGTTCGAGGATCCGCGGGGCCCCTGCGGGCGGCTTGGTGTGTACGGGGGCCGGCTCGACGATCTGCAGGGCCCCTGCGGGGGGCTTGGTGTGTACGGGGGCCGGCTCGACGATCCGCGGGGCCCCTGCGGGGGGCTTGGTGTGTAGGGGGGCTGGTTCGAGGATCCGCTGGGCCCCTGCGGGCGGCTTGGTGTGTAGGGGGGCTGGTTCGAGGATCCGCGGGGCCCCTGCGGGAGGCGCGGTGTGTGTGGGAGCCCGCTCGATGATCCGCTGGGTCCCTGCATCGGGGGGCTCGGTGTGTGCGGGCGCTGGTTCGAGGATCCGCTGCGTCCCTGCGGGCGGCTTGGCGTGTACGGGGGCCGGCTCGATGATCCGCTGGGTCCCTGCATCGGGGGGCTCGGTGTGTGCGGGCGCTGGTTCGAGGATCCGCTGCGTCCCTGCGGGCGGCCCGGCGTGTGCGGGAGCCCGATCGACGACCCGGACCCCGGTGATCCGGAGGCCCGGCCCTCCGCCGACCACCCCGAAGCCCACACCCCCGCCCCACCCGACTGTGACCGCCGCCCCGGCGAGGGCCACGCCTCCGGCGGGGGTTCGGCCCCCGGCCAAGGGCCCGGCCCCGGCCTGGGCACCGCCCCCGGCGAGGGAGCCGGCTCCGGTCCCGGCTCCGGCTCCGGTCTGGGCTTCGGGTTGGGGTGTGGGGGCCACGGGTGTGGGGGCCACGGTTGTGTCGAGGGGGTGGTCCGCCGGGCCGGGCGGGGGGAGGTGTGGGGTGGGGGCCGGCGGGGGCGTCATCGGGGGGCCTCGTATTCGGGGGTGAGGAGGTCCGCGATGTCGAGGACGTGGTAGCCCCGCATCGAGGGGAGGCAGCTGCCGCGGACCGGGCCGATGGCCGAGGACCAGGCGGCGGGGATCGCGGCGGCGCCCGACATCGCGCCGGACAGGGCGCCCGCCACCGCCGCCGTGGTGTCCGCGTCGCGGCCCATGTTGACCGCGGTCAGGACCGAGGAGGGGAAGTCGCCCCGGCAGGCGGCGAAGGCGCCGAAGGCGAGGCCGACGGCTTCGGGGGCCAGGTCCGTCCACGGGTAGCCGCCGATGACCACCGCCGAGCGCACGGCCCGTTCCCCGCGCGGGGCGGCGGTGACCGCCCGGCGCAGGGAGCGGGCCGTCCAGGAGTCGGACGGGATCACGGACAGGGCCGCGGAGACGACGGACGCCGGGCTGCCGCCGGCCATGGCCGCCGCCACGCCCGCCGCCACCGCCTGGCCGCCGTAGATGCCCTCGCCGTCGTGGCTGACCGAGCCGTCGATGGCGACGAGCCGGGCCGCTTCGGCGGGCCGGCCCGCCGCGAAGACGCCGAACGGGGCCGCCCGCATGGCGAGACCGTCCGACCACGCGTGCCGGTGCTGGGCGGAGATGGGGGCCGCGAGCCCCCGGCGCAGGTTCTCCAGCGTGCCGCGCTCCGAGAATCCGGCGCCCCGGAACGGGCCTTCGTCGAGGTCCGCGATCCAGTGGTGCCAGGCCCGCTCCACGTGGGAGACCGTGAGCGCCGAGCCGTGGCGGGCCAGCAGCAGCCCGGAGAAGATCGCGTACTCGGTGTCGTCCGTGCCCGCCGGGTCCTCCGACACGAAGCCCTCGATGCGGCCCCATTTCGCCCGGATCTCCGACGGCTTCATGTTCTCCGCGGGGGCGCCCAGCGCGTCGCCCACCGCGAGCCCGAGAAGAGCGCCCCTGGCCCGTTCGAGGAGGACCTGCGGATTGCATGCAATCAGCTTCACCGGCTCCATGGCGCGCCTCTCCCACATCGGATGGGGCTCATCATGAGCCCTTGGGGGATTTGTGCCATGGCATGTGGTTTGTCGCTCGTCGCAAAACACCCCGCGAACCCCGTCGTCACCCGGTCGCCGACCCATAAAACCGCAGGTAAGTACGGCCTTCCTTGCTGGCGGGCGGCAGAAATCGTGCGTAGTTTCGAGGTGTTCAGGGGGAGCGGGGTGTCTCGCGGCACCCGTTGGCACAAATGGGGAGGTATCTCAACATGTCCATCATCGACATCGAAGCACCGCTGCACACCGCGCACCGGGACAACCACACCCACCGCGATGTGAACGGCGGATGGCTGCGGCCGGCCGTCTTCGGCGCCATGGACGGACTCGTCTCCAACCTCGCCCTGATGACCGGAGTGGCCGGCGGCGCCGTCGCCCCGCAGACCGTCGTCATCACCGGACTGGCCGGCCTCGCCGCCGGCGCCTTCTCGATGGCGGCCGGCGAGTACACCTCCGTCGCCTCGCAGCGCGAACTGGTCCTCGCCGAACTGGACATAGAGCGGCAGCAGCTGCGCAAGCACCCGGTGGACGAGATGGAGGAGCTGGCCGAGCTCTACGTCTCCCGCGGCGTCGAGCCCATGCTGGCCCGCGAGGTCGCCATGCAGCTGTCCCGCGACCCCGAGCAGGCGCTGGAGATCCACGCTCGCGAGGAGCTCGGGATCGACCCCGACGACCTGCCCTCGCCGCTCGTCGCCGCGGTCTCGTCCTTCGGCTCCTTCGCGCTGGGCGCGCTGCTCCCCGTACTGCCGTACCTGCTCGGCGCCACGTCCCTGTGGCCCGCGGTGCTGCTCGCGCTGGTCGGGCTCTTCGCCTGCGGCGCGGTGGTCTCCCGGGTCACCGCCCGGTCCTGGTGGTACAGCGGCATGCGCCAGCTCGTCCTGGGTGGCGCGGCCGCCGGTGTGACGTACATCCTGGGAACCTGGATCGGCGGAGCCATAGGCTGACCGGCCTTGGAGTGAGACACTATGCAGAGCACCACATAAGTAGTCCGTTACCCGGCGGTTTCGATCCCGTGTCCGCCGGGAATCAGACCAGGGCTTCGGGCAACGATGCCCGCCCTGCACCCGGGACCTTCGCCTCGTGCTGCGTCGGTCTGCGTCCGTGGAACGCCGCGAAAGTCCCCCTTTTCTGCTTCGCGCAGTGTCCGCATGCTGGAATGGCGTATCCGCTTCTCGGGATTGTCGTCATCATGTAATCTGCACGAAATTTCGCAGAGGGCCAACGTCGTCCCTCGGCTATGCACATATGCCACGACGACGACGGGAGAGCCGATGCGTTCCGCATCCACGCACTCCGCGACCGGCCTCAGCACCACCGCCTGGTCGCCCATGGACGGTCGCCCCGCCCAGCAGGGCATGTACGACCCGCGCAACGAGAAGGACGCCTGTGGCGTCGGATTCGTGGCGAACCTCACCGGCGAGGCCACCCACACCCTCGTTGAGCAGGCCCTGACCGTATTGCGGAACCTCGAGCACCGCGGCGCGACCGGCTCCGAGCCGGACTCGGGCGACGGCGCCGGAATCCTGAGCCAGGTGCCGGACGCGTTCCTGCGCGAGGTGGCCGGCTTCGAGCTCCCCGAGGCCGGCGCGTACGCCGTCGGCATCGCCTTCCTCCCCGCCGACGGCACCGCACAGGCCGTCGCCGTGGAGCAGATCGAGGCCATCGCCGCCCAGGAGAACCTCACGGTCCTCGGCTGGCGCGAGGTCCCGGTCACCCCGGACCTCCTCGGCAACGGCGCCCGCGCCACCATGCCGGCCTTCTCCCAGCTCTTCGTTTCCAACGGAAGCACCGGCATCGAGCTGGACCGCAAGGCCTTCGTGCTGCGCAAGCGCGCCGAGCGCGAGGCCGGGGTCTACTTCCCGTCGCTGTCCGCGCGCACCATCGTCTACAAGGGCATGCTGACCACCGGCCAGCTGGAGCCCTTCTTCCCCGACCTCTCCGACCGTCGCTTCGCCTCGACGCTCGCCCTGGTCCACTCGCGGTTCTCCACGAACACCTTCCCGTCCTGGCCGCTCGCCCACCCGTACCGCTTCGTCGCGCACAACGGCGAGATCAACACGGTCAAGGGCAACCGGAACTGGATGAAGGCCCGCGAGTCCCAGCTGGCCTCCGAGGCCTTCGGCGACGGCGTGCTGGACCGGATCTTCCCGATCTGCACCCCGGACGCCTCCGACTCGGCCTCCTTCGACGAGGTCCTGGAGCTGCTCCACCTCGGCGGCCGGTCCCTCCCGCACAGCGTGCTGATGATGATCCCGGAGGCGTGGGAGAACCACACCTCCATGGACCCGGCCCGCCGCGCGTTCTACAAGTACCACTCCACGCAGATGGAGCCCTGGGACGGCCCGGCCTGCGTCACCTTCACCGACGGCACCCAGGTCGGCGCGGTCCTCGACCGCAACGGTCTGCGCCCCGGCCGCTACTGGGTCACCGACGACGGCCTCGTCGTCCTCGGCTCCGAGGTCGGCGTGCTCGACATCGACCCGGCCAAGGTCGTCCGCAAGGGCCGCCTGCAGCCCGGCAAGATGTTCCTCGTCGACACCGCCCAGAAGCGGATCATCGAGGACGACGAGATCAAGAACGAGCTGGCCGCCGCCGCCCCGTACGCGGAGTGGCTGGAGACCGGCGAGATCGAGCTGTCGGACCTGCCCGAGCGCGAGCACATCGTGCACACCCACGCCTCGGTCACCCGCCGCCAGCAGACCTTCGGCTACACCGAGGAAGAGCTGCGCGTCATCCTCGCGCCGATGGCCCGTACCGCCGGCGAGCCCCTCGGCTCCATGGGTACGGACTCCCCGATCGCGGCCCTGTCCGAGCGCCCCCGGCTGCTCTTCGACTACTTCACCCAGCTCTTCGCGCAGGTCACCAACCCGCCGCTGGACGCCATCCGCGAGGAGCTCGTCACCTCGCTGCTGTCCTCGCTCGGCCCGCAGGGCAACCTGCTGGAGTCGACCGCCGCGTCCTGCCGCAGCGTCACCCTGCCCTTCCCGGTGATCGACAACGACGAGCTGGCCAAGCTCATCCACATCAACGCCGACGGCGACATGCCGGGCATGAAGGCCGCCACGCTCTCCGGCCTCTACCGGGTCTCCGGCGGCGGCGAGGCACTGGCCGCACGGATCGAGGAGATCCGCGGCGAGGTCGACGCGGCCATCGCGAACGGCGCGCACCTCATCGTCCTCTCGGACCGCCACTCGGACGCCGAGCACGCGCCGATCCCGTCGCTGCTGCTCACCTCCGCCGTGCACCACCACCTCATCGCCACCAAGCAGCGCACCCAGGTGGGCCTGCTGGTCGAGGCCGGTGACGTCCGCGAGGTCCACCACGTCGCGCTGCTGATCGGCTACGGCGCCGCCGCGGTCAACCCGTACCTGGCCATGGAGTCCGTCGAGGACCTCCTGCGCGCCGGTACCTTCCTGACCGGCCTGGAGCCGGAGCAGGCCATCAAGAACCTGATCTACGCGCTCGGCAAGGGCGTCCTGAAGGTCATGTCCAAGATGGGCATCTCCACCGTCGCCTCCTACCGCGGCGCCCAGGTCTTCGAGGCCGTCGGCCTCAACGAGGACTTCGTCGGCACCTACTTCGCGGGCACCGCCACGAAGATCGGCGGCGCCGGCCTGGAGGTCATCGCCAAGGAGGTGGCCGCGCGCCACGCCAAGGCGTACCCCGTCTCCGGCATCGCCGCCACGCACCGCGCGCTGGAGATCGGCGGCGAGTACCAGTGGCGCCGCGAGGGCGAGCCGCACCTGTTCGACCCGGAGACGGTCTTCCGCCTCCAGCACGCCACCCGCAACCGCCGGTACGACATCTTCCGGCAGTACACGGACCGCGTGAACGAGCAGTCCGAGCGCCTGATGACGCTCCGCGGCCTGTTCGGCTTCAAGAGCGACCGCCCGTCGATCTCCATCGACGAGGTCGAGCCGATCTCCGACATCGTCAAGCGCTTCTCCACCGGCGCCATGTCGTACGGCTCCATCTCCAAGGAGGCGCACGAGACCCTCGCCATCGCCATGAACCAGCTGGGCGCCAAGTCCAACACCGGTGAGGGCGGCGAGGACCCGGACCGCCTGTACGACCCGGCGCGGCGCTCGTCGATCAAGCAGGTCGCCTCCGGCCGCTTCGGCGTCACCTCCGAGTACCTGGTCAACGCGGACGACATCCAGATCAAGATGGCGCAGGGCGCCAAGCCCGGCGAGGGCGGCCAGCTGCCCGGCCACAAGGTCTACCCGTGGGTCGCCAAGACCCGGCACTCCACCCCGGGCGTCGGCCTGATCTCCCCGCCGCCGCACCACGACATCTACTCCATCGAGGACCTGGCTCAGCTGATCCACGACCTCAAGAACGCCAACCCGGTCGCCCGCATCCACGTGAAGCTGGTCTCCGAGGTCGGCGTGGGCACGGTCGCCGCGGGCGTCTCCAAGGCGCACGCGGACGTCGTCCTCATCTCCGGCCACGACGGCGGAACGGGCGCCTCCCCGCTCACCTCGCTCAAGCACGCGGGCGGCCCCTGGGAGCTCGGCCTCGCCGAGACCCAGCAGACCCTGCTGCTCAACGGGCTGCGCGACCGCATCGTCGTCCAGACGGACGGCCAGCTCAAGACCGGCCGCGACGTGGTCATCGCCGCGCTGCTCGGCGCCGAGGAGTTCGGTTTCGCGACCGCGCCGCTCGTCGTCTCCGGCTGCGTCATGATGCGCGTCTGCCACCTGGACACCTGCCCGGTGGGCATCGCCACGCAGAACCCCGTCCTGCGCGAGCGCTTCTCCGGCAAGCCCGAGTTCGTCGTCAACTTCTTCGAGTTCATCGCGGAGGAGGTGCGCGAGCTCCTCGCCGAGCTGGGCTTCCGTACGATCGAGGAGGCCGTCGGCCACGCCGAGCTCCTCGACACGACGAAGGCCGTCACGCACTGGAAGGCGCAGGGTCTCGACCTGGAGCCGCTCTTCTACGTGCCGGAGCTCCCCGAGGGCGCGGTCCGCCACGCCCTGATCGAGCAGGACCACGGTCTGGAGAAGGCCCTCGACAACGAGCTCGTCGAGCTCGCCGCCGACGCGCTGAACGCCGAGTCCGCCGAGAGCGCCCAGCCGGTCCGCGCCCAGGTCGCGATCCGCAACATCAACCGGACCGTCGGCACCATGCTCGGCCACCACGTCACCAAGAAGTTCGGTGGCGCGGGCCTGCCCGACAACACCATCGACCTGACCTTCACCGGTTCGGCCGGCCAGTCCTTCGGCGCCTTCGTGCCGAAGGGCATCACCCTCCGCCTGGAGGGCGACGCCAACGACTACGTCGGCAAGGGCCTCTCCGGCGGCCGGATCGTGGTCCGCCCGGACCGCGGCGCCGACCACCTCGCCGAGTACTCCACCATCGCCGGCAACACCATCGGCTACGGAGCCACCGGCGGCGAGATGTTCCTGCGCGGCCGCACCGGCGAGCGCTTCTGCGTCCGCAACTCCGGCGCCCTGGTCGTCTCGGAGGGCGTGGGCGACCACGGCTGCGAGTACATGACCGGCGGCACCGCGGTCGTCCTCGGCGAGACGGGCCGCAACTTCGCGGCCGGCATGTCTGGCGGCGTCGCGTACGTCATCGACCTCGACCCGAACAACGTCAACGTCGGCAACGCGGGCGCCCTGGAGGCCCTGTCCGACACCGACAAGCAGTGGCTGCACGATGTGGTGCGCCGCCACGAGGAGGAGACCGGCTCGACCGTGGCCGCGAAGCTCCTGGCCGACTGGTCCGTCTCGGCGGACCGCTTCAGCAAGATCATCCCCACCACGTACAAGGCAGTGCTCGCCGCCAAGGACGCCGCTGAGCTCGCCGGACTCTCGGAATCCGAGACCACGGAGAAGATGATGGAGGCGGCGACCCATGGCTGACCCGAAGGGCTTCCTCACCACCCAGCGCGAGACCGCCTGCACCCGTCCTGTCGCCGACCGGCTGAAGGACTGGAACGAGGTCTACGTTCCGGGCTCGCTGCTCCCGATCATCAGCAAGCAGGCCGGCCGCTGCATGGACTGCGGCATCCCGTTCTGTCACAACGGATGCCCGCTCGGGAACCTGATCCCCGAGTGGAACGACTTCGCGTACCGCGACGACTGGTCGGCGGCGAGCGAGCGCCTGCACGCCACGAACAACTTCCCGGAGTTCACGGGCCGTCTGTGCCCCGCTCCGTGCGAGTCGGCGTGCGTGCTGGGCATCAACCAGCCCGCCGTCACGATCAAGAACGTCGAAGTCTCGATCATCGACAAGGCCTGGGACAACGGCAACGTCACCCCGCAGCCGCCGGAGCGCCTTTCCGGCAAGACGGCCGCCGTCATCGGCTCCGGCCCGGCGGGTCTCGCCGCGGCCCAGCAGCTGACGCGGGCCGGGCACACCGTGGTGGTGTACGAGCGCGCCGACCGCGTCGGTGGTCTGCTGCGCTACGGCATCCCCGAGTTCAAGATGGAGAAGGTGCACATCAACCGCCGCATCGAGCAGATGCGCGCGGAGGGCACCAAGTTCCGTACCGGCATCGAGGTCGGCCGCGACATCACCGCCACCGACCTGCGCAAGCGGTTCGACGCGGTGGTCATCGCGGCGGGCGCCACGGTCTCCCGCGACCTCCCGGTCCCGGGCCGCGAGCTGAACGGCATCCACTTCGCGATGGAGTACCTGCCGCTCGCGAACAAGGTGCAGGAGGGCGACTTCATGGCGCCCCCCATCACCGCCGAGGGCAAGCACGTGGTCGTCATCGGCGGCGGCGACACCGGCGCGGACTGCGTGGGCACCGCCCACCGCCAGGGCGCGGCCTCGGTCACGCAGCTGGAGATCATGCCGAAGCCGTCCGAGGACCGCCCCACCGGGCAGCCCTGGCCGACGTTCCCCATGCTGTACAAGGTCACCTCGGCGCACGAGGAGGGCGGCGAGCGGGTCTACTCCGTCTCCACCACCCACTTCGAGGGCGACGAGGACGGCAACGTCCAGGCGCTGCACCTGATCGAGGTCGAGTTCAAGGACGGCAAGCTGGAGCAGAAGCCGGGCACCGAGCGGGTCCTCCCGGCCCAGCTGGTCACCCTGGCGATGGGCTTCACGGGCACGGACCAGGCCAACGGCCTGGTCGACCAGTTCGCCCTGGAGCTGGACGCCCGCGGCAACATCGAGCGCGACGCCTCCTACGCGACCAACGTCGACGGCGTCTTCGTCGCCGGCGACGCGGGCCGCGGCCAGTCGCTCATCGTCTGGGCCATCGCGGAAGGCCGCTCGGCCGCCCGCGGCGTGGACCGCTTCCTGACCGGCACCAGCGCCCTCCCGTACCCGGTCAAGCCGACGGACCGCTCGCTGACCGTGTAATACCCGCAGCACCCCCCGCCCCCCTCCGTGGGCGGGACCCCTCATACGGTCCGCACAACGGAGTGCGGAAACCCGACACAGCGCCCGCCACGTCCCCGACCAGGGGTGGCGGGCGCTGTGGCGTGTCCGGGGTCAGGCTTCGGGGGTGAAGTCGTACCGAAGCTCGTAGAGGTGGCCGGCCTTGACCATGACGGTGACTTCGACAGGCCGGTCGCCTTCGCCGTAGACGGTGCGGAGGGTACGCAGGATCGGCAACTCACCGGGGAGAGGCAGGGCTGTGTACTGCTCCTGCGTCGCCACGCGGGCGGAGACTCGGTCCACGCTGTGGCGCGGTGGGAAGCCGAGTCCGGTCAGCAGGGTCGGTGTGCCGCCCCGGATCCGGCGCGGCTCGGCAAGGGCAGTGCCGCGCGCGATGTCCAGGGGGTAGTACGAGGCCACCAACTCGGCCGGTTCACCATCGATGGTGATCAGTTGGTGGCGGCGTACGGCCGTCCCGCTGCCCGACAGGCCAAGAGCCTCGGCGACGTCACCGGAGACCGGTACCTCCTCGACCGACAGCAGGGTGCTGTGCACGGAAGACCGCCGGTTCGACGCGTTGGCGAGCCAGGGGTACGCCTCCCCGGTGGCCGCCGGCGTGAGGGATGCGGCGGGGCGGACGGTCCGCTGCCGGTTCTCCCGTACGGTCACCGCAGCCCCGGCCCGTCCGACCGCGAGTCCCTCGCCCTTCAGCAGGTGCACGGCCTTCTGGATCGTGGCGTTGGAGGCGTCGAAGCGGTCCTTCAGCTGCGCGGTCGACGGCAGCTTCGCGCCCGCGGCCAGCTCGCCGCTCAGGATCTCCTCGCGGAGATCGGCGGCGATGCGGGCGTGGAGCGGTCGCGGGTCCAGTGAGCCGGCTTCGTGGCTGGGCAAGGTCATCCGATCCTGATCTCGTACCGAAGCTGATGGCGTCCGGCGGGCATGACCATGATGTCCGCCTGAATGGCCCGGTCGGCCGAGTCGTAGGTGGTGCGCGCGAGTTGCAGAACCGGTTCGGCCGGAGTGAGGCGGAGCTGTGCGCACTCCTGGTCATCGGGCATCCGCGCCGTCACATTCTCGACGACGCGTACGCCGACATGCCCCAGGGTGGCCAAGAGGGTGACGGCGCCGCCGCGGATCTTCGCCGTTCCGGCGAGCGCGGTGCCGACGGCGATGTCCGCGGGATAGTAGGTGTCCGTCAACTCGGTCGGCTCGTCGTCGAGTTCAATGATCCTGCGGCGTGCCACGACCGTGCCGCCGGCCGCCAGGTCGAGCATGACGGCGACGGCGGCGGGGGCTGCCGTCTCTCCCGCATGCAGGACGCGCTGGCTGCCCCGCCGTCCGGCTTCCGTGGCCTCGTCCGTCCAGGCGTCCGTTGCGCCGGGCGGGCGTGCAGCCAGATACGGCATCGACTTACTGGTCCACTCGCTGCCGCTCACAGTGCCTCCCACGCCTGAAGTTCGCTCCGTCGCCTCCACGTTATGCGACGACGCCAGTCGTACCCACCCTCCCAAACCTTGCTGCATTTTGCGAATAGCGATACGGTCTGTGTGGCCTTGGAAGCTCAGAGTGAAGGCGGTAGGTCCGTGTCCTCGTTTCGGGAGCAGCGATTCCCCCGGGCTCGTGTTTCGGCTCGTGCGGTCCGGCAGTTCGTCGGCGACACGCTTGCCGGGTGGGGCGTGTTCGAGCGGCGGGATGACATCCGCCTTTGCGCCTCCGAGCTGGCGGCGAACGCCGTGCTCCACGGCGCCCCGCCCGGGCGTGAGTTCTCGGTGCGGCTGACGCGGGAGGCGGAGGGGCTGTGGATCGAGGTGCGTGACAGCGGCCCCGGTCACCCCGTGCCGGGACGGCCCGGCTCCGAGACGGAAGGGGGGCGCGGCCTCTCGATGGTTGCTGCGCTCGCTGACGAGTTCGAGGTCCGTGCGGAGGTGGTGGGCAAGACGGTCAGGGCCGGTTTCAAGCTGGTGCGCGTCTGAGGGAGTGACACAGCGCCCGCCACGTCCCCGACCAGGGGTGGCGGGCGCTGTGGCGTGTCCGGGGGTGGGGCTGCCTATGATCGGGGCATGTCATCCACTCGCCGCGCCCTCGATCGACGTTCGGGGGATGTGCCGCCCGGTGGTTCGGCGTCGTCCCGGCTGGACCGGGTGATCGCCGGGTTGGTGTGGTGGTGGAGGGCCGTTCCCCTCGTCCTGTTCGCTCCTCTGATCGCCACCGCGTTGGGGGTCCCGGAAGTGCGGGACGAGTTCGGCAGGGTGTTCGGGCTGGCCGCTGTGGGCAGTGCGGTGGGTGCGCCGGCCGTGGGGTTCGTGGTGGCGCTCGTGGGGGGCCGACGTCAGGCCCTGCGGCGCTTCGCCGTCATGGGGGCGGTGTCCGGCGGGCTCGTCCTCTCGCTCTGGGGCCTCTTGGTGTTGCTCGCCGAGTGTCCCGCCGGTCATCACTGTTAGCCGACCCCGGCCGCCGCCGGGCGCAACGGCGCCGGTTCGTTCGTTCCCACTGTCTCCCGGGCCTCAATTCGTGCTGCCCGAAAGCGTGCCCTGCCTTCTTGACGGGACGACGCCCGGCGGGCGCGGACCGTCACCCGCCGCACGACGGGGCCGAGGCCGGTTCGCTCGTGCGGGTGATGCGGCGGCGCCGGCGGGGCGGCGCCAGGCCGCGCGGGCCCGGGGTACCTCCCAGCGACAGCCGGGGGAGCGGGACCCGGAGGGGGCGGTCTAGGCCGAACGGTCCATCTGCCGGGCACGTCCGTGCAGTTGAGGGGGTCGTCGTCTGGTAACCATCTCCAGCATGGCCCCCACCCGAACCCTGCTGAGCGGGCTGCTCGGCGCTGCCCTGCTGCTGTCCGTCCAGTCCACCGTAGCCGCCGCCGACCGGCAGACCGTCGACTACCACGGGCTGCGCCTCACCGTCCCCGCCGACTGGCGGGTCGTCGACCTCGACCGCGATCCCGGCGCCTGCGTCCGGCTCGACCTGCCCACCCTGTACCTCGGCCACGCCGGTACCCAGAGCGAATGCGCCGGCCGGGCCGTCGTCAGCCGTGCCGACACCCTGCACCTCGAACCCCTCGACGGAGCCCCCGAACGCGCCGACGTCCCCACCGTCACCGTCGAGACCGCCACCGCGCTGCCCGAAGCCCCCCACCCCTCCGCCAGCAACGAGCTGCGCTACGCCCTGCTCCGGCCCGGGGTCATGGCCACCGTCTCGTACGGGGCCGCGCCCGACGCCGTACGCAGGGTCCTCACGCGGGCCCGCGCCCTGAGCGCCGCCACCCCCGCCCCGCGCCCCGCGACGCCGGCCGTGGCCCCCGGCGGCGGGGAGCACCGCGGGGTCCAGGAAGCCTTCAAGGGCGAGGGCTTCGACGCCTGCACCGCCCCGACGCAGAAGGCCATGGACACCTGGCGGGCCGATTCCCCCTTCCGCGCGATCGGCATCTACATCGGCGGCCGCGCCCGGGCCTGTGCCCAGCCGCGGCTCACGGCCCGCTGGGTCGAGCGGCAGGCCGCCGCGGGCTGGCACCTGATGCCGATCTGGGTCGGCCCGCAGCCCTGGAACAGCTCCAGCACCGGCCTGTCCACCGACCCCTCCGAGGCCAACGGGCAGGGCCGGGAGGCCGCCGAGGGCGCGGTGGACGCCGCCCGGTCCCTGGGGCTGGCCGGGGGCGCGGTGCTCTACAACGACCTGGAGAACTACACGGACCGCGCCACCTGGGACGCCCCGGTCGTCGCCTACCTGACCGCCTGGACGGAGCGGCTGCACGAGCTGGGCTTCCGCTCCGCCGCCTACGTCTCGGTGAGCTCCGGGGTCAAGGCGCTGAGCGCCCACTACCACCAGGCCCCCCAGGCCATGCCGGACGTGCTGTGGGCCGCCCGCTGGAACCTCTCGGCCTCCGTCAGCGACGCCGACATGGGCCTGCCGGCGGGCACGGCCCGGTGGGCCGGCCCGCGCCGGGCCCACCAGTTCCGCGGCGACCACAACGCCACCTACGGCGGGGTCACCCTCAACATCGACCGCAACTGGGTGGACGTGGACCCGGCCGCCCTCGGCCCGATCGGCGGCCTGCCCCCGCTCAGCTAGCCGAACCGCTCAGCTAGCCGAACCGCTCAGCCGGCCGAACCGCCCCGCCGCCCGGACCGCCCCGCCGCCCGGACCGCTCCGCCGCCCGGACCGCTCAGCCGGCCGCGCCGCCCGGCCCCGGCTCGCCCGGCTCCGGGTCCTCGCGCGGCGGCTCGTCGTCGTTGCCCCGGCGCACGGTGTGCACGCCGCGCGCCGGGGTCCACGACCGCAGCACCAGGTCGTCGCCCTCCACGCCGATGTGGACGACCTCCGACAGGTCGGCGTAGAAGAGGTGGAACGGGTGCGGGGTCTCCGTCTCCTCCGCGTACCGGTGCAGCTCGGGCGGGTCCACCAGCTCCACCGCCCGCCCGGAGACCCGTACGTCCCCGTCGGGCATCTCCTCGCCCGCGCCCGGATTGGTGTGCAGGGCGAAGCGCGGGTCGTGCTGGAGGTCCCTGGCCTTCATCGAGCCCGCCATCATCCCGAGCCACAGCTCGCCGCCGCGGATGTCGACGTTCAGCCCGGACACCCGGGGGGAACCGTCCTTGCGGAGGGTGGCCAGGACATGGTGCGGGTACTGCGCGAAGCGCGCCTGGACGGCCGCCGCGAACTCCGGCTCCGCCTTCTCGAAGACTGCCCAGCTGGTGTGCGTCATACGTCCATGAAAGCGCGTGGCCCGGGCGGTCCCGGGTCAGGCGCGCACGATGCCCGCGCCGCGCGCCGCCGCCAGCCAGGCCGGGAACTCCCCGACCAGGCGGTCGTACAGTTCCGCGTCCGGGACGGTGCGCGGATCCAGGCCCGCGTGGAAGTAGCCGGCGTTGTCCACCACGCGCCGGGACGGGACGGGCAGTTCGTCCAGCCGGCGCAGGAAGTCGAACTGCGTGCTGCGCGTGTTGCCGAAGCCGACGAACTGCCAGAACAGCGGAAGCCGGGCCGCCTTGCACAGGTACCTCTCCGCCGCGAGCTTGCTGAGCGGACCGCCGTCCGTCTGGAAGACGACGAAGGCCGGGTCCGTCGCCCCCGAGTCCAGATGGTGGTCGATCACCGCTTCCATCGCCGCGTCGTAGGCCGTCTTGCCCATGTGGCCGAGGCGGGAGGCGATCTCGGTGACCTTCCCCTCGTGCCCGGCCAGGGAGATCTCCTCCACCGCGTCGACCTCCGTGGAGAAGAAGACCACCGGTACCCGGCCGTCGTCGTCCAGGTGCGCGGAGAGTCCCAGCACCCGGTCGGCGAGGGCCTGCACGCTGCCGTCCGCGTAGTACGGGCGCATCGACCCGGAGTAGTCCAGCACCAGGTAGACCGCGGCGCGCCCGCCTTCCAGGCCGTACTTGCGCAGGGAGACCCCGGCGCTCTTGTAGAGGCTCACGAGGGCGGGAGCCGTCTCCTCGACCTTGCGGAGGTTGATCGCACTGCCCGTCATGGGGCGAGGGTACGTCAGGGCGCCCCGCCGAAACCGAGGTCTGCCGCAAGTCGGGCCCGGTGCGCGGCCGGTGCGCCGAAGAGGTGGGCGGAGCCGTGGGCGCGCTTGAAGAAGTCGTGCGCCGGGTGCTCCCAGGTGATGCCGATGCCGCCGTGCAGCTGGATCATCTCCCCGGCGACGTACGCGTACGCCTGCGAGCAGGCCGACTTGGCGGCGGCCGCGAGCCGCGGCGGGGCGTCGGCGGCGGCCGCCGCGGCGGCGAGTGCCCCGGCCGTCTCCACTGCCGTGTGCATGTCGGCGAGCCGGTGCTTCACCGCCTGGAAGGAGCCGATGGGCCGGCCGAACTGGATCCGGTCCTTCGCGTACCGGACCGTCTCCTCCAGCGCCCGCGCGGCGGCGCCCACCTGTTCGGCGGCGAGCGCGGTGCAGGCCAGGTCGCGGACCCGGGCCAGGACCGCGGCGCCGTCGGACGAGAGCAGCCGGGCCGGGGTCCGGTCCAGGATCAGCTCGGCGAGCGGGCGGGTGCGGTCCAGGGTGGACCGTACGGTGAAGGCCACCGGCGGGGCGGTGAGCTCGAACAGACCGATGCCCTGGCCGGGCGCTGAGCCGGTGCCCTGGCCGGGCGCGGTGTCGGCCGCGGGCGTGGTGCCGGTGCCCTGGCCGGGCGCGGAGCCGGTGCCGATGACGGCGAAGACCAGGATGAGTGTGGGCTCGGCCGGGCCCGCCAGCACGTACCGCTTGGTACCCGTGAGCAGCCACCCCTCGCCGTCCGGCACCGCCCGGGTGGCCATGTCGGCGACCTCCCAACCCCCGCGTCCGGCGCCCTGCCCCGCACGCGGGCCGGAGCCCGCATCGGGCGCCGCCGCGGGTCGGGGACCGACAGACCCGCCGGGTGTCGCTCCGGCCTCGGAACCTGCCCCGGCCTCGGGGCCCGCCCCGGTCTCGGATCCGGCTCCGGCACCGGTTCCCGCCCTGGTGCCTGCCTCGGCTCTGGCCCCGGCTCCGGCTCCGGCCCCGGTTTCGGTGCCTGCCTCGGCTCCGGCCCCGGTGCCCGCCCCGGTGCCCGCCCCGGCCCCGGCTCCCGCCCCGGGTGCGGCCTCGGTGCCTGCCCCGGCCCTGGCCTCGGCCCCGGCTCCCGCCCCGGCTCCCGCCCCGGGTGCGGCCTCGGTGCCCGCCCCGGCGCCGGCCTCGGCTTCGGTGCCTGCCCCTGCCTCGGCTTCGGCACCGGTTCCGGCCCCGGTGCCCGCCCCGGTCCTGGCCTCGGCTCCGGCCCCGGCTCCTGCTCCGGCTCCCGCCCTGGGTGCGGCCTCGGTGCCCGCCCCGGCGCCGGCCTCGGTTTCGGTGCCTGCCCCGGCCTCGGCTCCAGCTCCAGCTCCAGCTCCGGCCTCGGCTCCGGCTCCGGCCCCGGCCTCGGGGCCTGTCGCGGGTCCGGGTTCGGGGCCTGCTTCGGGGTGGGGGTTGGGGGGTGTCTTGGGGAGCCTGGCGGAGGTGGGGGCCGAGTGGGCGACCGAGCACGGCTCGGCGGGACCGGCCATGCCCGCCGTGGGGGTCTCCGCCCACGCCAGTGCGCCCACCACCGTGCCCTCGGCCAGCCCGGGCAGGTGTCGGGCGCACGCCTGCCGGTCACCGGAGGCGAGCAGCGCCTGTACGGTCAGCACCGCCGAGCCCAGATACGGTACGGGGCTCAGCGCGCGGCCCAGTTCCGCCATGACCACCCCCACCTCGGGGGCCCCGCAGCCCAGCCCGCCGTACTCCTGCGGCACGGCCAGCGCGGCCGCCCCCACCTGCGCCGTCAGCGGGGCCCAGGCCGCGTGGCCGGGGTGGCGGTCGAGCACCGCCCGTACCGCGTCCCGCAGTTCCCGCAGTTCCCGCTCGGCGGTCCGCGCCGGCCCGTTCATGCGCGCTCCTCCCGCGCCGCGCGGCGCAGCTCCGCCTTCAGCAGCTTGCCGCCCGCGTTGCGCGGGAGCTCCGGCAGCCGCGTGAACCGCCGCGGCACCTTGAAGTTGGCCAGCCGCTCCCGGGTCCAGGCGGTCAGCTCCGCGGCCGTGACGGGGGCGGAGGTGACCACGTAGGCCACGCCGACCTCGCCGAGCCGTTCGTCGGGGGCCCCGACCACGGCCGCGTCGGTGACGGCGGGGTGGGTCAGCAGCACGTTCTCCACCTCCGCGGGATAGGCGTTGAAGCCGCCGACCACGTACATGTCCTTCAGCCGGTCGGTGATCGAGAGGTAGCCGCGCCCGTCCAGGACGCCGACGTCCCCGGTGCGCAGCCAGCCGTCGGGCAGCACGGCCTCGGCGGTGGACGCCGGGTCGTCCAGGTACCCGGGGGTGACGTGGTAGCCGCGGACCTGCACCTCGCCGGGTTCCCCGACGGGCCGCACCTCGCCCAGCGGGGACACGATCCGCACCTCGGTGTCCGGCAGCGGCAGTCCGACCGTGTGGGCGACGGTCCAGGCGTCGGCGTCGGTCGGGCAGACGGTGACCACGCCGCCGGACTCCGTCAGTCCGTACGCGGTGAACACGTCGGGGGCGCCCAGCACGTCCCGGATCTCCTCGACGAGGGAGGCGGGCACGGAGGCCGCACCGGTGCCGGCCAGCCGCAGCGCGGACAGGTCGAAGGAGGCGCGCGCGGGGTGCCGGATCAGGCCGTGGAAGACGGTCGGCGGGCCCATCAGGCAGGACACGCGCTCGGCGGCCATGCGCACCAGGATGCGGTCGGTGTCGTAGACGGCCTCCGGGAGCATGGTCGCCCCGCGCAGCAGGCAGGCGAGGACGCCGGCCTTGTAACCGAAGGTGTGGAAGAAGGGGTTGACCAGCAGGTACCGGTCCCCGGGGCGCAGGGTGACCAGCTCCGACCACGAGGTGTAGAGCCGGAGGGTCTGGCCGTGCGTGGTCATCACCCCTTTGGAGCGGCCGGTGGTGCCGGAGGTGTAGAGGATGTCGCTCAGGTCCTCCGGGCGGATCAGGTCGGCGCGGGCGAGGCGCTCGGCCTCGGTGACGCCGGCGCCGGCGGCCAGGTACGCCTCCCAGGACTCGGGACCGGTCCCGCCGCGCAGGACGACGGTGGAGGAGAGCGCCCCGAGGTCCTCGCCCGAGGAGTGCAGGGCATCGACGTAGTCGGTGCCGAGGAAGCCGCGCTCGGTGAAGAGGACGCGGGCGCCGCTGCGCCGGATGATGTCGGCCGTCTCGGCGGGCTTGTAGCGGGTGTTGACCGGTACGAGGACCGCTCCCGCGCCGACCGCGCCCAGGGCGGCGGTGATCCACCGGCGGCTGTTGGGCGCCCAGATCGCCACCCGGTCCCCGGGCCGGACGCCGTGCGCGATGGCCGCGCGGGCGGCGGCGGCGATCTCGGCGGCGAGCCGCGCGAAGGTCCAGCGGACCTCCCCGTCGGCGAGCGCCTCGCGCTCCCCGTAGGCGGCGGCCGCGTACTCCGGGAGCCGGGCGAGCGTGGCGGGCGGTGGTGGCATCGGTGGCATCGGCGGCATCGGCGGCATCGATCGCATCGGGCCCTCCCTCCTTGCTACTTGACGAGCGAGCGTGGGCGGTATCCAATCACACGTG
This sequence comes from Streptomyces sp. NPDC048424, assembly GCF_040651555.1. Taxonomy (NCBI): domain Bacteria; kingdom Bacillati; phylum Actinomycetota; class Actinomycetes; order Kitasatosporales; family Streptomycetaceae; genus Streptomyces; species Streptomyces sp. NPDC048424. Next base: position 268,045 of record NZ_JBEZKE010000007.1, on the reverse strand, counting down.
TTTCGGTTAGGCATATACCTAGTAGAAATAATCAAGAGATCGGGAGGCTTCCATGACGTCCATGGACCTGAAGTCCGTCCTGTCCAGCTTCTGCACCGGCGTCGCCGTCATCACGGCACGCGGAGGCGACGGCCGTCCCGTCGGGATGGCCGTGCAGTCCTTCTCATCGGTGTCGCTGGACCCGCCGCTGGTCTGCTTCTGCCCCGCCCGGACCTCGGCCACCCGGCCGCGGATCGAGGCCGCCGGGGCCTTCGCCGTGAACATCCTGGCCGCCGACCAGGAGGGGCTGTGCCGCCGGTTCGCCGTCACGGGCGGGGACAAGTTCGCGGGTGTGGCCTGGAGTGCGGGCGGCAACGGGGCGCCCCTGCTCGACGGGGTGCTCGCGAGCGTCGAATGCGATCTGGAGGGCGTGCTGGACGGCGGTGACCACGCCATCGTGCTCGGCCGGGTCACCGGCCTGACCGCGCACCGCGGCGGTCCGCCGCTGCTGTACTTCCGGCGCTCCTACGGCAGCTTGCCGGACTTGCCGGGCTTGCCCCGCTTGCCGGAGTCCCCGGGCTTGCCGAGCTCGTCGATGTCCTCGAGCATCTTCGCCGCGAGGTCGCGCTCGGAGGCGTAGTACCGCTCCGCCCACTTGAGGGTGAGCGTCGGGTACGCCCACGCCGCCTCGTCCTTCGCGCCCTCCACGTCGGCCACCGCGCGCCGGCGCATCTGTTCCGCGAACTCCTGGTGCTGTACGAGGACTTCGCGCATCTGCTCCGGCTCCAGCAGGTGGCCCAGCCACAGCCGCAGCATCGGCCCGTGCTTGAGGACGGGCGGGTCGACCGGGGCCTCGCGGGCCCATTCCCGTACGGCCGCCATGCCCTCGTCGGTGATCCGGTACACCCGCTTGTCGCGGGTCCCGGTGTCCTGGGCGACCATCCGCGAGGAGGCGTAGCCGGCCTTCTCCAGGCGCTTGAGCTCGCTGTAGATCTGGCTGAACGACGGGCTCCAGTAGAAGAACCGCAGCGACCAGTCCGACCACTTCTTCAGGTCGTAGCCGGAGAGCTCCTCTCCGAAGGAGAGCAGCCCGAGCACCGCCCAGCTGGTCGCGGGGAGCGCGCGCTTGTTCGTCTCGTCTGCCACGCAGCGCAGTCTACGACCGGTCCCCGCGGCGCCCTTCCCCCTGCAAGACATGACTGCTAGAAGTATTCCTATTAGAAATACACCGCCCCGAACCTACGGAGGCCCCGTGAAGTTCTCGATGATCTTCGAGGCGCAGCTCGCCGACCCGACCCCGGAGCGCGAACGCCAGGTCATCCACGACTGCGTCGAACAGGCCGTCTTCGCCGAGGAGATGGGATTCGACCGCATCTGGGCGGTCGAGCACCACTCCCTCACCCGGTACGCGCACATGAGCGCCTCAGAGATCTTCCTGACCTGGGTGGCCGCCCGCACCCGGCGGATCCGCATCGGCCACGGCGTCGTCACCCTGCCCTTCGGCTACCAGCACCCGGTGCGCGTCGCCGAGCGCGCCGCCATGCTCGACGTGCTCTCCGGCGGCCGCGTCGACATCGGCGCCGGCCGCGGGGCCACCCGCCAGGAGATGTCCATGTACGGGGTCCGGCCCGAGGACACCTACCCGCAGATGGAGGAGGCGCTGCGGATCTTCTCCGCCGCCTGGCGGGAGCCGGAGTTCGAATGGCACGGCTCCCTCGACATCGGGCCGGGCGCGATACTGCCCCGCCCGGTCCAGGACCCGCACCCGCCGCTCTTCATGGCCTGCTCCAAGCACGACACGCTCAAGCTGGCCGCCGAACTCGGCATCGGCGCCCTGGTGATGGGCTTCGCCGGAGCCGACGACGTACGCGCCATGCGCAAGGTCTACGACGAGGCCATCGCCACGCGCACCGGCGAGCGCCTGGTGTCGTCAGAGGTCAACGACCACCTGTCCGCCCTCTGCCCGACCATCGTCCTCGACGACGCCGAGCGGGCCCTGCGGCTCGGCACCCGCGGCCAGCGCTTCTTCGCCGAGTCCATCGCGCACTGGTACGGCAACGGCCCCGTACCCACCGGATACGCGGAGGAGGACGACCACGTCGGCGCGCTGGCCAAGGGCCGCGAGGAGCTCGTCGCCCGACTGCACGAGGCGAACATCCCGGCCCGCCCGGTGGACACGGGCACCTACAACGCGGACCACGCGTACGGCAGCGCCCAGACCGCCATCGCCTACGTCGAGCAGCTGCGCGAGATCGGCGTCGACGAGGTGATGTGCCTGATCCAGATGGGCACGGTGCCCCAGGAAGCGTGCATGGAGACCATCCGCCAGTGGGGCGAGAAGGTCATCCCGCACTTCCGCGCGCTGGAGGGCTGAACCGTGGGCGTCTCCCTCGAAGGGAAGGTCGTCGTGGTCACCGGCGCCGGACGCGGCCAGGGCGCCGCCGGGGCCCGGCTGTTCGCGGAGGCGGGAGCGCGGGTGGTCGTCACGGACGTACGGGAGGACGAGGGCCGGGCGGTGGCCGCGGAACTCGGCGACCAGGGTCTGTACGTCCGCCACGACGTGGCCGACGCGGCGAGCTGGGCGACGGTGGTCAGGGAGGCGGTGCGTGCCTTCGGCACCGTATCGGCCCTGGTCAACAATGCGGCCCTGTGGCGCACGGCCCACGTGGAGCAGCAGCGGCTCGACGACTTCGAGGCCCTGCTGCGGGTCAACCTGCTGGGGCCGTTCCTCGGCATCCAGGCCGTGGCCCCGGTGCTGCGGGCGGGCGGGGGCGGCTCCGTCGTCAACATCTCCTCCACCGCCGGACTGGTCGGGATACCGGGGCACGCGGCCTACGGGTCGACCAAGTTCGGGCTGCGCGGACTGACCCGGTCGGCGGCGCTCGACCTGGCCGGGGACCGGATCCGGGTCAACTCGGTGCACCCGGGGGCCATCGACACCCCGATGGTGGCCGAGGCGGTGGCGGGCCGGGACTGGTCGCACCTGCCGCTGGGGCGGATGGGCCGCCCGGAGGAGGTCGGGGAGCTCGTCCTCTTCCTCTGCTCGGACGCCTCCTCGTACGTGACGGGCGCGGAGTTCACCGTGGACGGCGGGATGACGACGGCATGAGCGATCACGACACGAGCGGCGACGGCTCGGGCGATCCGCTGTCGCCGGCGGCCCGGCTGCTGTGCGACGCGATGACGGCGGGCTTCCCGGGGCCGGGCGACACGGCGGCCCTGCGGGCGGCGGCGGTGTCCGCCCGCCCGGGCCCGGCCGTGGCCTCGGTGTCCGACGCGGTCGCGGGCGGGGTCCCGGTCCGGATCTACGATCCCGCGCCGGGCACCAGGGACCGCCCCCTGGTCGTCTTCCTCCACGGCGGCGGCTGGGTGATGTGCGGCCTGGACACCCACGACGCGACGTGCCGCTCGCTCGCGGTGGCCTCGGGCGCGGTGGTCGTCTCCGTGGACTACCGGCTCGCCCCGGAGCACCCCTGGCCGGCGGCCGTGGACGACGCGCTCACCGTCCTGCTGTGGGCCCGCGAGGAGACGACCGCACTCGGCTGCGACCCGGGCTCGGTGGTGGTGGCGGGGGACTCCAGCGGCGGCAACCTCGCCGCGGTGACCGCCCTGCGCGCGCCCGAACTCCTCGCGGGACAGCTGCTGTTCCATCCACCGCTGGACGCCTCGATGGGCCGCGCCTCCGTGGAGACGTACGCGGAGGGCTACTTCCACACCGCCGCCCACATGGCCTGGTACTGGGACGAGTACGGCGGAGACCCGCGGCATCCGCACGTCTCACCCCTGTGCGCCCCCGACCTCTCGGGGCTCCCGCCCGCGCTGATCGTCCTCGCGGACTGCGACGTGCTGCGCGACGAGGGCCTCGCCTACGCCCGCCGGCTCGCGGCGGCCGGCGTCGACTGCACGGTCCAGCTCCATCCCGGCGTCTTCCACGGGTTCCTGGGCCTGCCGCTGCCGGCCGCGCGGGACGCACTCGCGGGGGCGGCGGCCTGGCTGGCGGCCACCCCTCGGCCAAGGCGATAGGGGGCGGGGCGGCCGGATTCGAACCGGCGTCCTCCTCCATGCTGTGTAGGCGCACTACCTCTGTGCTACGACCCCGCCCTTGCCCCGGATCCTACGGTCGGGTGGGGCCGCAGTGCACCGGAGTTTCCCGGGGCATGATGTGTCCATGGCTGAACTGATACGGAGGCTGGTCGGGGCGATCCTGCGCAACGGCCTCCTCCTGGCAGCGGAGTTCGTTGCCGTCTGGCTGCTGCGGGGCCCCGAGTGGGCCTGGGTCCCGGTCCTGCTGGCCGTCTTCGTCCTCGGCGCGGCCGTCCCCCACGGCACCGGCGCGGAGTTCGTCGCCCGCACCGCGGTCGCGCTCTTCGCCGTGGGGATCGTGGTGCTCGCCGGCATCACCTGGGACCGGCACACCCTCCACGAGCGCGGCCGGGAGGAGACGGCGGTCGTCGCCTCGCGCACGATGGTGGAGGACGGCTCCGGCTACGCCCCGTCCCTGCGCCTGCGTACGGAGGCGGGCCGCGACCTGCCCGGACCGGTGACCCTGGACCTGCAGGTCGGGGCCCGCCTGACCGTGACCACGGACCCGGACGGCCCGTCCTGGTCCCTGGGCGGCCGCCCCGGCCGCCCCCTCTGGCCGGCGGCCGGCACCGCGGCGCTGCTCCTGCTCCAGAGCGTCACCCTCGGCGTGCTGTGCCTGCGCCGCCCCCGCACCTGAACGCCGGCTACTCCTTGATGAGGTAGGAGCAGCCCTTCGTGTTCTTGACGCCGTCGCTCTCCGCGACCTGCTTGCCGTCGACCTTGATGGTGCACGGGGCCTGCTGGAGCGTGCCGTCGGCGCCCGTGATCGTGCCCGGGACGACGTTCACCAGGTAGCCCACCTTCCGCTCCGCGGCGCTGAGTTCGGCGGTGCCCGACTTCGACCACGGCAGGGTCTGCTGCTCGAAACCGCTTCCGATGCCGCTGTACATGACCGCCGTCTTGCCGGTGCCACCGACCTCCAGCGTCACCTCGTGCGTCCCGCCGCCGGACTTGGCCGGCGGCGCGGAAGACGCGGGGGCCGGGGAGGCGGCAGCGGGCTTGCCGCTGTCGACGGCCGGCTTCGGGGCGTCGCTGCCGCAGCCCGTGAGGAGCGCCGCCGCCGCGCACAGCGCCATCGCGGACATCACGGTCTTCGTCCTTCGCATGTTTCCGGTACCTCGATCTTGTTGCTCGATTGCGTGATCGAAAACAATGGACGCATGACGACACGTGCCCGTTCCTTCGATTCCGCAGCAGCTCTGTACGCCGCAAGCCGGCCCGGCTACCCGCCGGCCCTGTTCGACGCCCTGGAGGAGCTCGCCGGGCGGCCGCTCGCCGGGGCGCGCGTGGCCGACGTGGGGGCGGGGACGGGGATCGCCACCGCGCTGCTGCACGAGCGCGGGGCCGAGGTCGTCGCCGTGGAGCCCGGGGACGGAATGGCCGCCGAGTTCCGGCGGGCGAACCCCACGATCGCGCTCGTGCGCGGGGACGGGGACCGGCTCCCGCTGGCGAGCGGCGCGTTCGACCTCCTCACCTACGCCCAGGCCTGGCACTGGACCGACCCGGCCCGCTCCGTCCCCGAGGCCCGCCGGGTGCTGCGTCCCGGCGGGGTGCTCGCCGTCTGGTGGAACGACACGGACTCCGGCGTGCCGTGGATCGCCGAGCAGGAGGAGCGGCTGCGCGTCTTCTTCCGGGCCCCCGATGGGGCGAACGGATTCCGCACCCTGCCGCAGGGGCTGGGCGAGTTCACCACCCGCACCCTGCGGTGGTCCCGCCGCGTCACGCTGGACGCCCACCTCGCCAATCTCGCCAGCCACTCCGCGTTCCTGGTCCTCGGCGAAGCCGGCACGCGGGAGTACTTCGCGGCGGAACGGGAGCTGCTGACCCCGCTCTTCCCTGACGGCACCGTCGAGGAGCAGTACGTCGTGACGCTCAGCCTCGCCCGGCCGTAACGCCCCGCCACTGCGTGCGCTCGGCCCCGCCCCCGCGCCTCAATCGCCGGCGGGGCCGAAGCCGGTGCGGCGGGGCCGGCTCAAAGCCCGGGGCTCCGCCCCGCACCCCGCGCCTCAATCGCCGGCGAGGCTGGAGTGGTGCGGCGAGGCCGGATGGTGCGGCGGGGTTGGACGGGTGCGGCCCAAAGCCCGGGGCTCCGCCCCGCACCCCGCGCCTCAATCGCCGGCGGGGCTGGAGTGGTGCGGCGAAGCCGGATGGTGTGGCGAAGCCGGAGGTGTGCGGCGGGGTTGGGTGGTGCGGCTCAAAGATCGGGGCTCCGCCCCGGACCCCGCTCCTCAATCGCCGGAGGGGCTGAATATGGTGCGGCGAGGCTGGGTGGTACGGCTCAAAGATCGGGGCTCCGCCCCGGACCCCGCTCCTCAAACGCCGGAGGGGCTGGATTTCGTGCGGCGAAGCCGAGAGGCCGCAGGGGTTGGGACCGGGCCGGTTGGGGCGGGGTCGGGTGTGTGTCGGGGTGATCCCCGCAGGGCGTCGAACGCACTGCCGCCGAGCTCTCCGACCCCTCGTCACGTTCGACGTCCGAGGAGACGCCCCGGCGCGCGCCCGACCCCGTCACAACCGGCCCCCGCAGCATCCCGCCCGAGCGGCGCAGCCAACCGGCGCCCGCCCCCGCCGACCCCGCCCGCGCGGCGCAGCCAACCCGCACAACCGGCCCCCGTACCCAGCCCGCGCCGCGCAGCCGACCCGCGGCGCAGCCGACCCGTGGCGTAGCCGACCCCGCCTATCCTTCGCCCCGCCGCAGGACCTCCGAGCGGCAGGTTGACGGGGTGCCCCACGCGTCCCGTAGGGGGCGGGCCTTGCGCAGCCACAGGGAGAGGTCCAGCTCCTCCGTGTAGCCGATCGCGCCGTGCAGTTGGAGCGCGGTCATCGCGGCCCGGTGGCAGGCTTCGCCCGCCGACAGCTTCGCCGCCGCCACGTCCGGCGCGGCCGGTGACAGGGCCGCCGCCCACACCAGCGGGCGGGCGAACTCCAGGGCGAGCAGGGTGTCCGCCAGGCGGTGCTTCACCGCCTGGAAGGACCCGATCGGGGCGCCGAACTGCGTGCGCTGCTTCGCGTACTCCACCGTCCTGGCCAGCAGCGCCTCGCCCACGCCCAGGCACTGGGCCGCCGTCAGCAGCCGCGCCCAGCGCAGGGCCGTCTCCGCCGCCGCCACCACCGCCGGGCCCGCGGCCAGCAGTTCGCCGTCCGGGGCCGGCCGGTACAGCCGCCGCGCCGGGTCCGTCGACGCCAGCCGCTCCCCGCGCCCGCCCGCCAGCCGCAGCTCGCCCGCCGGTGACACGGTGAAGCAGTGCGTCGCCGCGTCCGCGTCCAGGGCGTACGGGCCGCCGCCCGGCAGGGTCAGCGTGGCCGAGGACCCGCCCGCGACCAGGCCCGGGACGAACCGTTTCGCCAGCACCTCGTCACCCAGCTCCGACAGGAGGACCGACACGGCCGCGCTCTCCACCAGCGGCCCCGGCACCCCCGCCCGGCCCAGCTCCACGAAGCCGAGGGACAGCTCCAGCGGGAGCAGTCCGAGGCCCTCGTACGGCTCCGGCGCGGCCAGCGCGAACAGGCCCGTCCCCGCGAGCCGGGACCACAGCGCCCGCCCAGGCCCGTGCTCGCCGTCCGCCCAGGCCCGTACCGTCGCCGGGACCTCCGCCGCCCCCAGCAGGGACCGCAGCGTACGGGCGAAGTCCGACTGCTCGTCGGTCGGCAGGAAGCGCATCAGCGGCGGCCCTTCGGAAGGCCGAGCAGCCGCTCGGCGATGATGTCGCGCTGGATCTCGTTCGTCCCCGCGTAGATCGGCCCGGCCAGGGAGAAGACCCACGGCTCGGCCCACTCGCCCTCCGCGAGCTCCGCGTCCGCGCCCAGCAGGTCCAGCGCCGTCTCGTGCAGGGCGATGTCGTACTCCGACCAGAACACCTTGTTCAGACTGGACTCGGCGCCGATCGTCCGGCCCGCCGCGAACCGGGCGGCGTTCGCCCAGGTGAACAGCTCGTACGCGCGCGCCCCGACCACCGCGTCCGCCACCCGGTCCCGCAGCGCGGTGTCGGAGGGGTCCCCCTGCGCGCGCCACAGCCCGGTCAGCCGGTCCGCCGCCGCCAGGAAGCGGCCGGGGGAGCGCAGGGTCAGCCCCCGCTCGTTGCCGGTCGTCGACATCGCGATCCGCCAGCCCTGCCCCGGCTCACCGATCACGTCCTCGTCCGGTACGAAGACCCCCTCCAGGAAGAGCTCCGCGAAGGCCGGCTTGCCGTCGAGGCGGCCGATGGGCCGCACCGTCACCCCCGGCGCCCGCAGGTCGAACATCAGGTACGTCAGCCCCTGGTGCGGTTTCGGGGTGTCCGGGTCGGTGCGGAAGATCCCGAAGGCGCGGTCCGCGAAGGCCGCCCGCGAGGACCAGGTCTTCTGCCCGGACAGCAGCCATCCGCCCTCCGTCCGTACCGCCCGCGACTTCAGCGAGGCCAGGTCCGAGCCCGACTCCGGCTCCGACCAGGCCTGCGCCCAGATCACCTCGCCGCTCGCCATCGACGGCAGCACCCGGGCCCGCTGCTGCGCCGTCGCGTGGTCGAAGAGGGTCGGCGCGAGGAGGTTGATGCCGTTCTGCGAGACCCGGCCGGGCGCGCCCGCCGCCCAGTACTCCTCCTCGAAGACCAGCCACTTCACGAGGTCCACGCCCCGGCCCCCGTACTCCTCGGGCCAGGACACCACCGACCAGCGGTCCGCGTGCAGCAGCGCCTCCCACTCCCGATGGGCCGCGAACCCCTCCCGGGTCTCCAGGGAGGGCAGCGGCCGCGCCGGCACGTGCTCGGCCAGCCAGGCGCGCGCCTCGGCCCGGAAGGCCTCCGTCTCCGCCGTGTGCACCAGCTCCATCAGCCGTTCGCCTCCTTCAGGGCGGCACTCTTCATCGCGGCACTCTTCATCGCGGCACTCTTCATCGCGGCGCTCTTCATGGCGGACACGTTCATGCCGCCGAGCGAGTCCGCGGCCGTCTCCGCGTTGTGGGCGTGCGCCAGGTGGTGCAGGCCGAACACCGAGTCCATGCCGCTGTGCAGCCCCTGGAGGTCCTCGGCCTGGTTGACGGCCCGCTTGGTCAGGGCCAGTCCGAAGCCGGGCATCTCGGCGATCCGCAGGGCCAGCAGGTCGGTGGCCTCCGCCAACCCGTCCCGTTCCACGACCCGGTTGACCATGCCGACCTCGTACGCGCGCCGGGCGGGCATCCGGTCCCCGGTGTAGAGGAACTCCTTCGCGATGCGCGGCGGCATCGCCCACGGGTGCGCGAAGTACTCGACGCCGGGGATGCCCATCCGTACGACCGGGTCCGCGAAGAAGGCGTCCTCGCTCGCCACGATCAGGTCGCAGACCCACGCCAGCATCAGCCCGCCCGCCACGCAGGCCCCGTGCACGGAGGCGATCACCGGCTTCGGCAGCTCCCGCCAGCGCCGGCACATCCCCAGGTACACCTCCGACTCGCGCGCGAAGCGGGACTCGGCGCCCGCCCGGCCGCAGTGGTCCCACCACAGGCCGGCCCGCCGCTCGAAGGGGAGGTGGGCGTCGCGCTCCGGGGTGCCGATGTCGTGGCCCGCGGAGAAGTGCTCCCCGGCCCCCGCCAGGACCACCACCCGCACCTCGGGATCGTCGGCGGCGCGGTAGAAGGCGTCGTCCAGGGCGTAGGTCATGGCGCTGTTCTGCGCGTTGCGGTAGCGGGGGCGGTTCATGGTCACGTACGCGACAGGGCCGCGCCGCTCGTACAGCACCACCGGGGCTTCGGGCATGCGGGGATCCTTCCCTAACAAGTGTTTGGTAGGTTAACGTACGGCCATGAGCAGCGTCGAGGAGTTCCGCACCGAGGTTCGGAGTTGGCTACGGGCCCACCTCGCCGGCGAGTTCGCCACCCTCAAGGGCCGCGGCGGACCCGGCCGGGAGCACGAGGCCTTCGCCGAACGCCTCGCGTGGGAACGCCACATGGCGGCCCACGGCTGGACCTGCCTCGGCTGGCCCGTCGAGTACGGCGGCCGCGGCGCGAGCGCCGCGCAGCAGATCGCCTTCCACGAGGAGTACGCCCTCGCCGACGCCCCCGCCCGCGTGAACCACATCGGCGAGCAGCTGCTCGGCCCCACCCTCATCGCCCACGGCACCGAGGAGCAGAAGCGCCGCTTCCTCCCGCCCATCCGGGCCGTGGAGGAACTGTGGTGCCAGGGCTACAGCGAGCCCGGCGCCGGTTCCGACCTGGCCGCCGTCCGCACCCGCGCCGCCCTCCACGACGGGGAGTGGGTGGTGGACGGCCAGAAGACCTGGACCTCCCTCGCCCACCAGGCCCAGTGGTGCTTCGTCCTCGCCCGCACCGAACCGGGCTCCCGTCGCCACGCCGGCCTCTCCTACCTCCTGGTCCCCATGGACCGGCCCGGGGTCGAGGTCCGCCCGATCGTGCAGCTCACCGGCACCTCCGAGTTCAACGAGGTCTACTTCGACGGCGCCCGCACCGACGCAGCCCACATCGTCGGCGCACCGGGCGACGGCTGGCGCATCGCCATGGCCACCCTCGGCTACGAGCGCGGCGTCTCCACCCTCGGCCAGCAGGTCGGCTTCCGCCGCGAGCTCGAAGCCCTCGCCGAACTCGCCCGCGCCAACGGCGCGATCGCCGACCCGCTGATCCGCGACCGCCTCGTCCAGGCCTGGATCGGCCTGGAGACCATGCGGGCCACCGCCCTGCGCCCCGGCACCGCGCCCTCCACCGCCAAGCTGTACTGGTCCCGCTGGCACCGCGACCTCGGCGAGCTCGCCATGGACGTGTGCGCCGCCGCCTCGCTCCTCGCGGCGGGCGCGCACGGGGACCCGTACGAACTCGACGAGTGGCAGCGGCTCTTCCTCTTCTCCCGCGCCGACACGATCTACGCGGGCTCGGACGAGATCCAGCGCACCCTCATCGCCGAGCGGATCCTCGGCCTTCCCAAGGAGGTACGGGCGTGAGCACCCCCGACTACGTGCCCGGGCACGGACTGCTGAAGGACCGCACCGCCGTCATCACCGCGGCCGCCGGGGCCGGGATCGGCGGGGCCACCGCCCGCCGCTTCCTGGAAGAGGGCGCCCGCATCGTCATCGGCGACGCCCACGCCCGCCGCCTCAAGGAGACCGAGGAGGCGCTCGCCGCCGAGTTCGGCGCGGACCGGGTCGCCTCCCTGCCCTGCGACGTCACCGACGAGGACCAGGTCGCGGCCCTCTTCGCGCTCGCCGAACACACCCACGGCCGCCTCGACGTCGTCGTCAACAACGCCGGACTCGGCGGCACCGCCGCGCTCGTCGACATGACCGACGAACAGTGGGGCAAGGTCCTCGACGTCACCCTGAACGGCACCTTCCGCTGCACCCGCGCCGCACTGCGCTCGCTCCGGGCGTCCGGCGGCGGCGGGGTCATCGTCAACAACGCCTCCGTCGTCGGCTGGCGCGCCCAGACCGGCCAGGCCCACTACGCCGCCGCCAAGGCCGGGGTGATGGCGCTGACCCGCTGCGCGGCCCTGGAGGCAGCGGAGTTCGGCGTACGGATCAACGCGGTCGCCCCGAGCCTGGCCATGCACCCGCACCTGGTGAAGGTGACCAGCGCGGAGCTGCTGGCCGAACTCACCGCCCGCGAGGCCTTCGGCCGCTACGCCGAACCCTGGGAGGTCGCCAACGTCATCGTCTTCCTGGCCAGCGGCTATTCCTCGTACATGACGGGCGAGACCGTGTCGGTCAGCAGCCAGCACGCCTAGCGGATGCCTTGGCCGAGAATGGGCGCGTGCCAACGAACCAGCCGAACCAGCCGACACCCAAGAAGAAGCCGCAGGTGACGGCCTCTCCCGAGCGGCGCCGCGAACTCCTCGACACCGCCGCCGAGGTCTTCGCCGCACAGGGCTACAACGCCACCACCGTCCGCAAGATCGCCGACGCCGCCGGCATGCTCGCCGGCAGCCTCTACTACCACTTCGATTCCAAGGAATCGATGCTCGACGAGATCCTCTCCGCCTTCCTCACCGAACTGTGGGAGGGGTACGACACCGTCCTCGCCGCCGGTCTCGGCCCCAGGGAGACCATCGAGGCCCTCGTCACCGAGTCCTTCCGGGAGATCGACCGGCACCGCGCCGCCGTCGCGATCTACCAGAAGGAGTCCCGGACCCTCTCCGCGCAGCCCCGCTTCCACTACCTGTCCGACTCGCAGCAGAAGTTCGAGAAGGCCTGGCTGGGGACGCTGGAGCGGGGGGTCGCCGCCAAGGTCTTCCGCGCCGACCTCGACATCCGCCTCACCTACCGCTTCGTGCGCGACACGGTGTGGGTGGCGGCGTCCTGGTACCGGCCGGGCGGACAGCACAGCCCCGAGGAGATCGCCCGCCAGTACCTGTCGATGGTGCTGGACGGGATCGCCCTCCGCCCCACCTGACAGATCCGATCCGAGGAGTCCCGATGCCCGAGGCCTACATAGTCGACGCGGTACGCACCCCCGTGGGGCGGCGCAAAGGCGGACTGTCCGCCGTCCACCCCGCCGACCTGGGTGCGCACGTCCTGAAGGCGCTGGTCGAGCGGTCCGGGGTGGACCCGGCCGCCGTGGAGGACGTGGTGTTCGGCTGCCTCGACACGGTGGGTCCGCAGGCCGGCGACATCGCGCGGACCGCCTGGCTGGCCGCGGGCCTCCCGGAGGAGGTGCCCGGTGTCACCGTCGACCGTCAGTGCGGGTCCTCGCAGCAGGCCGTGCACTTCGCGGCGCAGGGGGTGCTCTCCGGGACCCAGGACCTGGTGGTCGCGGGCGGCACCCAGAACATGTCGATGATCCCGATCGCCTTCGCCTCGCGGCAGGCGGCGGAGCCCCTGGGCCTCACCGAGGGCCCGTACGCGGGATCGGCGGGCTGGCGGGCCCGGTACGGCGACGCCCCGGTCAACCAGTTCCACGGCGCCCAGCTCATCGCGCAGAAGTGGGGGATCACCCGGCAGGACATGGAGGAGTTCGCCCTGCGCTCCCACCAGCGGGCGATCCGGGCCATCGACGAGGGGCGTTTCGCCCGCGAGACGGTGGCGTACGGGGACGTGAGCGTGGACGAGGGCCCGCGCCGGGACACGACGCTGGAGAAGATGGCCACCCTCAAGCCGGTGGTCGAGGGCGGCACCATCACCGCCGCGGTCTCCTCCCAGGTCTCGGACGGCGCGGCGGCCATGCTGATCGCCTCCGAGCGGGCCGTACGGGAACACGGCCTGCGGCCCCGCGCCCGCATCCACCACCTCTCGGTCCGCGGCGAGGACCCGATCCGCATGCTGTCCGCGCCCATCCCGGCGACGGCGTACGCGCTGAAGAAGACCGGCATGTCACTGGCCGACATCGACCTGGTGGAGATCAACGAGGCCTTCGCCCCGGTGGTGCTCGCCTGGCTCAAGGAGACCGGAGCCGACCCGGAGCGGGTCAACGTCAACGGCGGCGCGATCGCCCTGGGCCACCCCCTGGGTGCGACGGGAGTGAAGCTGATGACCACGCTCCTGCACGAGCTGGAGCGCACCGGAGGCCGCTACGGCCTCCAGACGATGTGCGAGGGCGGCGGCCAGGCCAACGTGACGATCATCGAGCGGCTCTGACCCCGGCCCCGGCGGGCCCCGACACCCCCGGTGGAACCGGGGTCCCGCCGGGACTTTTCACACGGACGACGCAGGTCACACGGTCGCGGGCACACCGACGCGTGGAGGTGTGCTAGCTTAGAGCTCGTTGCAGTTGTGGTACCCATGAACTTTATGTGCGCCTGACGGGAATGATCCTCAGGCGCTTTTATTGTTTTGCCGGAATCTCCGGATGGGGCCCTTTGCCGCCTATTCAGGAGATTTAAAATGGCACAAGGCACCGTGAAGTGGTTCAACTCGGAAAAGGGCTTCGGCTTCATCGAGCAGGACGGTGGCGGTCCGGACGTGTTCGCCCACTACTCGAACATCGCCACCCAGGGCTTCCGTGAGCTCCAGGAGGGCCAGCGCGTGTCCTTCGACGTCACCCAGGGCCAGAAGGGCCCCCAGGCGGAGAACATCGTTCCCGCCTAATTCCTTCAGCATGCCGGGGTCCGCACCGTGAGGTGCGGACCCCGGCTTGTCTGCTGTTTCGACCTTGTTGTACCTGCCGGTTTCAGGAGGGCATTTCCGCATGACCAGCTCCAGCTCCGCACGACCCAGCCGCCGCCCCACCCGGGGCCGAGGCGCGGCCCAGGGACGTCCGAAGGCTGGTGCGGGACGGCAGAAGTCCGCCCCCGTTGCCAGGCCGCAGGAATTCACCATGCCCGAACCGCTGACCCCGGCGCTCCCGCCGGTGGCCGCGTTCGAGGACATGGACATGCCCGAGGCGCTGCTGAAGACCCTCGCCGCCCAGGGCGTCACCGAGCCGTTCCCGATCCAGGCCGCGACGCTGCCGAACTCGCTCGCCGCCCGTGACCTGCTCGGCCGCGGCCGCACCGGCTCCGGCAAGACGCTGGCCTTCGGCCTGGCGCTGCTGGCCCGTACCGCCGGCCACCGCGCGCAGCCGAAGCAGCCGCTCGCGCTGGTCCTCGTACCGACCCGTGAGCTCGCGCAGCAGGTCACCGACGCCCTGGCCCCGTACGCCACGGCCGTCAACCTGCGCATCGCGACCGTCGTCGGCGGCATGTCGATCAACCGGCAGTCCGGCGCCCTGCGCCGCGGCGCCGAGGTGCTCGTCGCCACCCCCGGCCGTCTGAAGGACCTCATCGACCGCGGTGACGCCGACCTCTCGCAGGTGGGCATCACCGTCCTCGACGAGGCCGACCAGATGACCGACATGGGCTTCATGCCGCAGGTCACCGCGCTGCTCAAGCAGGTGCGGCCCGAGGGCCAGACCATGCTCTTCTCGGCGACGCTCGACAAGAACATCGACAAGCTCGTCAAGATGTTCCTGCACGACCCGGTCGCCTTCTCCGTCGACCCGTCCGCCGGCGCGGTCAGCACGATGGAGCACCACGTCCTGTACGTCATGGACGAGACCGACAAGAAGGCCGTGGCGACGCGTATAGCCGCTCGCGACGGCCGGGTGATCATGTTCGTGGACACCAAGCGCGGGGTCGACCGCATGGTCAAGAAGCTCCTCGCGGACGGCGTCCGCGCCTCCGGCCTGCACGGCGGCCGCTCCCAGCCGCAGCGCAACCGCACCCTGGACTGGTTCAAGACGGGCGAGGTCACCGCGCTGGTGGCGACGAACGTCGCCGCGCGCGGCATCCACATCGACGACCTCGACCTCGTCGTCAACGTGGACCCGCCCACCGACCACAAGGACTACCTGCACCGTGGTGGCCGTACCGCCCGCGCCGGCGAGTCCGGCAGCGTGGTCACCCTGGTGCTGCCCGACCAGAAGCGGGACATGACCCGTCTGATGTCGGACGCCGGGATCTCCCCGCGCACCGCGCAGATCAAGTCTTCCGACGAGGAGCTGTCCCGGCTGACCGGCGCCAAGGAGCCCTCGGGCATCCCGGTGGTGCTGGACGTGCCGCAGCCGACCGCGCCGAAGCCGCGCAGTGGCTCCGGATCCGGTTCGGGCTCCGGCTCGCGCCGCCGTTCGGGCGGGCCGCGCACCGGCTCCGCCACGGGTGGCGCCCCGGCGGCCGGCGGCCGTGGCCGCCGTTCCGGTGGCGGCGCTTCCGGGCAGGCCCCGGCGGCCTCCGGGTCGGGCCAGGCCCGCCGCGGCGGCCAGGGCGGCGGCGCGGCCGCCGGCTCCGGCGAGCGCGGCCGGCGTACCGGTGGCGGCGCGGCCTCCGGCGGTGCGGCCGCGGCTTCGGCGCGCAGCCGCGTCGGATCGGGCGGGCAGGGCCGCCGCCGCGCGGTCTGACCGAACACGGTGACCACGACGCCGGGCAGTGCTTCTCGCACTGCCCGGCGTCGTGCTGTCCGCTAGCGGACCAGCTTGTTCTGGAGCTTCGCCAGCGTCCGCAGGTCCAGGCCGAGGCCCTGGGTCAGGTAGCCGTAGAAGCTGCCGTAGTCGGCCTCCATCCGGGCCGTCGCCGCGTCCAGGTAGTCCTGGCGGACCTCCTGGAGCGGGATCAGGAGGTCGGGGTTCTGCATGCGCCCCGACTGCTTGAGGCCCGCCCGCAGCCGGGCGTCGTAGGCGGCGCGGAAGGTGTTCGACGCCAGGTAGTCGCGCTCGGCGGTGTCCTCGGGGACGGCCAGCAGGCGCAGCAGGACGTAACTCATCCAGCCGGTCCGGTCCTTGCCGGAGGTGCAGTGGTAGAGGACCGGGCCCTGGCCGTCGTCCGCGATCTCCCGCAGGGTCGCCGCGAACTGCGCCCGGTTCTCGGGGCTGGTCACGAACGTCCGGTAGATGTCGCGCATGTAGGCCTCGGCGCGGCCGCCGCCGAGCATCTGCTCCTGGGTGACGGGGTCGCCGCTGGCGATCGCGCCGACGAGGGTTCCGTAGAGGCCCAGGTCGCTGACCGGGCGCGAGGTGGCCGTGAGCCCGGACGGCAGCCGGTCGGCGCCGTCGTACTGGAGCTCCATGGGGATGCGGAAATCGACGACCTTCGTGAGGCCGAGACCGGAGACGGTGGTGACGTCGGCGTCGGTCAGCTTGCTGAGTGCGTCGGAGCGGTAGACGAGTCCCTGGCGGACCTTGCCGCCGGTCCAGGTGCGGTAGCCGCCGAGGTCACGGACGTTGACGGCGCCCTGGAGAGGGATCTGGCGAATCGTTTCTGCTTGCGGCTGCACCTGGTGGTGCCGGGCGCTGACCCCGGCTCCGGGCGCCGCCGCGTACGCGGAGGCGGGCAGGGTCCCGATGGCGAGAGCGGCGGCGGCCGCCGCGGTCGCCAGGCGGATTCGGGCACGGCTCATGAAGGCGACTCCTGTGACGGAGAAGGGGGATCACCCTGGTGGTGGCAGGGTGCGGAGCGAGTGCAGTGCTTCGAGTGCCTGTTGTGCCTCGGCCATGACGCGGGAGACGAGCTCCGCGCAGGACGGGAGATCGTCGATCACCCCCGCGACCTGGCCCGATGCCATGACGCCGAGGTCCGTACGGCCCTCGACCATGGACGCCTTGAGGAGCACGGGGGTGTTCGCGGCGAGCAGGACCTGGCTCCAGGACAGGTCCTTGCCGTGTTTCATCGCGAGCCCGTCGCGGACCATCTGCGGCCAGCTCAGCCCCGACAGCTTCCGGAAGCCCGCCGCGTGCCGGACCGCCCGGGCCAGTGCCCGGGTGCGGCCCGCCCGCTCCAGGGAGTCGACCAGCGCGGTGCGCAGCATCCGGTGCGGCAGCCCGTCCACGGCGGTGGTGACGGTGACGTCCTTGACCGTGGCCCTCAGGTACTCGGCCTTCACGGCGTCCGGGACGGTGGAGTCCGAGGTCAGCAGGAAACGGGTGCCCATGGCGATGCCCGCGGCCCCGTACGACAGGGCCGCGACCAGTCCGCGGCCGTCGCTGAAGCCGCCCGCCGCGACCACCGGGATGTCCACGGCGTCCACCACCTGGGGCAGCAGCACGGTCGTGGCCACGTCCCCGGTGTGCCCGCCGCCCTCGCCGCCCTGGACGATCACCGCGTCGGCGCCCCAGGCCGCGACCTTCTCGGCGTGCCGCCGGGCCCCGATCGAGGGGATGACGACCACGCCCGCCTCCTTGAGCCGCCCGATCAGCTCCTTGGAGGGCGCGAGCGCGAAGGAGGCGACCCGCACCCCCTCGTCGATGATCAGCTGGGCGCGCTCGGCCGCGTCCCCGGCGTCCGCGCGCAGGTTGACCCCGAAGGGAGTTCCGTCCGGGACGCGGGATTTGACCTCGTGGACCGCCGACCGCAGCTGGTCCATGGTCATCGTCGCCGAGGCCAGGATCCCGAGCGCCCCCGCGTTCGCCGCGCCCGACACCAGGCGGGGGCCGGCGACCCAGCCCATGCCGGTCTGCACGATCGGGTGCTCGACGCCGACCAGCTTGGTGAATGCCGTCTCCATCGGATCAGCCCCGCACTTCGCGCTCGCGCAGCCCCTTGGGGTCGATCACCTCGCGGATCAGCCGCAGCTCGTCCGGCGTCGGCTCCCGCGTGTACGGGACCTCCTCGGCGGCGGCCAGCTCGAACCCCGTGGCCGCCCGGACCGCCTCGACGGTGACCCCGGGGTGCACGGAGACCAGCCGCATCGCGTGGCCGGGGCCACCGAAGTCGAAGACGCCGAGATCGCTGACCACCCGGGGGAGGTGGTGGAAGCGGGTCACCCCGGCTGCCTCGGCGCGGTCGTAGCCGACCCCGCTGACCATGTCCACCCGCTCGACGAAGACCCGGGTGGAGTGCTTGGGAACCCAGTAACTCACCGGGTTGTTCAAGGTGTTGACGGGAGCGCCGCGCACCCCGAGGAGCTGGCGGGCCGGCCGCTCCCAGTCGCCGATGCAGGAGATGTTCTGGTTGCCGAAGCGGTCGATCTGGCTGGCGCCCATCATCACGTGCCGCCTGCCGCCGGTGACCATGGTCAGGTGGCGCCGGTACGGGAGCCAGCCCTCGGTCGTGCCGTCGAGCCCGACGAGCAGGGCCTCGCCGTCGGTCAGGAGCAGGTCGGGGGAGAAGGTCCGCTTCGCGAGCCGGGCCCCGAAGGAGGGGATCAGGCCCATCGGGCTGGCGAGGACCTCGCCGTTGTCGCGCCAGGCCTCGGCGCAGGCGATCACGCAGTATTCGGCGCGGGTGACGGTCGCGGTGGTCGGCGTGGTGGTCACGGCTGCTGCTCCTCGTGCCAGGTCCGTACGGCGGACTGGTAGTCGTGCTCGCCCGCCCCGGAGAGGAAGCGTGCCGAGAACTCGGGCCAGGGGGTGGTCGCGTAGAGCTTCTGGAAGGGCTCGTCGCGGCCGTAGTCGGGGACGCAGGAGGTGAAGTGGGCGCCGTTCGGGGTCTCCACGACCCCGGTGACGGAGTGGCGGCTGACGAGCAGGGACTGCGGGGGGCCGGCCTTGGCGAGCTCGGCGGTCTCGACGAGCTGTTCGCAGGAGACGTAGGCGGCGTCGGCGGCCTCGCAGAACAGGTCGTCGAAGTACGGGTCCGGGCCCAGGTACTGGGCGTTGCCGAGGCGGTCGGCCCGGTTCAGGTGGACCAGGGCGGCGTCCATCCGCAGGGCGGGCACGGCGACGAGCTCCTCGCCGTCCTCGTAGGGCGAGGTGACCGTGCGCAGCTCGGGGTTGACCCGCATCACGTCGGAGCCGAGGCCGGCGCGGACGGGGAGGAAGGGGAGCCGGTTGGCGGCCGCGTGCAGGCCCCACATGAACATGGCCTCGTCGAGCTCGGTGAGGGTGAAGGCGGCGCGCTCGCGGGCGGCCCGGAAGTGGGGCTCCAGCGGGATGGAGTCGAGGGTGGCGAAGGGGGCGACGAGCCGGCGGATGCGGCCGGCGGCGGCCAGCAGCCCGACGTCGGGTCCGCCGTACGAGATCACGGTGAGATCGGTGATCTCGGAGCGGAGCAGTGCCCGCACCAGGGCCATGGGCTTGCGCCGGGATCCCCAGCCGCCGATGCCGACGGTCATCCCGCTGCGGAGCTGTCCGACCACCTCCTCGGGGGTCATGGACTTGTCGGTCATGAGCGCTCTCCCTTCCCGAAGGTGTCGCGGACCCGGTCGGCCACCCCGCTGAGGTTGGCCTCGAAGGTGAAGCCCTGCTCGAAGCGGTAGCTGCGGCGGACGTCCACCGGGTCGATGCCGTTGATGGCCGCCTTGGCGAGCCGGATCAGGTAGCCGTCCTTCCGGGCGATCTCGGCGGCCAGTTCCAGGGCGGCGGCGCGCAGTTCGCCCGGCGGGACCACCTTCCAGACCGAGCCGTGGGCGTGCAGTTCGGCGGCGGTGGCGGTGCGCGAGGTGTAGTACAGGGCCCGCATCAGGTGCTGCGGGACCAGGCGGGCCAGGTGGGTGGCGGCGCCGAGCGCGCCCCGGTCCAGCTCCGGCAGGCCGAAGGTGGCGTCGTCGGAGGCGACGATCGCGTCGGCGTTGCCGACGAGGCCGATGCCGCCGCCCAGGCAGAACCCGTTCACGGCCGCGACGACCGGCACCTCGCACTCGTAGACGGCGGCGAAGGCCTCGTAACAGCCCCGGTTGGCGCCGATGAGGGCGGCGTGGCCGCTGTCGCGCTGCATCTCCTTGATGTCGACCCCGGCGTTGAACCCGCGGCCCTCGGCGGCGAGGACGACGCACCGGACCTCGGGGTCGCGGCCGGCGGCGCGCAGCGCGTCGGCGAGGTCGTACCAGCCCTGCACGGGCAGTGCGTTGACGGGCGGGAAGTCGACTGTGACGAGTGCGATGCCCTTGTCCGGGCTGGAGGTGGAGACACCCATGAGCGGATCAGCTACCTTTCCACCAAACATTTGTTAGGTGAGGAAGGTAGCAGCCCATGGAGCTCGACGGGAGGGTTGTCGTCGTCACCGGAGGAACCCGGGGCGTCGGAGCCGGGATCGCCCGGTCGTTCCTCGCGGCCGGCGCGGAGGTCGTCGTCTGCGCCCGGCGGCCGCCGGAGGAACCGGTCTCGGCAGGCGGCCGGAAGGCCTCCTTCAACGCTGTCGACCTGCGCGATCCCGCCGCCGTACAGGACTTCTTCGGCGCGGTCGCGGGTCGGTACGGGCGCCTCGACTGCCTGGTCAACAACGCGGGCGGCACCCCGTACCGGCTGCTGGGGGAGGGCGGGGCGGAACGCCACGCGCGGGTCGTCGAGCTGAACCTGGTGGCGCCGATGACGGCCTCGCTGGCGGCGTACCCGTGGCTGCGCGAGGCCCGCGGCTCGGTGGTGATGATCGGCAGCGTCAGCGGCACCCGGCCCTCACCGGGGACGGCGGCCTACGGGGCCGCGAAGGCCGGCCTGGAGAACCTGGCCCGGTCCATGGCCGTGGAATGGGCGCCCGAGGTACGGGTGAACTCGCTGGTCCTCGGCATGGTGCGGACCGAGCTGACGCACCTGCACTACGGGGACGAGGCCGGGGTCGCGGCCGTGGCCGCGACCGTCCCGCTCGGGCGGCTGGCGCAGCCCTCGGACGTGGGGGACGCGGCGGTGTTCCTGGCCTCCGACCGGGCGGCGTACGTGAGCGGGGCGAGCCTGCTGGTGCACGGCGGCGGGGAGCGCCCGGCGTTTCTGGATGCGGCAACTGTCAACAAGGAGAACTGAGATGGCGGGACTGTGCGAGGGCCGGGTCGTGGTCGTAACGGGTGCGGGGCGGGGGCTGGGCCGGGCCCATGCGCTGGCCTTCGCGACCGAGGGGGCGCGGGTCGTCGTCAACGACCTGGGCGTGGGCCTGGACGGGCTGCCCGGGCCGGACGGTCCGGCGGCGCGGGTGGTCGCCGAGATCGAGGCGCTCGGCGGGGAGGCGGTGGCGCACGGCGGGGACATCGCGACCTCGGGGGGCGCGGACTCCCTCGTGGAGACGGCCCTCGGGGCGTTCGGGCGCCTGGACACCCTGGTCAACAACGCGGGGTTCCTGCGGGACCGGATGCTGGTCAACCTGGACGAGGACGACTGGGACGCGGTCATGCGCGTCCACCTGAAGGGGCACTTCCTGCCGCTGCGGGCGGCGGCCGCGTGGTGGCGGGCGGAGGGGAAGGCCGGGCGGCCCGTGGCGGCCCGGGTGGTCAACACCTCCTCGGGGGCCGGGCTGCTCGGCTCGGTCGGCCAGGGCAACTACAGCGCGGCCAAGGCCGGGATCCTCGGCCTCACCATGGTCGCGGCGGCCGAGATGGGCCGGTACGGGGTCCAGGTCAACGCGATCGCCCCGGCGGCCCGGACCCGGATGACGGAGCAGACCTTCGCGCAGACCATGGCCGCCCCGGAGGAGGGCGGCTTCGACGCGATGGCGCCCGAGAACGTGTCCCCGCTCGTGGTGTGGCTGGGCTCCGGGGCCTCGGCCGGGGTCACGGGCCGGGTCTTCGAGGCGGAGGGCGGCCGGATCACGGTCATGGAGGGCTGGCGGCCCGGCCCCACGGCCGACCGGGACTCCCGCTGGACCCCCGCCGAGGCGGGCGAGACCACGCTGAAACTCCTCGCCGCGGCCCAGGCTCCGCTGCCGGTGTACGGCGCGCGGTAGCCGGGCCGGTCCGGTCCCGGCGGCGGGGGCGGCGGATAGGGTTCCTGGTCCGGGACAAGAGCCGAAGGGACACGATCCGACGATGGCCGTCACGCCGACCCCGCAGAAGATCACCACGTTTCTGATGTTCGAGGGGCGAGCCGAGGAAGCCATGGGCTTCTACCTCTCGCTCTTCGACGACGCCGAGGTGCTCTCCATCAGCCGTTACGGCCCCGACGAGCCCGGACCCGGGGCCGGACCCGAGGGAACGGTGCGGCACGCGACCTTCTCCCTGGCCGGCCAGCAGCTCATGTGCATCGACAGCCCGGTCAACCATGCGTTCGGCTTCACGCCCGCGGTGTCGCTGTACGTCCAGTGCGAGGACGAGGCCGAGATCGACCGCCTCTACGGCGCGCTCGCCGAGCAGGGCCAGGAGCTGATGCCCCTGGGCTCGTACGGATTCAGCCACCGGTTCGGCTGGGTGAACGACCGCTTCGGCGTCTCCTGGCAGCTGAACCTCGCCGCCCCGCCGAGCGCGGGCGGGTGACGGGGCTGGTGACGGGGCGGGCTCAGGCCCCTGCGTCGCCCGGCCCGGGCTGCTCCAGGCCGAGCATCTCCAGGGCCGAGTCCATCTCCGCCTGGAACAGCACGCGGGGGTTGGCCTCGGGGCCGAACTGGCGGTAGACCTCCAGCGCGACCGGGCCGTACATGCGGCCCCACACCCGCAGCGAGGCCAGCAACGCCTGCGGCGGGAGGTGGGGGAAGCACTCGCGGGCGAGGGCGGCGAGGGAGGGGACGAAGTCGCTCCACTGCGCCTCGGCCCGCTTCAGCTGCTCGGGGGCGGCGGGCCAGGCGGCGTCGACCAGGCCGAGGAGGATCATGCAACATCGGCGGGCGGCCGCCACGACGTCGTCGTGGGTCGGGGCGTACCCGGGGGAGCTGTCCCCGTAGGTGAGGCGGAACTCCGCCGGGCGGGTACGGGCCCACTCCCGGAAGGTGTCCGCGACCGCGAGGAGCCGGGCCGCGGTCGCCTCCTCGGGGAGCGCGTCGCGGGCCAGCTCCTGCTGGTCGGCGAGCCGGTTGTAGGTGTCGGCCGCCAGGGTGGCGAGCAGATCGTCGCGGGTGTCGAAGTAGCCGTACAGCGCCGCCGCGGTCATGCCCATCTCGCGCGCGATGCCGCGCAGCGTGATCCCGGCGACGTCGCCGGAGGCGAGCAGGGCGAGCGCCACCTCCTTGATCTCGGCGGTGGTCTCGATCCGAAGGCGTTCACGGCGCGACAGGGTCTGCATGGTGGGGGCTCCTCCTCAGGGACACGGCGAGAGTGTCTTCTACCCCCGTACAAACACCGTTTACTTACCTTACCGTGTTGACGAACCGCAACTCGGCGGCCCTCCTCCGGCCCTTGGTGAGCGCGCACGCCACCAGCACCACCGCGAGGCTGCCGAGGCTCATCAGCAGCTGGGGGCGGGTCTGCGCGGTGAACAGCATCGAGCACAGGATCGCCGAGAAGGCGGCGATGACCAGCAGCGTCAGGTACGGGAAGCCCCACATGCGGAAGGTCAGCCGGCCGGGGGCGGAGCGCTCGGTGCGGATCCGCAGGACCAACTGGGAGACGGCGATCCCCAGGTACATGATGATCAGCACCGCTCCGGTCGAGTTGAGCAGGAACGGGAACGTCCGCCCGGGGCTGACCGCCTGGGCCGCGACGGCCCCGCAGCCCGCGACGGTGCCGAGCAGGACCGCGCGCCGGGGCACCGCCGCCCACCGGGGCGCGTCGCCGTGCCCGGCGAGCGTGGCCAGCATGCGCGAGGAGGCGTACAGCGTGGAGCCCAGCACCGACAGCAGCGCGGTCAGGATCACCACGCTCATGGCGGTTCCGGCGAAGGGCACCCCGATGCGGGTCAGGGCCGTCACGTACGGGCTCTCGTCGCCGCTGATCTGCGGCCAGGGCACGATCGCGAGCACCAGCAGGACCGAGCCGAGGAAGAACACCAGGATCCGCCAGACGATCTGACGGGTGGCGCGGGCCACGGCCCGGCCCGGGTCGGGGCACTCGGCGGCCGCGACCGCCACGATCTCGGTACCGCCGAAGGCGAAGACGACGCCGACGGTGGCGGTGAGGACCGCGCCGAAGCCGTGCGGGGCGAAACCCCCGTACGCCGTGAGGTTCCCCAGCGGCGCACCGGACGGGCCCTCGCCCAGCAGGTACGCGGTCCCCAGGGCGAGGAAGGCCAGGATCGCGCCGATCTTGACGACCGCGAACCAGAACTCCGCGCTGCCGAAGGAGCGCGAGGAGCGGAGGTTCACCGCCGTCAGCCCGCCGAGCAGGAAGAGGCTGCAGGCCCAGGCCGGCACCTGGGGCAGCCAGGCGTGGACGATCTGCCCGCCCGCGATCGCCTCGATGGCCACGATGGCCACGAAGGCGTACCAGTAGAGCCAGCCGACCGTGAAGCCCGCCCAGTCGCCGAGGGCGAGGCGGGCGTAGTCGGCGAAGGACCCGGCCATCGGGCGGGCGGCGACCATCTCCCCGAGCATCCGCATGACCAGCAGCACCAGTAGCCCGGCCAGCGCGTAACTGACGAGGGCGGCGGGGCCGGCGGCCCGGATGGTCTGCGCCGAACCGACGAAGAGGCCGGTGCCGACCGCGCCGCCCATGGCCATCATCGTCAGGTGGCGGCCGCGGAAGACCTGCCCGGCGTCCTTCGTCACGGCGCGACCGAGAGCTTGTGCCGGAACACGTCGTGCGGGTCGTAGGCGCGCTTGACCGCGCGCAGCCGCTCGTAGTTCCCCTTGTAGAAGAGCTCGTGCCAGGGGACGCCGGAGGTGTTGACCGCCGGGTCGGCCAGGTCGGTGTCCGGGTAGTTGATGTAGCAGCCGTCGGTCCCCCCGCCGATCGCCGGGACGCCGCCGGTCTCGGCGTAGACGTCGCCGTAGAAGGCGCGCAGCCGGGCCGTCTCCTTCTCGTCGTCCTGCGGGGCCGACCAGATCGACTGGTAGAGGACCTTGAAGACGGAGTCGCGCTGGGCGGCGGCGGTGTCCGCCTCGCCGTGGGCGTTGATGGCGCCCCCGAAGGAGAGCAGGACCATCGAGGTGTCCGGGTTGTCGGTCCGCGACAGGTGCTGGTACGCGGCCTTCAGCTGGTGTTCGGTGAAGTCGCGCTTGTGGTACGCGGACTTGAGGCCGACCCGGGCCAGCGGGTTGGCCCAGACCGGGTTGGGCGAGCCGACCATGCGGGCCGCGTCCAGCCAGGGCAGCTCGCGGGGGGTGAACAGGTTGGGCATGGCCGCCAGTTCGCCGCTGGGCCGCTCGACGGGTCGCGGGGTCAGGCCGGTGCCGTCCAGCAGGGCGGCCAGGTACGCGTCGAGGGTGGCCCGGGAGGAGGACTGGGCGTAGTGGGCGAGGGAGCCGAACCGGCGGGCGTTGGCGTTGAAGAGGGTGGACAGGTGGCGGCCCGGCGAGTCCGGGCCGGAGTTGCGCTCGTGCCAGGCGCCGTAGTTGCGCAGGAGCCGTACGAAGCGGTCCTCGGTGAGCTCGCTCCAGGACAGGTCCAGGGCCGAGGCGTGCAGCCGGGCCGGCGGGGCGGGCAGCTGCCGCTCCGGGGGCGCGTGTTCGGTGCCGGGGGTGCGGAACCAGTAGCGGGTGATCAGGCCGAAGTTGCCGCCGCCGCCTCCGGTGTGGGCCCACCACAGCTCGCGGTGCGGATCGCCGGCCTCGCGGGTGGCCACGACCGTGCGGGGGCGGCCGCCGCTGCCCGGGACGACCACCTCGACGGCGTACAGGTGGTCGACCACCAGGCCGAAGTCGCGGGAGAGGAGGCCGTAGCCGCCGCCGCTGATGTGGCCGCCCGCGCCGACGGAGTGGCAGACCCCGCCGGGCAGGGTGACGCCCCACCCCTTGTAGAGGGCCTCGTAGACGGCCATGAGGTGGGCGCCGGGCTCGACGAAGAAGGCGCGGCGGTGCTCGTCGTATCCGACGCCGGTCATCTCGGAGAAGTCGAGGAGGACCTCCACCTCGGGGTTGCAGGTGAAGTCGGCCAGGCAGTGGCCGCCGGAGCGGACGGAGACCCGCTTGCGGCCGGCGATCGCCTCGCGCAGCGCGTTCTCGGCGTCCCGGGCCGAGCGGACCATCTTGACGTGCTCGGGGCGGGCCACGTAGCGGCGGTTGATGCCCGTCCGGAGGGAGGGGTAACGGGCGTCGGAGGGCAGGATCCTCGGGCCCGCCGGCGCGGGGGCGGAGGCGGCGGCAGCGTCCGTGGCGGTGAGGGGGCCGGCTATCCCGGCGCCCGCGGCGACGGCCGAGGCGGCGAGGAATCCGCGGCGGTCCAGATTCGGCATGACAGGTTCCCTTGCGTGGCGCGAGTGCGGTACGGGGCTGTGCGATGGGGGTCTGACGGGCTGGGGGCCGGGCTGGGGGCCGGGCCCCGGAGGCGAGCGGGGGCTCGATGCGCCTCCGGGGCCCGGCGGTTCCGGGTGTCCTGCCGGTCAGGCGTTGGCGCCGCCGTCGACGGTCAGCGTGGTGCCCGTGACGAAGGAGGCCTCGTCGCTCGCCAGGTAGAGGACCGCGCTCGCGATCTCCGCGGCCCGGCCGTAGCGGCCGAAGACGTTCAGGCCGCGCTGGAAGTCGGCGGAGGGGCCGTCGGCCGGGTTCATGTCGGTGTCGATGGAGCCCGGCGCCACCTGGTTGACGGTGATGGCGCGGTCGCCCAGGTCGCGGGCCAGGCCCACGGTCAGGCCGTGGATCGCCGCCTTGGACATGGCGTACGGGGTGAAGCCCGGGGCGGGGACCTGCGTGGCGAGGCAGGAGCCGACGTTGACGATGCGGCCGCCGTCGGGCATGGCCACGGAGACGGCCTGCGCGGTCAGGAAGGCGCCGCGGACGTTGATGTCCAGGGTCCGGTCGAGGGTGGCCAGCGGCACCTCCGCGAGCGGCGGGCAGGTCATGTCCGCGTAGCCGGCGTTGTTGACGAGGATGCGCACCGGGCCGAGTTCGCGTACGACCTGCTCCACCGCGGCCGTCACGGCCTCGGCGTCGGCGGCGTCGGCCTCGACGGCCACGGCGCGCCGCCCGAGGGCCCGTACCTGTCCGGCGACCTCCTCGGCCTGTTCCTTGTTGGAGCGGTAGGTGATCGCGACGTCGGCGCCGTGGGCGGCGAGCGTACGGGCGATCTCGGCGCCGATGCCGCGCGAGCCGCCGGTCACCAGGGCCACGCCGTGGAGAGTGGTGGTCACATTGATTCCTTTTCTGTGCGGGGGAGTTGGGAGAAGGGAAAGGGTGGCGGGCTCAGGCCGTGGCGGGCTGCGGCTCGGGGGCGGCCGTGGTGGCGCCGCCGCTGCCGTCCTTCTTGGCCCGCAGGTCCGGCAGGAGGGTGAACAGGCCGAGGAAGGCCATGATCACGCCGAGTACGAGCGGGGCCCGGAGTCCGTAGACGTTGATGCCGACACCGCCGAGCCAGGAGCCGATGACGATGCCGAGAGTGATGAAGGAGGAGTGCACGGTGTTGACCAGCGGGCGGGCGTTCGCGGTGCGCTGGACCCGGGTGATCATGCAGGGGTTCATCGTGACGCCGACCAGGCCGATGCCCATCATGAAGATCAGTGCGGGCGCGGTGACCTCCGCGAAGACGGCGAAGCCGGCCAGGAAGACCATGTTGAGGCCGAGCCCGATGAGCTGGGTCACGATGGTGTGCTTGTCGGCGAAGCGCCCGACGATGTTGTTGCCGACGACGGTCGCGGCTCCGTAGGCGACGAGCAGCCAGGGCACCGAGCCCTCGCTGAAGCCGGTGAGCTCGGTGAGGATCGGCGTGAAGTAGCTGAAGGCGGAGAAGGTGGCGCCGATGATCAGCGTGGAGGTGGAGAACACCAGCCACAGCCGCGGGTTCTTGAAGGCGCGCATCTCCTCCTTCACGGAGGGGCCGGTCTCCCCCTCGGCGCCGGTCACGGAGGGGACGCCGACGATCGTGGCGAGGGCCGCGAGCACGGTCAGCCCCGAGATCGCCCAGAACGCCGCCCGCCAGCCGAGCTGGCCGCCGACGAAGGTGGAGATGGGCAGGCCGAGCAGGGTGCCGAGCATCAGCCCGTTCATGGCGGCGCCGATGGCCTTGCCGCGCATCTCCGGCTTGGTGATCTCGGCGACGACCGAGAGCGAGACGCCGAAGAAGGCGGAGGAGGCGACACCCGTGATGACGCGCCCGATGGCCATCGTCACGTAGTCGGTGGACAGGGCGGCCAGGATGTTGCCGCCGAGGAAGACCGCGAAGAGCACCATCAGGGCGCTCTTGTGCGGGAGTTTGAGCACGGCGGTGGCCAGGAAGGGCCCGCCGAGGGCCATGGCCACGGCGAACGCGGTGATCAGGTAGCCGACTTGGGGGATGGTGGCCCCGAGTCCCTCGGAGATCTGGGGCATCAGGCCGGCCACCACGAATTCGCTGGTGACCATGGCGAAGATGCCGAGGGCGAGGACGTACACGGCCTTGGGCACGGCCGTCACAACCTTTCTATAACTAAACGATCGTTCCAGAACGTGGGCAGGCGCAACTCAGGTGCGGGGCAGGGTGGTTGAAGGTCAGTCGGTCCGCGAAGCCGGACGCCGGGCGGGTGTCAGCCGGTACAGGACAGGCCCTTGAGGGCCTCGTCGACGACCTGCGTCAGGTAGGCCCGGTCCGCGGCCCGCTCCATGACGCGCAGCCCCTGGGTGAGGGTGACGAGGAGGCGGGCGGTGGAGCGCACGTCGGTGCCGGGCGCGAGCTCCCCGGCCACCCGGGCCCGCAGCAGGAGGTAGGCGAAGGCCTCCTCCAGGGAACCCAGCGCCCCGCCGAGCCGTTCGGCGGCCTTCGCGTCCCCCGGCAGTCGCTCCAGCACGCCGTGGGTGACCATGCACCCGCCGCGCAGCGGATCGGCCAGCGCGGACTCGACGTAGGAGAGGAGGAAGGAGCGCAGGACCGGCAGGGCGGGACCCTCGTCGGACTCGGCGAGGTTCTGCCGGGCCCGGTCCGCCTCGACGGCGCAGTACAGGTCCAGCGCCTTGAGGTAGAGGTCGTGCTTGGAGCCGTAGGCGGCGTACATGCTGGAGCGGTTGATGCCCAGCGCGTCCACCAGGTCCTGGATCGAGGTGGCCTCGTACCCCTGGCGGCGGAAGAGCTCCATGGCCGCCACGAGGGCGGTCTGCGGGTCGAACTCCTTGGGCCTTGCCATGAGCACGAGGCTACCCCATTCCCAACCGTTCGTTTCAGAAAGACGGCACGACAGTCCGGGCTCAGTCGAAACTGGCCGGAATCACTCCGTACCGCGCCCCCACCTCGGCCACGCCCGGAGGGTCCTCCACCGGCACCGGCACGCCCGGAGTGGGCTCCGTACCGGCCTCCAGGAAGAAGTTCTCCACCCCGCCCGGCGTGAAGATCAGCAGCAGCTTCGCCGTGTGCAGCGCGTGGTTGTGGAACTGGTGCGCCGTACCGCGCGGCACGAACACGAAGTCGCCGGTGGCCGCCTCGTACGTGTTCTCGCCGACACGGATGGTCAGCCGGCCGTCCAGGACGTAGAAGGCCTCGTCCTCGTCGGCGTGGCGGTGCGGCGGAGGGCCGCCGCCGGGCGGTACGGACGCCTCCAGCACGGCGATGGAACCGCCGGTCTCGACCGCGCCCGCCTTGACGCTGTAGACGTCACCGGACAGCCAGGTGGCCTTGCCGCCGCCGGCCGGTACGTGCAGGACCCGCCGCACCTCGCTGGGCACCTCGGCCTGCTGGGTCGCTTCGAACAGAGACATCTCTCATCCCACCGTCGTCGCTTCGCCGAGGAGCGCGAGGGCCGGGTCGTCGACCGCCACCTCGCGTCCACCGCATTCCACCGTGACCAGCCGCAGCCACTCGCCGTCCGCGCACGCCACGTACAGCCCGCCGCCGTGGCGCACCAGCGTGCCGGGCGGCTGATCACCGGGTGCGGGAGCGCCGCCCTCCCCGTACGCCGCCGACAGCAGCCGGATGCGCTGCCCGCCGGGGGCGGTGAACCAGGCACCGGGGTTGCGGTAGGCGGCCCGTACGTGGCGCTCCACCACGGCGGCCGGCCGGCCGAAGTCGAGCCGGTAGTGCTCGTCGCGGGGGCGCCCGAAGTAGGAGCGGCGCGACAGGTCCTGGGGCGTGCGCTCCAGGGTGCCCTCCACCAGGTGCGGGATCAGGTCGAGCAGCATCAGGACGTTGGCGCGCTCCTGCATGGTGCGCAGCTCCAGGCCGGTCTCGCGGCCCGAGAGCGGGATGTGGTGCTGCATCAGCAGGTCGCCGTCGTCGAGTTCGACGCCCATCTCGATGGCGGAGACCGAGCTCTCCGTGGCCCCCTCGCGGACCATCCAGTAGAAGGGCGCCAGCCCCGCGAACTCCGGCAGCGGCGAGGGGTGGAAGTTGACCGCGCTGCGGCGCGGCAGGGCCAGCAGCGGAGCCTTCAGCAGCTGCTGGAAGTTGCCGACGAGGAAGTAGTCGGCGTCCAGGGCGGCGAGGGCCTCCACGGCGTCGGGGTCGTTCGCCGAGCGCGGGCGCAGGACGCGTACGCCCAGCGCGCGCGCCTGGTCGGCGACGTCGACGGCTTCCTCGTCATCGGTGAAGTACGCGCACAGCTTCCCGGGCGGTGAGGTGACCAGGGCGGCCAGCTCCACGTTCGGGTGGCCGTGCAGGATGCTCAGGAAGGGTGATCCGAGTTTGGAGTTGACTTCGGTGAACAGCACAACACGTATGGAATCCATGACGGTCGGACGCTTCTCTCGTCTCTGTTTTTAGAAGAACGGGGAGGTGGAGGAGCCGCCCAGCAGGACGTTGCCGGTGAGCTGGAGGACGGAGTCCTGGGCGACGGCGTGCTGGCACATGGTGTTGGCGTCGCGCAGCCACCGGTCCAGCGGGTTGGGCTTGTAGACGGACGACCCGCCGACGAGGTCGAAGAGCTCGTGGACGATCGAGCGCGCCGTACGGAACGCGTGGCGGCGGGCGATGGCGGTGGCCACGCGGGCGTCGTCGCTCAGCACGTCACCGGAGGCGAGCGCGTCCCACTGCACCTGGAGGGTGCTGTATACACCGGCGCGGGCGGCGATCAGCTCGCCCTCCAGGCGGGCGATCGCCGACTGGATCCGGTAGTCCTCGCGCCACGGGGTGCCGGTCTCGCGGTCGGTCCGCTGTGCGGCCAGCTCCCGTACGTGGTCCAGCGCGGCGCGCGCCATGCCGAGCGGGATGCCCGGCATCTTGCGCAGGATGGCGTCCGGGGTGGCGTGCAGCGGGCCGGTCCGCTTGGGCTCGGAGAAGGAGAAGGAACGCTCCTCGGGCACGAACAGGTCGGTGCAGGAGTAGTCCTGCGAACCGGAGCCGGCCAGGCCGGTGGTGTGCCAGGTGTCATGGAACTCGTAGTCGCCGGGGCGGGCGATCATCACCCGCCAGTGGCGCGCGGCGCCGGTCACCGGGTCGGCTTCCGGCTCGCCGTCCTCGCCGACGACGTGGACGCCGGCGCCCAGCCAGTCGCAGTGCGAGGAGCCGGAGCCGAACTTCCAGCGGCCGGTGACCCGGAAGCCGCCGGGCACCCGGACCGCCTTGCCCTGCGGATAGATCCAGCCGGAGTTGGCCATGTCGAGGGTGGGCCACATGCCGCGGGCGACCTCGTCGTCGAGGTAGCCGGAGTAGATGCCGGAGTCCATGCCGATCATCGCGCACCAGCCGACGGAGACGTCGCCGGCGGAGAGGATCTCCAGGAGCTCGGCCTGCTGCATCGAGGTCAGCTCCGGGCCGCCCCAGGTCTTGGGCATGGCGGCGCGGAACACACCGGCCCCGCGGAGCAGTTCGACGATGTCCTCGGGCAGCCGGCGCTCGGCCTCGATGCGCGGGGAGTTCTCCCGCAGGACGGGCACGAGCGCACGGGCGCGGTCCAGGATCGCTTCGGCGGTGTCGGGTACGTACGGCGTCGTCGTCATCACGTTCTCATCAGGGGTGCGGGGCGGGTGGGACGGGGCGGCGGTCATGCGTAGCGGCCGGCGGCCATGACCCGGTGCGGGTCGACGGCCTCGCGCAGGGCGCGCTGGAGGGCGGCCTCGGTGGTGTCGGCCGTACCGGTGGCGGCCCGGGCGTGGCCGGAGTCGAGCCGGTAGGGCCGCAGACCCGCCTCGCCGAACCAGAGGTGGGCGAGGTCGAGCGCCCGGTGGGCGGCCTCGGTCTGCGCGGCGCGGTCGAAGGGGAAGGACACGACGAGGTCGATGACGTCGGCGTCGAGCGCGTTGACCGTGGAGCCGGGCCGGACGCCGGTGGCCAGGTGGATGCGGTCGAGGATGTCCAGGGCCCGGACCACCGAGGCGCCGTCGAAGGGCAGGAACGGCAGGAAGAACAGCCAGCCGTTGCCGTCGGCGTCGACCCGCTCGGCGGTGGCGCCGGTGGCCGAGGCGAGCATCCGTTCGTTGTGCGCGACCGAACCGCTGTAGGCCGCGTGCACCACGTGGGCGACGACGTCCTCGTCGGCGGGCGGCTCCTCGTCGCTGGAGGTGACCGAGGTGAACAGGCCCGTCTCGGCCATCTCGGCCAGCAGGGCCGCCTTGAGGGCGGCGGCCGAGCGTTCGGTGCCCTCCACGCTCAGGTGGGCGACGTAGCCGCCGGCGGTGTCCCCGCCGCCGTACGTGGCGGTCGAGGCGGTGTCGTACACCTTGATCACGCCGGCGATCAGGCCGTTCGCCTTCCAGACGCGCAGCGCGTCGACGGCCCGGTGCAGCGTCTCGCGGTGGAATCCCGCGCGGACGGTGCTCTGGTGCAGCGGGCGGGGCAGCAGCCGGACCACGGCGGCGGTGACGATGCCGAGGTCGGACTGGGTGAACAGGTGCAGCAGGCTGGGGCCGAGCCCCAGCGGGTTGAAGCCGTCGCCCTTGCCGTGCGCGGCGTCGCCGGGCCACCAGCCGATGTGCGCGACCGCGCCGTCGGGCAGGACGACCTCCAGGCCGAGCAGGTCCTCGGTGCGCTGGTGGCGCAGGCCCACCCCGCGGTCCACGGTGTTGCCGAGGACGCTGGTGTGGCCGGAGGACGCGGTGACGTTCAGCATCCGCCCCGTGCCGGCGAGCAGTTCGGAGAGTTCCTTCTGGGTGACGCCCGGCTCGACGACCGCGTAGCCCGCTTCGGTGTCGAGCGCGCGCAGGGCGTCGAGCCCGTCCAGTTCGACGCGGACGACGGGCCCGGCGGCCGGTTCCTTGGAGCCGAGTCCCCAGTTGCGGCCGGTGGAGACGGGCTGGAGGCCGGGGAGTCCGGCGCCCGCGGCCTTGGCGTGGTGGAAGGCGCCGACCAGGGCGCGTACGTCGGCGACGGAGCCGGGGCGCAGGACGGCACGGGTGTCGCGCGGGGCGAACGCGGAGACGTTGGGGTCCGGCGGCAGCGGTGCGGCGGCGGTGTCGTGCCGCACGCGCTCCGCGCCGAGGGCCTGCTGGAGTTCTTCCAGTACGGCCTTGAGATCCGGGTACAGGTACGGGTCTGGCATGCCTCGACCTCGATCGTGATGTGGGTGGTCGGTGAGGTGGACGACTGGTGGGACGGACTACCGGGGGGACCGCGCGGGACGGGTGGGCGCGGAGTCGCCGAGGTAGACGGGTGCGAGCGGGCCGCACGAGGTGACGTGGGCCAGGACGCGTACGGTGCGGGCCGGAGCGCCGGCCCAGGCGGTGTCGGCCGCGCACAGCGCGGGCACCTCCCAGCCGTCCTCGCGCAGGGCGAGGGCCGGGGTGTCGCTGGTGAGGTCCGGGCTGCAGGTGAACCACAGGCTGATGACGGCCGCGCGCTCCACGCCGTTGCGGGCCAGGAGTTCGCTCACGAGCGCGCGGGTGGCGGCGGCGATGTGCCGGGGGGTGTCCTCGGCCACCGTGGTCGCGCCGCGTACGGCCCGTACGGCAGGTGCAGCGGGGGCGGCGGGGTCAGCCGGGGCGGCGGGGGCGCCGGGGCTCATGCCGCGCCCGCCGGGGCGGGGGTGAGCCGGCCCCGGTGGAACAGCAGCGCCCCTCCGGTGTCCTCGCCGGGGCGCACGTGTTCGACGCGCCCGAGGAAGAGCGTGTGGTCCCCGCCGGGGAACCGCTCTTCGATCCGGCAGCCGAGGGAGGCCAGTGCGCCGGGCAGGTACGGGCGGGCCTCCACGCCCTCGCCCTCGGTGGTGAAGTGCGCGTCCAGCTCCCGCCCGAACGGCTTGTCGCGGGAGGCGAACAGCCGCGCCAGGTCGCCCTGTCGGTCGGAGAGCAGGTGGACCTGGAACTCACCGGTGGTGTCGATCGCCGGGTAGGTCCGGGAGGACTTCATGACGGAGATCAGGACGCGGGGCGGTTCGAGCGAGATCGAGACGAACGAGTTGGCGGTCATCGCCGCCGCGTGTGCGCCCTGTCCCGACGACAGCACGGTGACGCCGGTCGGGAACAGGCGCATCACCGACCGGAGATCGTCCGGTACGGGCATGGCAGGGCCCAGAGTTGTGGCCATTTCCCCCTCCTCAGGAGTTATCGGCAGAAGAAAACTTAACAGAGTTTAGTAACGATCGAAAGCCAGGTCAGGGGGCTACTGACGGCCTTTAATGCAATCGAAACGCTCTTTGGACCATGGAGTTAACGGAGCATGGCGGCTAGCACCCGGAGCGCCGACAGCCTTTCCCGCTCAGCGGGAACACGCCCTCCCGCCCGCGACCGCACCCCGCCTACCGTCTGCCGCACCACACACCACCGCAGCCGGGAGGCCCCATGCTGAACGACCGGCACCGGCGCGAGGCCGCCGCGCTCCTGTACGCGGCGCAGCGACGGAGGTCCCCGGTCCGCCCGCTGACCGAGCTCTACGAGGGCATCGGCGCGCAGGACGCGTACGAGATCCAGCTCCTCAACATCCGCCGCCGCTGCGCCGAGGGCGCCGCCGTCACCGGGCACAAGGTCGGCCTCTCGTCCCCCGTCATGCAGGCGATGATGGGCGTCGACGAGCCCGACTACGGCCACCTCCTCGACACGATGGAACTGCGCCAGGACACCCCCGTCCCGGTCGCCGCGTACTGCGCGCCCCGCATCGAGGTCGAGGTCGGCTTCGTCCTCGGCGCCGACCTGCCCGGCGAGGGCTGCACCGAGGCCGACGTACTGGCCGCCACCGAACGCGTCGTACCCGCACTGGAGTTGATCGACAGCCGGATCGCCGACTGGCGGATCTCCCTCGCGGACACCATCGCCGACAACGCCTCCTCCGCCGGCTACGTCATCGGCGAGGGCCGCGACCCGCGCGAGCTGGACCCGAAGTCCGTCGAAGCGCGCCTCACCGGCCCGGACGGGACCCTCGCCACCGGCCGCGCCGACGCCGTGCTCGGCGATCCGGCCACCGCCGTCGCCTGGCTGGCCAGGACCGTCGCCCGGTTCGGCGTCCCGCTGCGCAAGGGCCACCTCGTCCTGCCCGGCTCCTGCACCCGCGCCGTGGACGTGGCCGCCGGACGGACCTACACCGCCGACTTCACCGGGCTCGGCCCGGTCTCCCTCTCCTTCTGCTGAGGTGAACGTGAACGCGACCGCGAACGTGACGACGAAGAAGGCCACCGCGGCCATCGTCGGCTCCGGGAACATCGGGACCGACCTGCTCCACAAGCTGCTGCGTTCCCCGTACATCGAGCCGCGCTGGAT
The DNA here is from genome assembly GCF_040651555.1 of Streptomyces sp. NPDC048424. Classification (NCBI taxonomy): domain Bacteria; kingdom Bacillati; phylum Actinomycetota; class Actinomycetes; order Kitasatosporales; family Streptomycetaceae; genus Streptomyces; species Streptomyces sp. NPDC048424. Next base: position 232,442 of record NZ_JBEZKE010000007.1, on the reverse strand, counting down.
GATCGGCGTCGACCCCGGCAGCGAGGGCCTCGCCCGGGCCCGCCGCGCCGGTCTGGAGACCTCCCATGCGGGCGTCGACGGGCTGCTCGCCCGGGACGAACTCCCCGACCTCCTCTTCGAGGCCACGTCCGCCGGCGTCCACCGCGCCAACGCCCCGCGCTACGCCGAACTCGGCATCAAGGCCGTGGACCTGACCCCGGCCGCCGTCGGCCCCGCCGTCGTCCCGCCCGTGAACCTGACCGCCCACCTGGACCGCACCAACGTCAACATGATCACCTGTGGCGGCCAGGCCACCATCCCCATGGTCCACGCGGTCTCCCGCGTGGTCCCCGTCGCCTACGCCGAGATCGTCGCGTCCGTCGCCTCCCTCTCGGCCGGCCCCGGCACCCGCGCCAACATCGACGAGTTCACCCGCACCACCGCCCGCGGCATCGAGGAGATCGGCGGCGCCGCACGCGGCAAGGCCGTCATCATCCTCAACCCCGCAGCACCCCCGGTGATCATGCGCGACACCGTCTTCTGCGCGATCCCGCCCGACGCCGACCACGAGGCCATCACCGCCTCCGTCAAACAGGTCGCCGAGGACGTGGCCTCGTACGTCCCCGGCTACCGGCTGCGCGCCGAGCCGCAGTTCGACGAGGCCTCCGCGCTCACCGGCGGCCGCGGGACGTCCCGCGTCACGATCTTCCTGGAGGTGGAGGGCGCGGGCGACTACCTGCCGCCGTACGCCGGAAACCTCGACATCATGACCGCCGCCGCCACCAAGGTCGGCGAGGAGTTCGCGAAGGGGCTCGCCGCGTGACCACGTACTCCGACACCCTCGACATCCGGATCACCGACTCCTCGCTGCGCGACGGCTCGCACGCCAAGCGCCACCGGTTCACGGGCGAGGACGTCCGCTCGGTCGTCGCCGCGCTCGACGCCGCGGGCGTCCCCGTCATCGAGGTCAGCCACGGGGACGGCCTCGGCGGGTCCTCCTTCACCTACGGATTCTCGAAGACCCCAGAGCAGGAGCTCATCAGGATCGCCGCCGAGACCGCACGGAACGCGAGGATCGCCTTCCTGATGCTGCCGGGACTGGGCGTCAAGGACGACATCCGGGCCGCCCACGCGAACGGCGGCCGGATCTGCCGGATCGCCACCCACTGCACCGAGGCCGACATCTCCGTGCAGCACTTCGGACTGGCCCGCGAGATGGGGCTGGAGACCGTCGGCTTCCTGATGATGGCCCACTCCACCGCCCCCGAGGACCTCGCCCGGCAGGCCCGGATCATGGCGGACGCGGGCTGCCAGTGCGTGTACGTCGTCGACTCCGCCGGGGCCATGGTCATGGACGAGGTCACCGACCGGGTCGCCGCGCTCGTCGCCGAACTCGGCGCCGACGCCCAGGTCGGCTTCCACGGCCACGAGAACCTCGGCCTGGGCGTGGGCAATTCGGTCGCCGCCGTACGCGCCGGAGCCCTCCAGATCGACGGCTCCACCCGACGCCTCGGCGCGGGCGCCGGCAACACCCCCGTCGAGGCCTTCGCCGCCGTCTGCCAGAAGATGGGCATCCGCACCGGCATCGACGTCCTGAAGATCATCGACGCGGCCGAGGACGTGGTCCGCCCCGTCATGGACGAGGAATGCAGGCTCGACCGCATGGCCCTCCTCATGGGGCACGCCGGCGTCTACTCCAGCTTCCTCAAGCACGCCTACCGGCAGGCGGAGCGCTACGGGGTCCCCGGCGCGCAGATCCTGCTGCGCGCGGGCGAACGCCGCCTGGTCGGCGGCCAGGAAGACCAACTCATCGACATCGCGCTGGAACTGGCCGCTGACCGCTAGGCCTCGCCACATCCAGCCCCACCGGCGATTGAGGCGCACCCACCCAGCACGGCCGGCTGTTTGAGCCGCGCCCATCCAGCCCCGCCGGCGTTTGAGGCGCGGGGTCTGGGGCGGAGCCCCAGCACACGGCGCCGCAGCCGACCGCGAACCGGCACCACACCGCTCACCCCAACGAAGTGGAGGGCCCCATGACCGCACCGAGCGAAGCCGAAGAAGGACCCCGCGTCATCGAGGCGGCCGCACTGCCAACCCGCTTCGCCCGAGGCTGGCACTGCCTCGGCCTCGCCGCCCCCTTCCGGGACGGAACCCCGCACGAGATCGAAGCCTTCGGCACCCGCCTCGTCGTCTTCCGCAGCGAGGACACCGACACCCTGCACGTCCTGAACGCCTACTGCCCCCACATGGGCGGCAACCTCGCCCACGGCACCGTCAAGGGCGACACCCTCGCCTGCCCCTTCCACGACTGGCGCTGGTCCGGCGACGGCCGCTGCGCCGCCATCCCCTACGCCCGCCGCGTCCCGCCCCGCGCCCGCACCCGCGCGTGGACCGCCCTGGAACGCAACGGCCAGCTCTACGTCTGGCACGACCCCGAGGGCAATCCGCCGCCCGCCGGCGTCACCATCCCCGAGATCGAGGGCGTCGGCAGCCCCGAATGGAGCGACTGGAGCTGGGACTCCCTGCGCGTGGAGAACTCCCACTGCCGCGAGATCGTCGACAACGTCGTGGACATGGCGCACTTCTACTACGTGCACTACGCCTTCCCGCACTACTTCAAGAACGTCTTCGACGGGCACGTGGCCACCCAGTACATGGAGTCCACCCCGCGCGGGGACGTGGACCTCGGCACCCTCTCCACCGGCGGCGGCCTGCGCTCCGACGCCTCCTACCACGGGCCCTCGTACATGATCGACCAGCTGTGGAGCGATGTCGGCGGCGGCCTGGAGCTGGAATCCGTCCTGATCAACTGCCATTACCCGATCGACGAGAACAGCTTCATGCTCATGTACGGGGCGATCGTCAAGAAGCTCCCCGGCATGAGCGACGCACAGGCCGCCGACGCCGCCCGCCTCACCTCCGAGGGCCTCGCCGTCGGCTTCGAGCAGGACGTCGAGATCTGGAAGAACAAGACCCGCATCGACAACCCCCTGCTCACCGAGGAGGACGGCCCCGTCTACCAGCTCCGCCGCTGGTACCGGCAGTTCTACGTGGACGTCGCCGACGTCGAGGACGCGATGGTCCGGCGCTTCGAGTTCGAGATCGACACCACCCGGGCCACCGCGGCCTGGAAGGCCGAGGTCGCCGAGAACCTGGCCCGCCGGGCCGAGTCCCGGTGATGCGCCCCGTCGCCTGCGGGGAGTGCGGGAACCGCGTGCTGTGCGAGAAGTTCAGCCCTGCGCACACCCAGGTCCAGTGGACCGGCGACGCCGCCGCGCTCTGCCCGCGCATCGCCGCCGAGGTGGCGGCCGGGCGGCTCGGCGGCCGCGTCCGCTCCTGCCCGGCCCTGCGCACGAGCATCGAGGCGGCCGTCCGCGAGGGCCGCCTGGAGGTGCCCGCCGATGTCCCGTGACCTCGCTCCTGCTACGCCGGCCCGCGCGGCCCGTCCCGCCGGCCCGGCCCCGGCTCCGGCTCCGGGCGCGGCCCCCGGCGTCCTGCGGGTCCGCGTCCTGGAACGCGTCCAGGAGACCCCGGAGGCGGTCTCCCTCGTCCTCGACGCGGAACTCCCGTACGCCCCCGGGCAGTTCCTCACCCTCCGGATCCCCGGCGGCGCGGCCCGCTGCTACTCCCTGGCCAGCTCCCCGCACACCGGCGAGCCGATGCGGATCACCGCCAAGCGGGTGCCCGGCGGGCTCGGCTCCGGCTGGATCTGTGAGGAGGTGGCCGCGGGGGACGAGCTGGAGGTGCTGCCGCCCGCCGGCACCTTCACCCCGGGCCCCGGCGGCCTCGACCGGGACCTCCTGCTGGTGGCGGGAGGCAGCGGGATCACCCCGGTGCTCTCCCTCGCCAAGTCAGCGCTGGCCGCCGGCCGGTGCCGGGTCGTGCTCGTGTACGCGAACCGGGACCCCGCCTCGGTGATCTTCCGGGACGAGCTGCGGGAGCTGGCCCAGGCGCATCCGGAGCGGCTGGCCGTCGTCCACTGGCTGGAGAGCCTCCAGGGGCTGCCGACCGCCGCGCGGCTCGGGCCGCTGGTGGCCCCGTACGCCGGCCGCGAGGCCTACCTGTGCGGGCCCGGCCCGCTGATGGACGCCGCCGAGACCGCCCTCCGTGCGGCCGGGGCGGCGCCGCACGCGATCCACCGCGAGCGGTACTTCTCGCTGGGCGCGGACGTCTTCGCGCCCGCCGCGCCACCGGCCGGGGCGCAGGCCCGCGCCACCGCCGAGGTGGAACTCGACGGCACCCGGCACACCGTGCCCTGGCCCGACGGGACCCCGCTGCTCGACGCGCTGCTCGCCGCGGGCCTGCCGGCCCCGTACTCCTGCAGGGAGGGCGCCTGCAGCGCCTGCTGCTGCCGGGTCGTCGAGGGCGAGGTGGAGATGACCCGCAACGAGGTCCTCGACGAGGCGGACCTGGCCGAGGGCTACGTCCTGGCCTGCCAGGCCCTCCCGCTCGGCCCCGCCGTGCGGATCACGTACGGGTGAAGGGGGTGTCGGGCAGGACGCGCGGCCGCTAGCTTCTCCGGGGAAAGCGCTTGCCGCGCACGGCAATCGGTTCGGGAAGCGGGGCTGGGACCATGTCCGACACCATCACGCTCGCCGTCGTCGGGGCGGGGGACCGGGGGAGCGGCCACGCCGGATGGGCCCTGGCCCATCCGGACCGGGCCCGGGTGGTCGCGGTCGCCGAGCCGCGCGCGGCCCGGCGGGAGCGGCTCGCCGCCGCCCACGGCATCGACGCCCGTCACGTACTCGGCGACTGGCGGGAGCTGGCCGCCCTCGGCCGGATCGCGGACGCGGTGCTCGTCTGCACCCTGGACCGCGACCACCTGGAGCCGGTCCTCGCGTTCGCCGCGCTCGGCTACCACATCATGCTGGAGAAGCCGATGGCCCTCACGGAGGAGGAGTGCCGGCGCATCGTCGACGCCGTCGAGCGGGCCGGCGTCATCCTCTCCGTCGGGCACGTCCTGCGCTACACGCCCTACACGCGGACCCTCAAGGACGTCGTCGACTCCGGCCGCATCGGCGACATCGTGAGCGTCCAGCACCTGGAGCCTGTCGGCTTCTGGCACCAGGCCCACTCGTTCGTACGGGGCAACTGGCGGCGCGCCGACGAGGCGACGACCATGCTGATGGCCAAGTCCTGCCACGACCTGGACTGGCTCCAGTACGTGCTGGGGCGCCCGCCCGTACGGGTCTCCAGCTTCGGCCGCCTCTCCCACTTCCGGCCCGAGAACCGGCCGCCGGGTGCGGCGGACCGCTGCCTGGACTGCTCGGTCGAGCCGGACTGCCCGTACTCCGCGGCACGCGAGTACGGCGACCGGCTGGCCGACGGCCGCCACCGCTGGCCGCTGAGCGTGCTGATCGACGAGTTCACCCCGCGGGCCCTGGAGACCGCCCTGCGGGAGGGGCCCTACGGGCGGTGCGTGTACGCGTGCGACAACGACGTCGTCGACCACCAGGTGGTGGCGATGGAGTTCGACTCGGGGGCGACGGCCACCTTCACCATGACCGCCTTCACCGAGCAGGCGGACCGCCACACCCGGATCTTCGGCACCCGCGGCGAACTGCGGGGCGACGGCCGCACCATCACGGTCTACGACTTCCTGACCCGCACCGAGGAGCAGGTCGCCATCGGCGCGGGCGGGCCGATGGACGCCGCGGGCGGCCACGGCGGCGGCGACGCCGGCCTCATGGACGCCTTCGTCGCCGCCATCGCCACCGGCGACCCCGGCCTGGTCAGGTCCGGCCCGCGGGAGTCGCTCACCAGCCACCTGACGGTCCTGGCCGCCGAACGGGCCCGCTGCTCCGGCACGGTGGAGCCGGTGACGCTCTAGGGCCCCGAACGAAGCGGGCCCGGCCCCCTGGCGAGGGGTCGGGACCGGGTCTTCGTTTCGTGCGGTGGGACATGACTACCCGCTACATCCACTCGCTGAACCGCAGCCAGCCCATCATGTTGTCCATCGCCTGTTCCGAGACCGCCGGCTCCAGGTCCTGCGGCCGTGCGGCGGGAGCCCGCCCGGCCCGCCCGGGCCCGTACAGTTCGCGCCAGACCGACCGCGCGCAGGCCGCCACCGCCGGCGCCAGCCGGGCCAGTTCGCGCTCGCCCCGGCAGCAGGACACCGAGACCGCCGCCACCGCGCGGCCCGCGCCCCGCAGCGGCGCCGCCACGCAGGAGACGCCCCGGAAGCTCTCCTCCCGGTCGTAGGCCACCCCCCGCTCGAGGGTGGCCGCCAGTTCGGCGCGCAGTGCGAGCGGCCTGATCAGCGTCCGGGCCGTGCGCGGCCGCAGCCCCTGGGCCAGGACGTGCTCCACCGCCCCCGGATCGCCGAAGGCGAGCATCGCCTTGCCGGCGGCCGTGCAGTGGGCGGGCATCCGGCCGCCGACCCGCGAGGGCACCGTGGTGGCCTCCGAGCCGCCGATCCGCTCCAGGCAGACCACCTCGGCCCCGTCCAGCACCGACAGGTGGACCAGCTGTCCGGTCTGTTCGTGCAGTGCGTGCAGCAGGGGCAGGGCGGCCCGGCGCAGCCGGTTGTGGTGGGAGGCGAGCGCGCCGAGCTCCAGCATCCGCATGCCCATCCGGTAGTCCCGGCCCTCGCGGTCCAGCCAGCGCAGCCGCACCAGTTGGTCGAGGATCCGGTGGGCGGAGGAGCGCGGGATCCCGGAGCGGCGGACGACCTCGGTGAGCGAGAGGCGCGGCTGCGGCCCGTCGAAGGCGCCCAGCACCCGCGCGGCCTTCTCCAGCAGCGACAGCGGTCCGAGCTCGGTGTCCGTGGCCTGGTCAAGCACGAGAAACCCCCTGCGTGAGGCGTTGGGGCGACCCTGCCACGGGCTCCCGGGCGGAGGGAAGGACCGGGAGCGATGTATTTCATTCAGTAATACTTCAGATAGCCATGTCGACGGTGCGGGGCGGCTTCCCACTCAGCGGGAACGCTCCGTTCCACGCCCCCGACCGCCGGGCGTACGTTCACCGCACCTCGAAGCCGCCGACCCCGAGAAGGGACACCATGAGCGACGAAGACGTCCTCGATGCCGTCCGCGCCCTCGCCCCGGCCCTGCGCGAACGCGCCGCCGAGGCGGAGGCCCGCCGCAAGGTCCCCGAGGAGACCGTCAAGGAGCTGGCGGACACCGGCTTCTTCCGCCTCCTCCAGCCCCGGGCCCACGGCGGCCGCGCCGCGAACCCCGCGCTCTTCTACGCCGCCGTCAAGGAGACGGCCAAGGCCTGCGGCTCCACCGGCTGGGTCGCCTCCGTCCTCGGCGTCCACCCCTGGCACGTCGCCCTCTACGACCCCCGCGCCCAGGACGAGGTCTGGGGCGCCGACCCCGACACCCGCATCTGCTCCTCCTACGCCCCCACCGGCAAGGTCACCCCCGTCGACGGAGGATTCACCCTCACCGGCCGCTGGCACTTCTCCTCCGGCTGCGACCACGCCGACTGGGCCCTGCTCGGCGGGCTCGTCACCGACGCCGAGGGCCGGCCCGTGGACATGCGGACCTTCCTCGTCCCGCGCACCCAGTACCGCATCGACGAGGTCTGGGACACCGTCGGGCTGCGCGGCTCCGGCTCCAACGACCTCGTCCTGGAGCAGGTGTTCGTCCCCGAACACCGCGCGCTGAGCTTCGGCCCGGTCACCGCCCTCAAGGTCCCCGGCCACGCGGTCAACCCCGAACCGCTCTACCGGCTCCCGTACGCCGCCGTCTTCACCACCACCATCTCCACCCCGATCGTCGGGATCGCCGAGGGCGCCTACGAGGGCTACGTAGCCGCGACCCGCGACCGGCTGCGCGTCTCCTACGGCCAGCAGGTCGCCGAGGACCCCTTCGCCCAGGTCCGCATCGCCCGCGCCGCCAGCGACATCGACGCCTCCTGGCTCCAGCTCCGGCGCAACATCGACGAGCTCTACGCCCTCGCCGAACGCGGCGCCGAACTCCCGCTGCCGCTGCGCACCCGGGCCCGCCGCGACCAGGTCATCGCCACCGAACGGTGCGTCGCCGCCGTCGACCTGCTGATGGAGAACGCGGGCGGCAGCGCCATGCGGACCGGCCCGAACCCGGTCCAGCGGGCCTGGCGCGACGTCCACACCGGGCGGGGGCACGCCGCCAACGACCCCGAGCGGGCCCTGGTCCTCTTCGGCCAGGGTGCACTCGGCCTCGACATCCAGGACACGATGTTGTGATGATCACTTACGAGAACACCTCGCGCACCGCCCGGGCCGGAAAGCTCACCCTCCACTTCCACGAGGCGGGTCCGAGCGAAGCCCCCGTCCTCATCCTGCTCCACGGCGGCGGACCCGGCGCTTCCGCATGGTCCAACTTCGGCCGCAACCTGCCCTTCTTCGCCGAGCGGTTCCGCACCCTGCTCGTCGACCAGCCCTGCTACGGCCGCTCCGACAAGCCCGAACCCGACCGCGACTACTTCAGCTTCAGCGCCGCCGCGATCGCCGCCCTCATGGACGAACTCGGCATCGACAAGGCCCACTTCATCGGCAACTCCCTGGGCGGCGGCGCAGCCGTCCGGATGTCCCTCGACCACCCCGAGAAGGTCGACAAGCTCCTGCTCATGGGCCCCGGCGGCATCTCCGTCAACCTCTTCTCGGCCGACCCCACCGAAGGCATCCGGCGCCTCTTCGAGTTCAGCCTCGCCGCCGAACCGACCCGCGAGCAGATGCGCGCCTTCCTCACGACCCTCGTGCACGACCCCTCGCTCGTCACCGACGAACTCGTCGAGGAGCGCTACACCCAGGCCATGGACCCCGACGCCCGGCTCGGCAACGCCCGGATGGGCGCCTCCTTCGCCAACCCGGCCTGGCAGCAGGACACCCTGCTCTGGCGCGAGGCCCACCGCATCTGCCACCCCACCCTGCTCACCTGGGGCCGCGAGGACCGCGTCAACCCCCTCGACGGCGCGCTGCTCGCGCTCAAGGCCATCCCCGACGCCCGGCTGCACGTCTTCCCGCGCTGCGGCCACTGGGCGCAGACCGAGGCCTTCGACGAGTTCAACCGCCTGGCCGCCGACTTCTTCGCGCATTGACCACAGAACCGAGGACACCCATGGGTACGGACATCCGCACGCTCGGCTACCTCCGCATCGAGACCACCGACCTCCCCGCCTGGCGCACCTACGTCCTGGACGTCCTCGGCATGACCGAGGCCGAGGGCACCACCGACACCCTGCTGAACGTCCGCATCGACGACCGCGTCCACCGCTTCCAGTTCGTCGCCGGCAGCCGGGACCGGCTGCTCGCCGCAGGCTTCGAAGTCGCCTCCGCCAGGGCCCTGCAGGAGGCGGCCGCCGTCCTGGAGGCCACCGGGCACGCCGTCAAGGCGGCCGACGACGAGACCCTCGCCGACCGGCGCGTCCAGGGCCTGATCCACTGCACGGACCCCAGCGGCAACCCGTTGGAGATCTACTGGGGCCAGGCACAGGACCACAGCCCGCTCGCCGCCCCGTACGGGAACCGCTTCGTGACCGCGACCGCCTCCGGCGAGCCGCTGGGCCTGGGCCACGTGGTCCTGCCCGCCCCCGACACCGAGGCCACCCTCGACTTCTACGAGAACCTCCTCGGCTTCCAGCTGCGCGACTCGATGAAGCTGCCCCCGGCCGCGGTCCCCACCGGCAGGCCCGGCCGGGACCCCTACCGGATGCACTTCCTCAGCCCGAACCGCCGCCACCACAGCCTCGGCCTCTACCCCGGCGAACTGCCGCCCGGCATCGTCCACTTCATGGTCGAGCTGGCGACCCTCGACGACGTCGGCTACTGCCTGGACCGGATGAACGCCGCGGGCATCCCCATCGCCTCCACCCTCGGCCGGCACTCCAACGACCACATGGTCTCCTTCTACGCGCAGGCCCCCGGCGGGTTCCAGGTCGAGTACGGCTGGGACGGGCTCGTCGTGGACCCCGCCACCTGGACGGCGAAGGAGATCACCGCGGACAGCTTCTGGGGCCACCAGTGGAGCGCCTGATCGACCCACGGGCCTTCCGCGAGGTCCTCGGAGCCTTCGCCTCCGGCATCACCGTCGTGGCGGCCGTCGGGGAGGACGGCCGCCCGGCGGGCCTGGCCTGCCAGTCCTTCGCCTCGCTCTCCCTGGACCCGCCGCTGGTCCTGCTGTGCGTGGGCAGGTCCTCCTCCAGCTGGCCCGCCGTACGGGCGGCCGGCCGCTTCGGGATCAGCATCCTCGCCGAGGAGCAGCGCACGGTCTGCGAGCAACTCGGGCGCCGGGGAGGCGACAAGTTCCAGGGGGTGGGGTGGGAGGCGTCGCGGCACGGCGCCGTCCACATCACCGGGGCGCTCGCCACCCTCGACTGCGCCCTCGAAACCGTCCACGAGGCCGGGGACCACCACCTCGTGACCGCCCGGATCCTCGGCCTGGCCGCCCGCGACGGCGGCGCGCCCCTGCTCTACTTCCGCAGCGACTACGCCACCGGAGCCTTCGCATGACCTCTGTGAACGACCCCGAGTACGACGTGGTGGTCGTGGGATCCGGCGCCGCCGGCTTCGCCGCGGCCGTCACCGCCCGGCTGCGCGGCCTGAGCGTCCTCGTGGTCGAGAAGACCGACAAGTACGGCGGCTCCACCGCCCTGTCCGGCGGCGCGATCTGGGTCCCCGGCAACCTCCACCTCGACCGGGCGGCCCTCGCCGACACCCGGGAGAAGGCCCGCGCCTACCTCGACGCCACCGTCGGCGACCGGGTCCCGGCCGCCCGCAAGGACGCGTACCTCACCCACGGGCCGCGCATGGTCGCGGAGTTCCACGAACGCACCGAGATCCGCTTCATGTACACCCCCGGCTACTCGGACTACTTCCCCGAGGCCCAGGGCGGCATGGCGCAGGGCCGCTCCGTCGAACCGTGCATCGTGGACCTCGGTCGGCTGGGGGAGGCCCGCCACACCATGCGCCGGGCGGGCCTGCCCACGTACGGACTGACCATGACGTCCCACGACTTCCGCTTCCTGAACATGGCCGGCCGGACCTGGGCGGGCCGCAGGACCTCCCTCAAGGTCGCCGCGCGGGCGCTCGGGGCCCTGGTCACCGGCCGCAGGCTGCTCTCCCTCGGCGAGGCGCTGATCGCCCGGATGCGGCTCTCGCTGGACCGCCTCGGCGGCGACCTGTGGCTGTCGGCGCCGCTGACCGGGCTGGTCACGGACGCGGCGGGCCGGGTGACGGGCGTACGGGTCACCCGGGCCGGGCGGACGGTGACCGTACGGGCCCGGGGCGGGGTGGTGCTGGCCTCGGGCGGGTTCTCGCACGACCAGGCGCTGCGCGAGAAGCACCTGCCGCACCCGACGTCGACGGCCTGGACGCACGCCTCGGAGGGCCAGACCGGCGACGCCCTGCGCTGCGGTGAGGCGTTGGGGGCCGCCACCGACCTGCTGGACCAGGTGTGGGGCGCGCCCTCGGTGTGCCCGCCCGGCGAGAAGCCGTTCTTCCTCGTCGCCGACCGGGGCATCCCGGGCATGGTCATCGTCAACGAGGCGGGGGAGCGGTACGCCAACGAGGCCGCCCCCTACCACGCGTTCGTCGACCGGATGTACGCCGCCGACCGCCCCGGGGCGCGGACCGTACCGTCCTGGCTGGTCCTCGACGCCCGCTCCAAGGCCCGGTACCTCTTCGCCGGCCTCCTCCCCGGACAGCCCTTCCCCGGGCGGTGGCTGGAGAGCGGGTTCCTGAAGAAGGCCGACACGGTGGAGGAGCTGGCCCGCCGGATCGCGGCGCCCGGCCTGCCCGCCGCGATCCGCCGCTTCAACGGCTTCGCCGAGCGGGGCACCGACGAGGACTTCGGCCGGGGGACCAGCGTCTACGACCGCTACTACGGCGACCCGACGCTGGCCAACCCCAACCTGGCGCCCCTCGACAAGGGGCCCTTCTACGCGGTCCCCGTGCACCCGGGCGACATCGGCACCAAGGGCGGCCTCGTCACGGACGGGGACGGCCGGGTGCTCCGCGAGGACGGCGCGCCGATCGCCGGCCTCTACGCCTCCGGGAACTGCTCGGCGGCGGTGATGGGCGCGACCTACCCGGGCCCGGGCGCCACGATCGGCCCGGCGATGGCCTTCGGCTGGGCGGCGGCCAACGCCATCGCCGCGGCGCTCGCACCCCCGGGCGGGGAACCCTCGGGTCAGGACAGCTTGCCGTTGTAGTCCGGCAGCTTGACGGTGCGTTCGGCGTGACCGCCGACGAGGTCGGTCGGGCTGTTGCCGATGTTGGCGATGATCGTGTAGCCGCGGGCCTCGATCTCCGCGCGCTTGCCCGTCTTGTAGGCGCTCACCTCGTCGAACAGGTCGGGCAGGTCACGGACGTAGAGCCCCGAGACCGGGTAGCCGACCGCCTTGAGGTTGCGCTCGGTGAGGGAGTGGATGATCCCCGGGCGGGCGGTGACGAAGAAGACGGCGACCCCGTGCGCGTTCGCGTACTGGGTCAGGTCGCGGACCTTGGCGATCGCCGGGGTCGGGAACGTCCAGAACCAGTGGAAGTCCGTCTCCAGCGAGGTGTTGTCGATGTCGAGGACGAGGGCCGGCTTCTCGCCGGCGGTCGAGGCGGCGATGCGCTGCTCGATGCCGGGGCGGGCCGCGTCGACGGCGGCGGCCACGTCCCGCTGCCAGGTGGCGTAGTCGATGCCGAGGATCGCCGCGTTGCCGCCGGGAGCGGAGGCGGACACGGAGACGGACGCGGGCGCCGTCGCCGGCGCGGCGGCGGGGGCCGCCTGGGCGGCGGCGGCCGGAACCAGCGTCATGACGGTGGCGGCTGCGGCCACGCCGACGGCGGCGGTACGGGACATGCGGGTGCGGCGGGTGCTGCGCATGGGGGGCGCTCCTCGGTCACGAATTGACGTGTACGCGACCAGAGTTGGCGAGATCCGCCCCCATGTCTACTGGCCGGTAAGAAACTTTTCGTGGCCGACCGGTGAATGAAGATCGTCCGGATGCCTCCTGGCACTAGGTCTCGCAGTCGAGCACGGTGCGGCACAGGCCGCACCGGGCCCGGAGCCGCCCGCGCACCGGCAGCCGCAGCCGCTGCCCGCAGACCGGGCAGGGGAAGCTCACCCGCAGTCCGGGTCCGGAGCCGTCGGCCTCGAAGCGGTACCCCGGTCCGTCCGCGGGTCCGTCCGCCGGTCCGTCGGTCGAGGTGATTCCGGCGCGCCGCGCCTTCGCGTACCGCCGCCGGGCCAGCGGGCCCGCGGCCGCCAGCGGGGGCCGGCGGTGGTCCCGCTCGGCCTGCGCACGCCCGCGCACGTACGCCTCGTACGCCTGCGGGCTGGTGAACCAGGTGGAGGGGTCCTCGCCGAACAGGGCCGCCCGTCGGGCGAGGACGTAGCCGAACTCCTCCGGTGTGAGGTAGCCGAACTTCTGATGGGTGAGCGCGTCCTCGCGGTAGGCGTCGAGCAGCAGCCAGCCCGCCCCGAGGTAGACGGCGGCGGTGTCGGTGAGGATCTCGTTCGCCCCGGTGCCGGGGGAGCGCAGGCCCAGCCGGTGCAGCAGCACGTGGGTGACCTCGTGGGACAGAGCCGCCGCCAGGTCCCGGCGGTGGGTGCGGAAGCGGTCGCTGACCTCGACGAAGTACTCGGGGCCCGCGGCCAGTTCCACGGTGGCCGCCTGCTCCATCGGCCGGAAGGCGACCACCATGCGCGCATCGGGCAGCCGGAGGGCGCGCACCATGGCCGAGGCCACCCGCTGCGCGCCCAGGTGCAGGTCGTCGGCGGCGTCGAAAGCGGCGTCGGCGGGCGCGACGCTCGCGGCGTAGGCGCGGATCCCCTCCGCCGACAGGCGCCGGAAGAGCGCGGTGATCGCGGCCCGCACCGTCGCGAGGTGCGGAAATCCGTGCTCGATCGGACCTCCCGGCCCGCCGTTCTGCGTCATCGCGTCCCCTTCGCCGCAATCCCTGCCGTTCGAACGAATGATTGGCCGAAAATGCGTTCTTGATGGCGCCCGCACCTCTGATGTGTCATGGACCCGTCATTCACCCAATGACACGCACGGCCCAACCCCCCACGAAAGGCAGTGTGTTGACTGTGACCACCCTTGTGCAGTTCATGAAGCGCAGCCTCGCCGTCGGAGCCGTCGCCCTCGCGGCCGTCAGCCTCCAGCCCGGCTCCGCCTCGGCCGGAACGGCCCCCGTCGTCGGCGGCACCCGCGCCGCGCAGGGCGAGTTCCCCTTCATGGTGCGCCTCTCCATGGGCTGCGGCGGCGCCCTCTACACCCAGCAGATCGTCCTCACCGCCGCCCACTGCGTGAACGGCTCCGGCAACAACACCTCCATCACCGCCACCGCCGGAGTCGTCGACCTCAACAGCTCCAGCGCCATCAAGGTCAAGTCCACCAAGGTCCTCCAGGCCCCCGGCTACAACGGCAAGGGCAAGGACTGGGCCCTGATCAAACTCGCCAAGCCCATCAACCTCCCCACCCTCAAGATCGCCGACACGAAGGCCTACGACAACGGCACCTTCACCGTCGCCGGCTGGGGCGCCGCCCGCGAAGGCGGCGGCCAGCAGCGCTACCTCCTGAAGGCCCAGGTCCCCTTCGTCTCCGACGCCAGCTGCCAGTCCTCCTACGGCAGCGACCTCGTCCCCGGCGAGGAGATCTGCGCCGGCCTGCCCCAGGGCGGCGTCGACACCTGTCAGGGCGACTCCGGCGGCCCCATGTTCCGCCGCGACAACAACAACGCCTGGATCCAGGTCGGCATAGTCAGCTGGGGCGAAGGCTGCGCCCGCCCGAACTACCCCGGCGTCTACACCGAGGTCTCCACCTTCGCCGCCGCGATCAAGAGCGCCGCGGCGAGCATGTAGCACCCCCTCGTCCTTTCGGCCGGGCGCGCACGGCGCGATCCGGCCGGAAGGACGAGGCGCACCGCCCCGCCCGTGCGTAAGGTCGGTCGGAGCACCGCACGAGCCACCCGGCGGTCCGCCGTGCGGTTGCGGGCCGACGCGCGCACCGGTCCCATGGGAAGCAACCGGAGGCGGCAGCGGCGGGCGAGAGCGGGGCAGGTGGCGCATGGCGATCAGAGTGGTCATCGCGGACGACCAGGACATGGTCAGAACCGGCTTCCGGATGATCCTCGAAAGCCAGCCGGACATCGAGGTCGTCGCCGACGTCGTCGACGGCGAGGCGGCCCTGGCGGCCGTCGCCGAGCACCGCCCCGATGTCCTCCTCCTCGACATCCGGATGCCCAAGCTCGACGGCCTCGAAGTGACCCGGCGCCTGTCCGGCAGCGACACCCCGCACATCGTCATCGTCACCACCTTCGACCTCGACGAGTACGTCCACGCGGCACTTCACGGCGGAGCGTCCGGCTTCCTCCTGAAGGACGCCAGCCCGGCCATGCTGGTTGAAGCGGTCCGCGCGGCGGCCGTCGGCGACTCCCTCGTCTCGCCCGCCATCACGGTGCGGCTGCTGCGCGAGTTGGCCCCGAAGACCCCGGCCTCCCAGGCCCGCCGCCCCGCCGAACCCCTCACGGAACGGGAACGCGAGGTCGTCCGCTGCCTCGCGCGCGGCCTGACCAACGCCGAGATCGCCGGGGAACTCTTCGTCTCCCTGTCCACGGTCAAGACCCACCTGGCCAACGTCCAGGCCAAACTCGACGCCCGCAACCGCGTCGAGATCGCCGCCTGGGCCTGGGAAAGCGGCCTGGCCGCCAGTGCGGCGTGACGCCGCACCCCGAACAGCCCACCACCCCCACGGCCAAGGCCCGCCCAGCCACCCCGCGCGCGCCCCGACCGCGCACCATTCAGCGCCGCGGGCGTTCGAGGGGCGGGGGTCCGGGGGCGGGGCACTCAGCTGGCCTGCGGGCGCCTCTGCCGGGGCTTCTGGTGCCGGTGTGCCCGAGGGCCGAGCTCTCGGCAGCCCTGCCCGCGGCCCCGCCATGGCCTCCGGCGCGGCCGCGCACCATTCAGCCCCGCCGGCGGTTGAGGCGCGGGGTCCGGGGTGGGGCCCCGGGGGGCTTCGGCGCAGCCGGGCCGTACCCGCGCAGCCGGGCCCGCACGTGCACCCGTACCCGGCCAGGGGGCACCCGGTGAGCCCCCTGTCCAGCTGGGCCCGCCGCCACCCGCACACCGCCGACGGGCTCCGCCTCTCCCTCTCCCTCGTCCTCCTCGCCCTCGTCACCTTCGAGGGCGTCGTCCTGGCCCGCCAGCCCAGCCTCCCGCACGCCGCCGTCTGGGTGTCCGGCATCCTCGTCTGCCTCAGCGCCGCGCCCTGGCCCGCCATCCCGCTGCTGACCCGCGCCTGGTTCGCCGCCGCCGTCACCTGGACCGTCACCCTCTTCCTGATGTTCGGCCACCACCCGCTGGTGGTCTGGGGCGGCGGCGAGGCCATCGCCCTCCTCGTCCTGCTCTCGCAGGTCCTGCTCCGCGCCCCCGCCCGCACCGCCGCCGTCCTCGGCCCGCTGCTCGGCCTCGGCTGTATGGCCGTACCCGTCCGGGACACCGACCCCGGCCGGTTCACCCTGCTCTTCTCCGTCCTCGCCGTCGTCGTCGGCGCGTACTCCCTCCTCCTGCGCCTCCAGTCCGTGCAGCGCGTACGCGACCTGCACGCCGTCCGCACCGCCGAGCGCCTCGAACTCGCCCGCGAGCTCCACGACCTCGTCGCCCACCACGTCACCGGCATCGTCGTCGAGGCGCGGGCCGCCCGCTTCACCCAGGTCTCCGCCGAACGCGCGGGCGAGATCTTCGGCCGCATCGAGACCGCCGGGGACGAGGCCCTCGTCTCGATGCGCCGTCTCGTCAAGATCCTCCGCGAGAACGACGACGGCTCCACGGCCGCCACCGCCACCGCCCCCGTCGCCGGACTCGCCGAGATCCGCGGGCTCACCGAGCGCTTCGCCCGGACCGGACCGCCCGTCGCCCTTTACATCGAGAACGGCCTGGAGGACCGCCTCCCCGCCCACGTGGCGGCCACCGCGCACCGCATCGTCCTCGAAGCCCTCACCAACATCGGCAAGCACGCCGCGACCGCGACCGCCGTCCGTGTCGGCCTGCGCGTCGTGCCCGCCGGGCTCGAACTGCGCATCGCCAACGACGGCGGTCGCCCCGCCAGGCTCTCCGAGGACGCGCGCGGTGGTGGCTACGGCCTGGCGGGCATGGCCGAACGCGCGGAAGCCCTCGGCGGGTCCCTCACCGCCGGCCCCACCCCCGAAGGCGGCTGGCTCGTCACGGCGACCTTGCCGCTGTAACGCCGCCGCCTCCCGGTGCGGCCCCGCCACTGGTGTCCGCCCGGCCCCCGCGCCTCAATCGCCGGCGAGGCTGGACGGTGCGGCTCAAAGCCCGGGGCTCGGCCCCGCACCCCGCGCCTCAATCGCCGGCGGGGCTGAATACGGTGCGGCGAAGCCGGAGGCGGTGCGGCTCAAAGCCCGGAGCTCGGCCCCGCACCCCGCTCCTCAATCGCCGGAGGGGCTGAATACGGTGCGGCGAAGCCGGAGGCGGTGCGGCTCAAAGCCCGGGGCTCGGCCCCAGACCCCGCGCCTCAAACGCCGGCGAGGCTGGATTTGGTGCGGCGGGGTCGGATTGTGCGGCGAGGCTGGATTTTGGTGCGGCGAGGCCGGAGGTGGTGCGGCGGGGTTGGATGGTGCGGGTCAAAGATCGGGGCTCCGCCCCGGACCCCGCGCCTCAAACGCCGGCGAGGCTGGAGTGGTGCGGCGAGGCTGGACTTGGTGCTGCGAGGCTGGAGTGCTTTCGGCGTAGCCGAATGGTCGCTGGAGCTGGGATCGAAGCGGGCCGGTTGGGGCGGGGTCGGGTGTGTGTCGGGGTGATCCCCGCAGGGCGTCGAACGCACTGCCGCCGAGGTCTCCGACCCCTCGTCACGTTCGGCGTCCGAGGAGACACCCCGGCGCGCGCCCGGCCCCGCCCCAACCGGCCCCCGCCGTACCCGGCTCGAGCGGCGCAGCCAACCGGCGCCCGGCCCCGCCCCAACCGGCCCCCACGCACCCGGCCCGAGCGGCGCAGCCAACCGGGGCCCGGCCCCGCCCCAACCGGCCCCCGCCGTACCCGGCTCGAGCGGCGCAGCCAACCGGGGCCCGGCCCCGTCACAACCGGCCCCCCGCCGTACGCGGCCCGAGCGGCGCAGCCAACCGGGGCCCGGCCCCGCCCCAACCGGCCCCCGCCGTACCCGGCTCGAGCGGCGCAGCCAACCCGCGCAACCGGCCCCCGCCCCGCCCGCTCGGCCTCGGCCCAACCGGCCCCCCGTACCCCGCCCGAGCGGCGCAGCCAACCGGTCTAGCCCAGCGCGATCGCCCGCAGTGCGGCCAGGTGGCGCTGGTAGACGGTCCGGCCCTCGGGGGTCAGTGAGAGCCAGGTGCGCGGGCGACGCCCGACGCGCCCCTTGCGGACCGCCACCCATCCCGCCTCCTCCAGCGCCGCGACCTGCTTGGACAGCACCGAGTCCGTGACCTCGACCAGGTCCCGTACGAAACCGAACTCGGCCTTGTCCAGCGGTTCCAGTGCCGCCACCACCGACAGCCGTACGGGCGCGTTGAGCAGCGGCGCGAGGTCGTGCCGCGGATGACCGGCCCGCTTCCCCTCCGCGCCCCCGGCCGGGCCGGCCGGGCCGGCCGGGCCCGCCCCGGCCGTGATCCCCTCGCCCGTCATGCCGCACCCCGCATCTCCGACCACGCCCCCAGCGCGAGCGGCAGCGCGCACGCCAGCGCGGCCCCCGCCGCGAACGGCACGCTGCGGCCGAACACCGTGGTGCCGAGCAGGACCATCAGGGCGAAGACCACCGCCCAGGACCCCACCAGCACCCCGTGCTTCACCCCGAACCCCCGCCGCACCACGCGCTGCCGCGCCGCGTACAGGCTCAGCCCGCTCACGAGCAGCACGTTGATCACCCCCATCAGGATCACCGCGACCGGACCGCGCCCCAGTACGGCCAGTGGTACGAGCACCAGCTGCCCCGCGGCGAACGCCCACAGGTAGCGCGCGTACCAGCCGCTCCGCGCCCGGGCCGCCTTCTCCATCCCGGCCGCCCGGCCCAGTGCCCCGGCCGCCTCCACTGCCTTGCCCATGACTCCCCCTTGCTCGAACTCAACGCAACGCAACGCAACGCATCGCAACGCAACGCATCGGTCAATTTCCAATATGGCGAGTACTTTCCACTTTGGCAAGTGTCTGGCCCGGGCACACCCCGCCGCCCGCCCCCGTCTCACAGATCGACTGCCCGGAGACTCACCGGCCGGCGCCACGTATTCTCGGGAACCATGAACATCAGCGACCTCGACAACGGCGCGGGCCCGGGCGCGGGCACCGGCAAGGGCGCCGCCGGCGGCATCGACGAGAGCGTCACCGCCGAACTCGCCCGCCTGCGGGACAGCATCGACAACATCGACGCGGCCGTGGTCCACATGCTCGCCGAACGCTTCAAGTGCACCCAGCAGGTCGGCCACCTCAAGGCCCGGCACCAGCTGCCGCCCGCCGACCCGGGTCGCGAGGCCAGCCAGATCGCCCGGCTGCGCCAGCTCGCCGAGAACGCCAAGCTCGACCCCGCCTTCGCCGAGAAGCTCCTCAACTTCATCATCGCCGAGGTCATCCGCCACCACGAGACGATCGCCGCGGGCGAGGAGTAGCCGCTCGGGAGCCGCGGACCGGAGCAGCGGCCGCGCAGCGAAAGACGGAACCCTAGGGCGGGCCCGGTAGACGGAACCGGCCGACCGAAGCGGCCGGCGGACCGGAAGATCGAGCTCCGCCGCCCGCTGGGGCAGCATGGCCCCCATGTCCGCACTGACGCGCAACGAAGCGCAGCTCCGAGCCCGGCTCCTCGACGTCCACCACTACGCCGTCACCCTCGACCTCACCGGCGACGACGACGAAACCTTCGACTCGACCACCGTCATCCGGTTCACCGCCCGCACCGCCGGTGACACCTTCGTCGAGCTGAAGCCGCAGGAGCTGCGCTCCGTCACCCTCGACGGCAGCCCCCTCGACCCGGCCGCCCTCGAGGACAACCGCCTCCCGCTCACCGGCCTCACCCAGGGCCCCCACGAGCTGCACCTCGACACCCGCATGCGCTACTCCCGCACCGGTGAGGGCCTGCACCGCTTCACCGACCCCGCGGACGGGGAGACGTACCTCTACAGCCAGATGTTCATGGACGACGTGCAGCGGGTCTTCCCGGCCTTCGACCAGCCCGACCTCAAGGCCGTCTTCGAGTTCACCGTCACCGCCCCCGCACACTGGACCGTCCTCGCCAACGGCATCACCACCCGCCTCGCCGACCGTGACACGGACGGCGCCGGCATCTGGCAGTCCGCCCCCACCCCCGTCATCTCCACCTACCTCGCCGCCGTCGCCGCAGGCCCCTGGCACAGCGTGACCACCGAACACGCCGGGCTCCCCTTCGGCATCCACTGCCGCCAGTCCCTCGCACCCCACATGGACGCCGACGCCGACGAGATCCTGTCCATCACCAAGGACTGCTTCGACCGGTACCAGGAGAAGTTCAGCGAGCCGTACCCCTTCGACTCGTACGACCAGGCCTTCGTCCCCGAGTTCAACGCCGGCGCCATGGAGAACCCCGGACTGGTCACCTTCCGCGACGAGTTCATCTACCGCTCCGCCGTCACCGACACCGAACGCCAGTCCCGGGCCATGGTCATCGCCCACGAGATGGCCCACATGTGGTTCGGCGACCTCGTCACCCTCGCCTGGTTCGACGACATCTGGCTCAACGAGTCCTTCGCCGAGTACATGGGCTACCAGACCCTCACCGAAGCCACCCGCTTCACCGACACCTGGACCGACTTCGGCGTCACCCGCAAGCCCTGGGGCTACGACGCCGACCAGCGGCCCTCCACCCACCCCGTCGCCCCCGCCCCCGACGACGTCCCCGACACCGCCTCCGCCCTCCTCAACTTCGACGGCATCTCCTACGCCAAGGGCGCCTCCGCCCTGCGCCAGCTCGTCGCCTGGCTCGGCGAGAAGGACTTCCTGGCCGGCATCAACACCCACTTCGCCCGCCACAAGTTCGCCAACGCCTCCCTCGCCGACTTCATCGACTCCCTCGCCGCCCACACCGAACGCGA
The DNA here is from genome assembly GCF_040651555.1 of Streptomyces sp. NPDC048424. Taxonomy (NCBI): domain Bacteria; kingdom Bacillati; phylum Actinomycetota; class Actinomycetes; order Kitasatosporales; family Streptomycetaceae; genus Streptomyces; species Streptomyces sp. NPDC048424. The sequence goes on along the minus strand of NZ_JBEZKE010000007.1, from coordinate 211,465 downwards.
CGTCCGCGCCTGGGCCGACATCTGGCTGCGCACCACCGGGATCGACACCCTCACCCCGCGCATCGAGGAAGCCGCCCACGGCGCCGCCGGCTGGACCCTCACCGTCGACCGCCGCGGCAGCCGCCCGCACCACATCACCGTCGGCATCTACGACCGCCACCCCGCCGACGGCAGCACCCTGGAACCCCGCGAACCCCTCGCCCTCGACATCCCCTCCGACGAGGTCGTCTCCGTGAGCGGCGCCCGCCCCGCGCTGCTCCTCCTCAACGACGGGGACTTCACCTACGCCAAGGTCCGCCTCGACGAAACCTCCCTCGAAACGGTCCTGCGCGGCCTGTCGGGCATCCCCGACGCCCTCACCCGCGCCGTCGTCTGGAACGCCCTGCGCGACATGGTCCGCGACGGCGAACTGGACCCGCAGGACTACCTGTCGACCGCCGGGGCGCACCTGCCGCAGGAACACGACCTGGCCATCGTCCAGGGCGTGCTCTCCTTCGCCCGAACCCAGGTCGCCGTCCGCTACGTCGCCCCCGAGGACCGGACCGCCGCCCTGGCCACCCTCACCACCATCGCCCGCGACCTGATCCGCCGCACCGAGGACGGCTCGGAGCCCGGCCTGCGGCTCACCGCCGTACGCACCCTCATCGACAGCGCCACCCGGCCCGACACGATCGACTCCTGGCTCGCCGACGACACCGTCCCCGGCGGCCCCGCACTCGACCCCGAGCTGCGCTGGCGCATCCTCGCCCGCCTCGCCGTCCTCGGCACCATCGAGGAGGAGGACATCGACGCCGCCCTCGCCGCCGACCCCAGCGCCACCGGCCAGGAAGGCGCCGCCCGCTGCCGCGCCTCCCTCCCCACCCGCGAGGCCAAGGCCGCCGCCTGGGACCGGCTCTTCCACGACGACAGCCTGTCCAACTACCTCTTCAGCGCCACCGCCCAGGGCTTCTGGCAGCCCGAGCAGGCCGAACTCGTCGAGGAGTACGTCACCCGCTACTACCCCGACGCCGTCGCCCTCGGCGCCCGCCGCGGCCCCGCCATCGGCGAAGCCGCCGGCCGCTGGGCCTTCCCCGCCTACGCCATCGACGAGGCCAACCTCCAGGCCGGCCACGCCTGCCTCGCCGACCCGGACATCCTCCCCCTCCTGCGCCGCAAACTCGTCGACCAGCTCGACGACCTCACCCGCGCCCTCCGCGTCCGCACGGGCTGACCGGCCCCACCCGGTCCCCGGGGCTCCGCCCCGCTCCTTCAGCCCCTCCGGCGATCGAGGAGCGGGGTCCGGGGCGCAGCCCCGGGTCTTCGAGCCCCGCCGGCGACGGAGGCGGGGCCGGGGCGCCACACCCACCGGAAACACCGGACAAACCCCGGCGGTTACCCCATTCGGGTCGGATCGTTGTACTGGCAGGGTGCCCCGCACCGCACCCCTCCCAGCACCGGAGGACCCGATGACCGCGCCGCCCGGCACTGGCACTGGCACAGGCCCAGGCACACCGCCCCCGCTCGCCGGCGGAGCCGGCGGCCCCGCGGCCCTGCGGCCCCTCCTCGACACCGTCCTCGACGCCCTGCAGGCCGGAGCCCGCGACCGCGGCGGGCCCCTGCCCGCCGGCGGACCCGAGGCGCAGGCCGCCCGCGTCCGGGCCGCACTGGGCGACGTACTGCCCACACGCGGAACCGGCGACCACGAAGCGCTCCGCACCCTCGTACACACCCTCGCCGCCGGCGCCGCCGACCCCGCCGACCCCCTCTGCGCGGCCCACCTGCACTGCCCGCCGCTCGCCGTCGCGGCCGCCGCCGACCTCGCCGCCAGCGCCCTCAACCCCTCCCTCGACTCCTGGGACCAGGCGCCCGCCGCCTCCGCCGTCGAAGCCCTCCTCACCCGGGCCCTCGCCGCCGAGTTCTACGACACCCCCCACGCCGACGCCCTCGTCACCACCGGCGGCACCGAAGCCAACCAGCTCGCCCTGCTCCTCGCCCGCGAACGCCACGGCCCCGCCCTGACCGTCCTCCACGGAGCCAACGCCCACCACTCCATCCCGCGCGCCGCCTGGCTCCTCGGCCTCCGCCCGGCCACCGAACTCCCCACACCCGCCGGCGTCCTCGACCCGGCCCGGCTCGCCGTCGCCCTCGCCGCCACCCCCGGCCCCACCCTCGTCACCGCCACCGCCGGCACCACCGACGCCGGACTCATCGACCCCCTCCACCGCATCGCCGACCTCTGCGACCGGTACGGCGCCGACCTCCACATCGACGCCGCGTACGGGGGCCTCCTCGCCCTCAGCCCCCGCCACCGCGGCAAACTCGCCGGACTCGGCCGCGCCCGCTCCCTCACCGTCGACCTGCACAAACTCGGCTGGCAGCCCGTCGCCGCAGGACTCCTCGCCGTTCCCGACCGAGCCCTGCTCGCCCCCCTCGCCCACCAAGCCGACTACCTCAACGCCACCGACGACACCGAAGCCGGCCTGCCCGACCTGCTCGGCCGCTCCCTGCGCACCACCCGGCGCCCCGACGCCCTCAAGATCGCCACCACCCTGCGCTCACTCGGCCGCGACGGCCTCGCCCGCCTGATCGACCGCACCTGCGAACTCGCCCACGACCTCGCCGCACTCCTCGACGCCCACCCCGGCTTCGAACTCCACTCCGTCCCCACCCTCACCACCGTCCTCTTCCGGCCCACCCACGCCGACGACGACCAGCTCGCCACCCTGCGCCGCACCCTCCTGCACGAAGGCCGCGCCGTCCTCGGCCGCACCCACGCCGACGGCCGCCTGTGGCTCAAAGCCACGCTGCTCAACCCGCACACCACCGCGGGGGACATGGACACCCTCATCGCCCTCCTGGAAGGCAGCACCCACCGATGACCGCCCAGCTCGATGCCCCCCACGACCTCGTCGGAATCGGCATCGGACCCTTCAACCTGTCCCTCGCGGCCCTCGCCCACGGCCTGCCGCAGCAGGGCGTGGGCGAACTCGCCACCGCCTTCTACGACCAGCGCCGCGACTTCCGCTGGCACCCGGGCCTCCTCATCGAAGGAGCCACCCTCCAAGTCCCCTTCCTCGCCGACCTGGTCACCCTCGCCGACCCCACCAGCCCCTGGAGCTTCCTCAGCTACCTCAGGCACAAGGAACGGCTCTTCCCCTTCTACTTCGCCGAGCAGTTCCACATCCACCGCGCCGAATACGACGCCTACTGCCGCTGGGTCGCCGGCCGCGTCCCCGGACTCCACTTCGGCCACCAGGTCGACGCCGTCCGCTGGAACCCCGAACGCGACCTCTTCGAAGTCGACTTCACCCAACTCGACGCCGACGGCGAAGTCGAAGCCCTCGGCCGCACCCACACCCGCCACCTCGCCCTCGGCATCGGCACCGCCCCCTACGTCCCCGAACCCCTGCGCCCCCTCGCCGAAGCCCCCACCGTCCCCGTCATCCACTCCGCCGACTACCTCGACAACCGCCAACGCATCCTCGGCGCCGACCACGTCACCGTCATCGGATCCGGCCAGTCCGGCGCCGAGGTCTTCCTCGACCTCCTCCGCGCCCGCCCCGCCGGCCGCGAACGCCTCACCTGGCTCGCCCGGACCCCCTCCTTCGCCCCCATGGAGTACTCGAAGCTCGGCCTCGAACACTTCACCCCCGACTACACCCGCTACTTCCACTCCCTCCCCGAACCCGTACGCAACCAGCTCGTCCCCGCCCAATGGCAACTCCACAAGGGCATCGACGCCGACACCATCGCCGCCATCCACCAAGAGCTCTACCGCCGCACCCTCCACGGCGGCTGGCCCGACGCCGTCCTCACCCCCGGCGTCAGCGTCCGCACCGCCGGCCGCGTCGCCACCACCAAGGTCGAACTCCACCTCGAACACGTCGAGCAGGGCACCCGCTCCCGCCTCACCACCGACGCCGTCGTCCTCGCCACCGGCTACCGCGAACGCCCCCTCACCAGCCTCCTCGCCGGCCTCGACCCCTACCTGCGCAAGGACTCCGCCGGCCGCCCCCGCATCGACGACCGCTACCGGATGATCACCGACCCCGCCGTCACCGGCTCCGTCTTCGTCCAGAACGGCGAACGCCACACCCACGGCGTCGGCGCCCCCGACCTAGGCCTCGCCGCCTGGCGCAGCGCCGCCATCCTCAACACCCTCACCGGCAAAGAGCCCTACCCCCAACCCACCCGCACCGCCTTCACCACCTTCGGCCTCGAACAGCGGGAGCACACCCGCCCCCGACCCGCGGGCGAACTGCTCCCCCTCGTCGAACACCCCTGACCCGCCACCCAGCCCGCCGCACCGCCGCGCACACACTCCCGCACGACGACGCTCCTCCTCGACGGCGGGCCGCCCCCCCCCCGGCCGCCCCGGCGACCTCCCCGCCCCCACGCACAGCGGCCGGGACCCCGCCCCAGCAGGTCCCGGCCGCACCACCCGCGAACGGACTAGAACACCGGCACGCCGGCCCGCGTCAGCCGCCAGTCCACCGAAGCGAACTGCGCCGGATCGATCGTCCCCTTCGCCTTCACCCACTGGATGATCGTGTTGCGGATCTCGTCCGAGTTGGACCACAGCTGCTTGGCCTGCGGCACGTGCGGGAAGTTCCCACCGCCCGACGCCCGGTAGTTGTTCACCGCGAACACGAACTGAGCCGCCGGATCCACCGCCTTCCCCTGGAAGGTCAGCCCCGTGATCCGCGAACCCGCCGGCTGCGCGATGTCGATGTCGTACGCCAGCCCGTACACGGCGTCGTAGTTGTAGTCCGGAATGCTCTCGGCGTTCGTCAGCTTCGCCGGATCCACCGCGTCACCCGGCGCCGTCCGCACGAAGTAGCGCGCCGAGTACTCCAGGTAGTCCTTCAGCTGCGCACCCGTCAGCAGCCGCGCCTCCATCGTGTTCTCGAACGGGTACAGCCCCGCCGCGTCCTTGATCGTCACCTGACCGGCCGGGATCGCCGCCGTCCGCGAGAAGCACGAGGCCTGCGACAGCACCGGAAGCGCCGCCCACTCCGTACCCGCCAGCGCCGCCTTCACCGTCTCCGCCTGTACGTGGTTGATCAGATCGATGATCGCCACGTCCTTGACCGGGCCGTCCGCCGAGGACATCGCCTGCGTGGACGTACCGATCACCTGGTTCACGTACGCCACGACCTTGCGGTGCTCGTCCGACAACAGCCGCGTGATCTTCGGGTCCTCCGCCACCGTGTTGGAGTTCAGCACCTTCGCCGCGACCTTCGCCACCGACCAGCGGCCCTTCGCCCACGTCAGCTCGAAGTCGAACAGCGTCAGCCGCTGCCCCCACTTCAACGGCTCCGACAGCACCACGTCCTTGCCGGTCGCCTTGTTCTTCACCCGGTACTCGGGGATCTCCGTGTGCGCGTGCCCCACCAGGATCGCGTCGATCCCCGGCACCTGTTCCGCCACCAGCCCGGCCGCGTTCTCGATGTGGGGCAGCTGGTCCCCGTACGAGGACGTACCGCTCGACCCCGAGTGCGCCGACACGATCACCACGTCGGCGCCCATGGAACGCAGCTTCGGCACGTACTTCGCCGCCTGCTCCTCCAGCCCCGGGAACGTCATCTTGCCCTGCACATTGGCCTTGTCCCAGATCGCGATCCCCGGGTTCGTCAGCCCCAGCACCGCCACCTTCACGTCCCGCCCGCAGGGCGTCCGCAGCCGGTGCATGCTGTACGGCGCGAACGCCGGCCGCAGCGTCTTCGCATCCAGGGCGTTCGCCCCGAGCAGCGGGAAGTCACACTGCTCCTCGAACTTCCGCAGCACCGGTATCCCGTAATTGAACTCGTGGTTCCCCAGCGCCGCCGCGTCATAGCCGATCGCGTTCATCGCCTGCGCCATCGGGTGCACCGGGCCCCGCCGCGCCGTGATCGGATCCACCTTGGCGTAGTAGTAGGACAGCTGCGTGCCCTGGATCGTGTCACCGGCATCGATCAGCAGCGTGTTGCGCCGCCCCTTCTCCGCCCGCACCTGGTTCACCAGGGTGGAGATCTTCGCCAGACCGACGTCGTTGTGCGCCTTGTCGTCGAACTCCTTGTCCGTGAAGTAGTCCCAGTTGAATACGTTCCCGTGCAAGTCGGTCGTGCCCATCACCGTGAACGCGTACGTCCGCGGCGCCGGGCCCTTCACATCCTGCTGCTGCGCGGCGGCCGGGGTGCTCGTGGCCCCCGCCAGCGCGACGGCCGCACCTGTCGCGGCCGTGGTCCCCAGAAAAGTCCTGCGGTCGAACGCCATGCCATCTCCCCTTTTGAGGCGTGAACAACGCGCGTAGATTCTGACCCACCGGTAACAGGCGGCAACACCCCCGTCAGGTTTCGATCCGGTGACCACACCCCCGTACGGGCGACAGTGCGAGAGTGAATCCATGACCCAGGACGCATCGCACCAGCCCTACGGCACCCCCGAAGTACCCCGCGTCGCAGTCCGCGGCGAAGCCCACATCGAAGTCGACCCCGAGATCGCCCGCATCGGCATCACCGTCAGTGCCCGCGGCGCCGACCGGCGCACCGCACTCGAAGACCTCACCCGGCGCAACAACACCGTCCTCGACCTCATCAAGAGCTACGGCGAACCCGTCGAGAAGCTGGAAACCGGCTCCTTCTCCATCACCCCCGAACTCACCCGCCACGGCCGCGCCGAACGCGTCCGCGCCTACCACGGCCGCGTGCACATCACCGCCGAGGTGAGCGACTTCACCGCCCTCGGCGAACTCACCACCCGCCTCGCCGACCTCGAACTCACCCAGGTCGACGGCCCCTGGTGGGCCCTGCGGCCCACCTCGCCCGCCCACGGCCAGGCCCGCCGCCAGGCCGTGCTCGAAGCCGTCCAGCGCGCCCGCGAATACGCCGAGGCACTCGGCGCCCAACTCGCCGCCCTCGTCGAACTCGCGGACCTCGGCGCCGAAGACGCGAGCCCCTACCCCGTCCCCGCCGGCGCCGGAATGCGCACCATGGCCTTCAGCGCCGCCGAGGACGCCGGCCCCCCGCCGCTCGACCTCGAACCGCAGCGCCAGACCGTCCACGCCCAGGTGAACGCCCGCTTCACGATGACCCCTCCGCGGCTCTGAAGAACCCGTGAAATCGGCGCGCCGGGGGTGCTCATCAGAGCACCCCCATGCACATTCAACAGTTGTCAACAACCTTTTGCTCAAAGGTTGTTGAGTGGACACCCGGAAGCGATTACCTACTCTCTGGTAGGGGAATACGCTCGCCTCATGCGCCGAGCGAAAATCGTATGTACCCTGGGCCCCGCCACCGACTCATACGACCAGATCAAAGCCCTGGTCGAAGCCGGAATGGACATCGCCCGCTTCAACCTCAGCCACGGCACCTACGCCGAACACGAGGAGCGTTACCAGCGCGTACGCAAGGCCTCCGACGAGACCGGCCGCAGCGTCGGCATCCTCGCCGACCTTCAAGGCCCGAAGATCCGCCTCGGCCGCTTCCGCGAAGGACCCGTACTCCTTGAACGCGGTGACGAGTTCACCATCACCGTCGAAGAACACGAAGGCGACCGCCACACCTGCGGCACCACCTACAAGGGACTCGCCACCGACGTCACCACGGGCGAACGCATCCTCGTCGACGACGGCCGCGTCACCCTCGAGGTCACCGCCGTCGACGGACCCCGCGTCCACACCCGCGTCATCGAAGGCGGCATGGTCTCCGACCACAAGGGCCTCAACCTCCCCGGCGTGGCCGTCTCCGTCCCCGCCCTGTCCGAGAAGGACATCGAAGACCTCCGCTGGGCCCTGCGCATCGGCGCCGACGTCATCGCCCTCTCCTTCGTGCGCAGCGGCCGCGACATCGAAGACGTACACCGCATCATGGACGAGGAGGACCGCCGCCTCCCCGTCATCGCCAAGATCGAGAAGCCCCAGGCCGTCGACAACATCGACGACATCGTCGCCGCCTTCGACGGCATCATGGTCGCCCGCGGCGACCTCGGCGTCGAAATGCCCCTGGAACAGGTCCCGATCGTCCAGAAGCGAGCCGTCAAGCTCGCCAAGCGCAACGCCAAGCCCGTCATCGTCGCGACCCAGATGCTCGACTCGATGATCGAGAACTCCCGGCCCACCCGCGCCGAAGCCTCCGACGTCGCCAACGCCGTCATCGACGGAACCGACGCCGTCATGCTGTCCGGCGAGACCAGCGTCGGCAAATACCCCGTCGAAACCGTGCGGACCATGTCCCGCATCGTCGAAGCCGCCGAAGAGGACATCCTCGCCAAGGGCCTGCCGCCCCTGACCGACCGCAACAAGCCCCGCACCCAGGGCGGAGCCGTCGCCCGCGCGGCAGCCGAAATGGGCGACTTCCTCGACGCCAAGTTCCTCGTCGCCTTCACCCAGAGCGGAGACACCGTCCGCCGGCTCTCCCGCTACCGCTCACCCATCCCCCTCCTCGCCTTCACCCCCGACCCCTCCACCCGCTCCCAGCTCAACCTCACCTGGGGCGTGGAAACCTTCCTCGGCCCCCACGTCGACTCCACCGACGCCATGGTGGCCCAGGTCGAGGAAGAACTCCTGCGGATCGGCCGCTGCGTCCCCGGCGACACCGTCGTCATCACCGCCGGCTCGCCCCCCGGCGTCAGCGGATCCACCAACCTCGTCCGCATCCACCACATCGGCGACGCGGTCCGCTGAACCCGCCCGCCGCGGCAGCCGCGGCCACGGCACCCCCCGTACGAGACGCACCGCGTCGGGCGGCCCCACCGGCCCGACGCGGTCACCGCACCCGGCCCTACCAGCCGAAGCGCCGATCGACCACGGCCGCGAACTCCTCGAAGGTCAACACCTCGTCCCCGTTCGCATCGGCCGCATCGAACAGAGCCGACGACGCGTGCGCGTCACCCAGGCCCCAGAACGGCAGGTCCCCGCGCGCGGCCAACGTCGGCCCCTTCGACCGCAGGGCCGAAATCACCTCCACCCGGGTCAACTGACCGTCCTCGTTCAGATCGAGCGCGTCGAACAGCCTGCGGGCCTTCTCACTCATCACGGAGTCCCCTCTTCCTTGTCGCCCTTGACCTCAACCTAACCTGAGGTCATACGGTCATCACATGACGATCAAGGAATACCCCCAGGAGCAGCTCGCCGCCCAGCCCATCGGCTACTGGACCCGCGAAGCCGCCAACCTCGTCATCGGCGGCCTCCGCGCCGCCCTCGCCGAGGAGAACCTCACCCAACCCCACTGGTGGAGCCTCAACCACATAGCCGGCGCCCCGGGGGAATGGACCCGCGCCGCCCTCACGGCGAAGCTGACCCCCTTCGACGACCAGCACACCGACTTCGAAGCCCTCTACGCCGACCTCACCGCCCGCGGCTGGATCGCCGAAACCGACGACCGCCTCACCCTCACCGAAGCCGGCGAAGCAGGCCGCCTCCGCGCCCACGACCGCAACGCCAAGGTCCACGCCCGCATGCGCGAGGGCATCGACGACGCCACCTACGCGGCCACCATCGACACCCTCCGCCTCGTCGTCGCCAACCTCGGCGGCAACCCCGACCTCCCCTGATCACGGACCGGATCAGCCGCCACGAGCGGCTCGATCCGGTCCCACATCAAGGCGACAGCGACACGCGTCAGCCCTCGGCACCGGCCGGTGACGTGGCCCCCACCGGGGTGGGGGCGTTGGGGCGATCGGACTGACAGCGCTGCTTCTCCGAGGCCGTCAGAGGGCCGGTCCGCTGATAGATGCGGTCGGAGAGATCGGTCGAGGGGTGATCGAGAACGGTGTGGATGCGCCAGTCGTTATTGGGGTCAGCGGCCTTCGTGGTGGCGGTGAACCACCCCTCGGTGCGCCGGCGTCCCGCCTGCGTCTCGATCCAGGAAACCTCCGCCGGCTGGACGATCTCGGTGACCGAGCGCTCCTGGCTGGTGCTCCAGGCGGGGCTGAGACCCGTGCCCCGCGTGTACTGCTGGGCCATGTTGGTCGGAGCTCCGGTACCGCTCCCGGGCAGCCCGGCGACCGCGGGCAGATCACCGTAGGACCGGTTGGCCGTGGAGACGGGACGGATGCGGTTGAGGGTGTTGCGGGTGCAGTTGAGGTAAGTCTCCGCAGCAACGCGGGCGGGGGCGTAGTAGCTGAACGAGTAGTCCTCCTCGGCCGTGAACGTGCAGCGGTTCACGGCGCCGTTGCAGTACGCGACAGCGTCCGCAGTGGTACTACGGCGATCGTTGCCCATGAAGGCTTCGGAGGCCGGCAGGGCGCCGGCCGGGATGGTCTTGTCGACAGGCGGAGGCTCCTGGGTGGCACGGACATTGGTGATCATCGGCCCGCAGTTGCCGCTGGCGTTCTGCGCGTTGGGGACGCTGGAGGTGAAGGTGATCAGCGGCTCGTTCGCGTTGGCGGTGAAGCTGTAGGTGACGTTGGTGCGCCAGGCCGGCTTCCAGTAGTTGCTGGGCAGTTTCTCGGTGGTGGGCAGGGTGGTACCGCTGGTGAGCGGGCCGCCTTCGCCCTCGATGGTGTAGGTCTGGCCCTCAGCGAGTGCGGCGGCGGTGCAGGTGTTGATAACGCCGGGGCTTTCGTCATAGGTGACGGTGACCCGTGCCCCGCTGCGCACACCGCGCAGCCGCTGCTTGAGGCCGTGGGCGGCGTTGGGGAAGCGGAGACTGGCGGCGGTCAGGCCGTCGGGGTGGCCGCTGGTGGCGGCGTTCCAGCGGTAGACACCGGTGGTGGTGCCGGTCCCCGCGGTGGAACCGACCGACCAGGCGTACGGGTTGACGCCGGTGTAGGCGGCGGTGAAGGCGGGTTGGGCGAAGTCGCCGTTGAGGACGGTGACCGGTACGGGGGCCGCGGCCCGGGCGGGCGGGACGGCCGCGTGGGCGAGGGGTGTTCCGGCGAGCAGGCCGAGGGACAGACACACGCCGATGACCGGCGCGGTACGGGTGAGGACGCCGGCGGGGGCGGCAGAGCGTGGGCGGGATGCCATGGGGTTCTCCACAGTGGTTCTCGCGGGTGGTCAGGACGTGGCGGGGGTGAGCACGTCACGGTCCTTGAACCGGGAACCCTCGGGCAGGTTCGCGGGCGTCAGGCCGCGGGGCGGGGCCGGTGCGGTGGTGTCCTCGGTACCGGTCTTGCCCTCCGGCCGCAGGCGGTCGCAGGTGTTGCCGGGCACGGTGAAGGTGTCCGCGACGAAGGTGCTGGTGTTCACCGTGGAGGGCCCGTCGACGACGACCCTGCGGATACCAGAGCCGGTGCCGGTGGTGATCTCTCCCGCGATGCGCTGCATGGCGGAGCTCGCACCGAAGACGAGCGCGTCGCCCGGGCGGACCTTGGTGCTGTAAGTGGTCTTCTCGGTCTGCTCGGTCGTCCAGCTGCGCTGGTAGGCGAGCTTGAAAGCGCCCTCGAAGGCTCCCTTGACGCCGAGGGAACCGGCGATCTTCCCGCTGCCCGAGGCCCCGGCCTCCGCGCCGACGGTGGCGGTCGGGCCCTTCGACTTGTCCGGGGTGGAGAACTCGCCGGTCGCCTTCCCGTTGACGCCGGCGGTCACCTCGCCGGAGGTGTTGATCGTGCCCTCGATCGCGATCTTCCCGGTGATCTCCCCGCCGAGGTTGTCGCTGCTCGCGGTGCGCAGGGTGATCTCCCGCGCGACGGTGATCTCGTCCTTGGTGCAGTTCACGACCGCGTTGCCCAGCGACTTGACGGCGCTGTAGTAGTCGCCGGACCCGGCACGGTTGATCTCGAACCGGCAGCCTCCGGGATGCGAGGCGCAGTACTCGGTGACCTTCTGCGTCGTGGCGAGCTCGGTGTTGCCCTCGTAGGCGACCGGAGTCGGTACCTCGGGCGGCGCGGCCGCGTACGAGGAGCCGGTGGTGCAGGTCAGGGCGAGGAGGGCTGCCGTGGCGGCCAGGGCCGCGCGCCGTCCGGGCATGGCGATGGTCATCTTCACCGGTTCATCTCCCCGCACAGAGAGGTCATTTCGGGGGCATCGGACAGACCGGCCGGGAGGTCGGCGGAGAAGGAGGCGCAGCTGCCGTCGAGGGCGGTCTCGGCGTTGCCGGACGGCGCCGGCTTCATGGTGTCCAGCTCGCCGCGGGCCTGTGCCATATCGGTCTCCTGCGTCGTGCCGCCGCCGATCAGCTCAGTCATGCACGCCTTGGACTCCGCCGTGCACTTCTGGGCGGCCTGCTTGGCGGCCCCGATGTCCTCCTTCGCCGCGGCGGCGTCCTGCTTGGCGGCAGCGCGGTCCCCGTCGACGGCCCCGCGCTCCTCGGGAGAGGCCGAGCACGGCTTGGCCTCTCCACCGGGGCACGGCTCCTCGTCATCAAGGGGCGCCAGGACAGCGGCGGTTCGGTGGAACTGGACGGGTGAGGCGGGCAGTAGTGGGGAGGCCGCCGCGGGCGAGAGCCCGCAGACGAGGGCGAGGACCGCGATGGACGCGGCGATGGGGATACGGGGGAATCTGCGCATGCCGAATAGGCCCCTTCCGGGGGTAACGGGACGAACGAGAGTTCGCAGTCCGAATGGATGCGCACGCAAAGTAACAGACGACTACCGACCGTTACCAGTTTCGTGATCATGGTTCCCCGGATTGGCCGCATGCACACAACAGGCCACCGCCTGAGGTGAGGCCGTCGAGGCCGTCGGGTGCGTCAGTCGACGCGCCGGGCCAGCACCTGGCCCGGCCAGTCCCCGGACAGGAAACGCTCGGTGGCGGCGAACCCGTTGCGCTCGTAGAACCCGACCAGCTCGCCCCCGCCGCCCGCCCAGCAGTCCACCCGCAGCAACTCCACACCGGCCCGCCGGGTCTCCTCGGCGGCGTGCTCCAACAGGGCCGCCCCGATCCCCAGCCCCGCGTGGCGCCGGTCCGAGACCAGCAGCCGGACGTACCGCTCCGGCTCGTCGGCCGGCGCGATCGGCATCTGCGGACTGGGCCCGGTGTCCAGCACCAGGGCCCCGACCGGTACCCCGCCCAACTCCGCGACGTAGGGCACGTTCTCGGTCGTGTACCGCTCGACGCGCTCCACCCCACCGGGCCGCTGCGAGTACGGGATCGTGCCCCACTGCTCGGTATTGCCCCGCGCGTTCATCCAGGCGACGGCGGAGTCGAGCATCCCGAGAATGCCCGCCGCGTCGTCCGGTCCGCCCGGCCTGATCCGTATGCCATGAGTCGTGTCGTTCACGAAGGCAGCCTAAGTCGGGTGGGTACGCAGCCTGATCGAATTCCCGGCCCGTACACCTCGGACAGTCGGTGTTCGGCCACGACTTGCTCCACGCTCAGGAGCTTCGCCATTGTTCGTCCGGTTGGCCGCAATTCGAAGTTTCGTTCACCGTGACGAGTGAAGATCGCAGAATAGGCTTGGCGACCTTGAAATTGAAGGAGAAGTACCCCGGGTCGGATTCGAACCGACGCTGAATGGGTTTTGAATCCATTGCCTCTACCGCTGGGCTACCGGGGCCCCTTCGAAACGAAGGATACAGAAGACCCTCCGTGTCACAAACATACAGGAGCTAGGTAGGCTCGGGGGAGCTGAATCGCCTTGCACCAAGGAGCCCCCGTGACCGCCGAGCACGAGTCGACGCCCACGCCCGACGCCGACCAGTCGCACGTTCCGCCGCTGACGACCCGCGTCGTCATCGCCGAGGACGAGGCGCTCATCCGCCTGGACCTGAAAGAGATGCTGGAGGAGGAGGGCTACTCCGTCGTCGGCGAGGCCGGGGACGGCCAGACGGCCGTGGAGCTCGCGCGTGAGCACCGGCCCGACCTCGTCATCCTCGACGTGAAGATGCCCGTCCTGGACGGGATCTCCGCGGCCGAGAAGATCGCGGAGGAGTCCATCGCCCCCGTGCTCATGCTCACCGCGTTCTCGCAGCGCGACCTCGTCGAGCGGGCCCGGGACGCCGGGGCCATGGCGTACCTGGTGAAGCCGTTCAGCAAGAGCGACGTGGTGCCGGCCATCGAGATGGCCGTCTCCCGCTTCGCGGAGCTGCGCGCGCTGGAGCAGGAGGTCGCCGACCTCTCCCAGCGGCTGGAGACCCGCAAGCTGGTGGACCGGGCGAAGAGCATCCTGCAGACGCAGTACGGGCTCACGGAGCCGGCCGCGTTCCGCTGGATCCAGAAGTCCTCCATGGACCGCCGGATGTCCATGCAGCAGGTCGCCGAGGTGGTCATCGAGGACGCCGAGGCGAAGAAGAAGGACAGCGGCAAGTAGGTCCACCCCGCACATGCGTGAGGCCCGCCTCCCCCCGAGGGGAGGCGGGCCTCACGCGTACAGGACGGCTCAGTCCTCGCCGAGGTAGGCCTTGCGGACGTCCTCGTTGTGGAGGAGGTCCCGGCCGGTGCCGGAGAGAACGACCTTGCCGATCTCCATGACGTGCGCCTGGTCGGCGAGCGAGAGCGCCGCCTGGGCGTTCTGCTCGACGAGCAGGATCGTCATGCCGGTGGCCTTGAGCTCCTTGATGGTCGCCATGATCTTCTGCATCATCAGCGGGGACAGGCCCATGGAGGGCTCGTCCAGCATGAGCAGCTTGGGCTGGGACATGAGCGCGCGGCCCATGGCGAGCATCTGCTGCTCACCGCCCGAGAGGGTGCCGGCGGCCTGCTTGCGGCGTTCGCCCAGGATGGGGAACATCTCGTAGGCGCGCTGGATGTCCTTCTCGATGCCCTCCTTGTCGGTGCGCAGGAAGGCGCCGAGCTGGAGGTTTTCGGCGATCGTCAGCCGGGGGAAGATGTGGCGTCCCTCGGGGGAGTGGGCGAGGCCCAGGGAGACGATCTTGTGGGCGGGGACGCTGGCGAGGGGCTTGCCGTCGAAGGTGATGCTGCCGCTCTTGGGCTTGATGAGCCCGGAGAGGGTGCGCAGGGTGGTCGTCTTGCCGGCGCCGTTGGTGCCGACGAGGCAGACGATTTCGCCTTCGTTGACTTCGAAGGAGATTCCCTTGACGGCTTCGATCTTGCCGTAGGCGACCTTGAGGTCCTCGACCTTGAGCAGTGCGGTCACTTGGCCTCTCCTTCCGTGCTGGTGGTGCGGGTGGTGCTGTCCGAGTCGGTGTCCGTGGCGGTGTCCGTGGACTCCGCGTCGGCCTGGGTCTCCGGCTCGGCTTCCGCCTCGGCGGTGGCTTCGGCCTCGGCCTCGGCTTCCGGCTCGGCTTCGGCCTCGGCCTGGGGCTCCGCCTCGGCTTCGGCTTCCGCCTCGGCCTCCGGCTCGGCGGCGGCCTCGGTCTTGGTCTCCGCGGCCTCTTCCGCAGCGGCTTCCGCTGCCTCGACCTCGGCGACCTCCGCGGCGCCCGGGTCGCCCTCGAAGGGCTCGCCCAGGTAGGCGGCGATGACGCGCTCGTCGCCCTGGACCTCGGACGCGGTGCCTTCGATGAGCTTCTCGCCCTGGACGAGGCAGGCGACGCGGTCGCAGAGGTTGAAGATGAAGCGCATGTCGTGCTCGATGACGAGGACGGCGATGCCCATGTCGCGGATGGCGAAGATGAGTTCTTCGGCAGCGCGGGTTTCCTGCGGGTTCATGCCGGCGGTGGGCTCGTCCAGGAGGATGAGTCCGGGGTCGCTGGCGAGGGCGCGGGCGATCTCCAGCTTGCGCTGCTCGCCGTACGGGAGGTTCTTGGCCAGGTGCTGGGCCTTGTTCTCCAGGCCGATGAACTCCAGGAGTTCCATGGCGCGCGCTCCGCTGGCGGCTTCGGCCTTCTTGAAGCCGGGGCCGCGCAGGAGTGCGGACCAGAGGCCTTCCTTCGTGCGGGTGTGGCGTCCGACGAGGACGTTCTCCAGCACGGTCATGTTGTGGAAGAGCCGGATGTTCTGGAAGGTGCGGGCGATGCCGGCTTCGGTGACCTTGTGGGGCTTGGGGGGCAGGACCGTGCCCTTGTAGCTGACGGAGCCCTCGGTGGGGACGTACAGCCCGGTGAGGCAGTTGAAGAAGGTGGTCTTGCCGGCGCCGTTGGGGCCGATGAGTCCGACGATCTCGCCGGCGTTGACCTGGAGGTCGACGCCCTTGACGGCGGTGAGGCCGCCGAAGCGCATGGTGACGCCCTTGGCTTCGAGAACCGTGGTCTTGGTGGTGGTGTCCGTGGTGGTCGCGGTGTTCGTCATGGCCGTTATGCCCCCGCCTTGGCGGTGGCCAGGTCCGTGGGGGCCTGGTCAGCGGTGTCGTCGTGGAACTCGAGCTGCGCGCGCTTGTTGGCGATGAGGCCTTCGGGGCGGAAGCGCATGAGCAGGATGAGGGCGATGCCGAAGGCGAGGAGCTGGTAGTCCTGGAGGAAGGCCAGCTTCGCCGGGATCAGGAAGAGGAGTGCGGCGCCGAGGATGGGGCCGCGGATGGTGCCCATGCCGCCGAGGATGACGGCGGCGAGGAGGAACGCGGAGTTCGGCGGGACGGGCCCGGCGAAGACGTAGTTCTCGGGGACGACCGTGCTGTTGACGTGTGCCTGGACGGTGCCGGCGAGGCCGGCGAGGGTGGCGCCGAGGGCGAAGGCGATGAGCTTGACCTTGAAGCCGTTGATGCCCATGGCTTCGGCGGCGGTCTCGTCCTCGCGGATGGCGACCCAGGCGCGGCCGATGCGGCTGCTGCCGGCGCGGGCGAAGACCACGACGACGAGGGCCATCACGAGCAGCATCAGGAAGTAGTAGTTGGCGTAGGCGCCGAGGGTGATGCCGCCGACCACGTGGGATTCCCCGAAGTTCCACCCGAAGATTTCGAGGTGGGGGATGTTGGGGATGCCGTTGGGGCCGTTGGTGATGTCCGGGCCGGAGGTGCCGTCGAGGTTGCCCATGGCGATGCGGAAGATTTCTCCGAAGCCGAGGGTGACGATGGCGAGGTAGTCGCCGCGCAGGCGCAGGGTCGGGGCTCCGATGACCACGCCGAAGATGAGCGAGGCGAGGGCGCCGACGATGACCGCTGCCCAGAAGGGCAGGTGGATGCCGAAGGCGGAGGCGGTGCTTCCGGAGACCAGGGCCGCGGCGTAGGCGCCGACGCCGAGGAAGGCGACGTAGCCGAGGTCGAGGAGGCCGGCGAGGCCGACGACGACGTTGAGGCCGAGGGCGACGGTCGCGAAGATCAGGATGTTGACCGCGATGAGCGTGTAGGTGTCGCCGCTCTGCTGGATGAACGGGAAGGCGATCGCCGCGGCCGCGGTTCCGATGAGGGTGACCTGGCGGTGCTTGGCGGTGATGCCGCCGAGGCGGGCGAAGAGGCCTGCCTTGTTCAGCGCGAGGGCGACGAAGCCGACGGTGATCAGGTAGGCGACGAAGAGCTGCGGTTCCTTGTCATCGGTGTCGATGCCGAAGGTGATGACGAAGAGGCCGATGGCGAAGACGCCGGTGATGATGAGGATTTCGGCCCAGGAGGGCAGCTGCTTGGCGGGGGCCGCCTTGCGGGTGTCGTCCGGGAGCTTGTACGCGGCGAGGGCCGGGATGAGCGAGCCGACGAGGGCGACGTACGCGCCGGGTTCGAGGTTGATCACGCCGCCGAGGACGACGGTGATGGAGATGACCGTGAACCAGGTGGCGGCGAGGCTGCCGAGGGCCAGGAACCAGACGGCCTTGCGGGTGCCGGTGGGGGCGAGCCAGCCGAGGCCCTTGATGCCGAGCGCGGAGAGCGCGTAGGCGAGGGTGAGGGCGGCGCCGGCGAGGGTGACGTACTGGAGGCCCGCGGGGCTGCCGTAGTAGGTCAGGTCGCCGGGGAACTCGGCGGTCCACGTCCACGCGAGGAAGGCGCTGACGATGGTGAGGAGGCTGCCGCCGATGACCGCGTACAGGAGTGCGGTGGGCGCGGGGCCCTGCTTGACCGTGTCGGTCTGCGGGGTGGTGTTGGTGGTGGTCATGGTTCTCACGCCCGATCCGCGACGCGCTCACCGAGCAGGCCTTGTGGCCGCACGAGGAGGACGACGATGAGGAGTACGAACGCCCAGACGTTGGACCAGGCTCCACCGCCGAGCTGCTGCATGCCGGGGATCTCTTCGATGTAGGCGATCGAGAGGGCTTCGGCGAGTCCGAGGACGACGCCGCCGACCATGGCTCCGTAGATGTTGCCGATGCCGCCGAGGACGGCCGCGGTGAAGGCCTTGAGGCCGAGGATGAAGCCCATCTCGAAGTTGATCTGACCCTTGTCGAGGCCGTAGGCGACGGCGGCGACCGCCGCGAACGCCGCACCGATGGCGAAGGCCATGACGATGATGCGGTCGGTGTTGATGCCCATCAGCTTCGCGGTGTCCGGGTCCTGCGCGGTGGCCTGCATGGCGCGGCCGCTGCGGCTCTTCTGGACGAAGATGCCGAGGGCGAGCATGCAGAGCGGGGCGAGGATGAGGACGAAGAGGTCCGCGCGCTGGATCGCCAGGCTGTCGGTGATCTTGAAGGCCGCGCCCTTGAACTCGGGGAAGCTGACTGCCTTCTTGGCGTCCGGGTAGAACTGCCAGACGAGCTGCTGGAGCGCGATCGAGAGGCCGATTGCGGTGATGAGGGGTGCGAGCCGGGGGGCGCTGCGCAGGGGGCGGTAGGCGAAGCGTTCGGCTGCGCAGGCCACGGCGACGGAGGTGGCAGCACCTCCGACGATCATGACGGGTATCGCGATCAGCAGGGAGGTGCCGGTCGGGAGGATGGCGTAGGCGCTGAGCGCGCCGAAGCCGCCGATCATGAAGATCTCGCCGTGGGCGAAGTTGATGAGCTGGACGATGCCGTAGACCATGGTGTACCCGATGGCGATGAGACCATAGAGAGCACCGAGGGCCAGGCCGTTGGCCAGCTGTTGCGGCAGTTCGTGCACCGCAGGGCCTCCGATGAGCGTGTCGGATAAGACTCCGCGCGAGGGCGCTGTTTGCGCCCTCGCGCGGCGTTGGTTCAGGTGGTGCGGGTGGTGCTGGGGACTACGGGCTTACTGGTTGAAGGTGTCGCTCTTGACGTCGACCCACTTGCCGCCCTCAACCTTGTAGACGGTGAGCTGCTTGTTGGTGGTGTCGCCGTACTCGTCGAAGGCGACCTTGCCGGTCACGCCTTCGAAGGAGACCTTGCCGAGCGCCTCGACGACCTTGGCGCGGGCGTCGGCGGGGAGCTTGCCGCTGTTGGCGGCGACGGCGGCCTTGACGGCCTGGATGACGGCCCAGCCGGCGTCGTAGGAGTAGCCACCGTAG
This sequence comes from Streptomyces sp. NPDC048424, assembly GCF_040651555.1. Taxonomy (NCBI): domain Bacteria; kingdom Bacillati; phylum Actinomycetota; class Actinomycetes; order Kitasatosporales; family Streptomycetaceae; genus Streptomyces; species Streptomyces sp. NPDC048424. The sequence goes on along the minus strand of NZ_JBEZKE010000007.1, from coordinate 192,403 downwards.
GCGGCGTACGGGTCCTTGTAACCCTCGGCCTTGTAGTCCTCGATGAACTTCTTGGCGGTGTCCAGCTTCTCGACCGGGTAGCCGATGGAGGTGGCGAGGTCGCCCTCGTTGGCCTCACCGGAGGCGCTGATGAAGGCCGGGTCCTGGATGCCGTCGCCGCCCATGAGCGGGATGTTGGCGCCGGTCTTCTTGATCTGGTCGGCGAGCAGGCCGCCCTCGGGGTACTGGCCGCCGAAGTAGACGGAGTCGGCGCCGGAGGACTTGACCTTGTCGGCGGTGGAGGAGAAGTCGGTCTCCTTCACGGTGACGTGGTCGGTGCCGACGACCTCGCCGCCGAGCTTCTTGAACTCGTCGGCGAAGATCGCGGCGAGGCCGGCGCCGTAGGTCTGCTTGTCGTCGACGATGAAGACCTTCTTCTTGCCGGCGTCCTTGAAGAGGTACTGGGCGGCGAACTTGCCCTGGACCACGTCGGTGGCGGCGGTGCGGAAGTAGGTCTTGAAGCCGCGCTTGAACTCGCCCTTGCCCCAGTTGTCGCCCTGGCTGAGCGAGGGGTTGGTGTTGGCGGGCGAGACCTGCGCCAGGTTGGCGGAGGCGAAGACGCCCTGCATCTGCTGGGCGACGCCGGAGTTCAGCGGGCCGACGACGCCGAGGACGTCCTTGTTGCCGACGAGCTTGGTGGCGTTGGCCTGGCCGGAGGCGGGGACGGCCTGGTCGTCCAGGGCCTCGACCTTGAACTCGATGCCCGGGACCTCGTTGTTCTTGTTGGCCGTCTTGGCCGCGAGGTCGACGGAGTTCTTGATGCCCTGGCCGAGCGCGGAGAGCGAGCCGGTGAGCGGGGCGTCCACGCCGATGACCACGACGGTCTTCTTGCCGCCGCCGTTGTCCTTGGAGTCTCCGTCGCGCGATCCGCAAGCGGTGAGGGTCAGTGCTCCCGTGGTGATCACGGTGGTGAGGACGAGCAAAGAACGGTGTCGCACGATTCTTCCTTTCCCTGGCGCGGCTCTCTCGTGAGAGGTGCCGTTAGGTCGCCGGGCCGCACTGGGAGGTCCACGGCCGTGCTGATTCGCGCCCTGCGGCGCGGTGACTGGCCGTGACTCTAGGCCCGAGGTGGCGAGCACCGGGAGGCGGGAAAGGAGGATGTGACGCTCTTGTTATGCCAAGGCCAAGAATGTGTGGCGGGAGTGTGGACACAACGGACATTTGGTGACGGTGAATAGTGTCCGCATCCTGAGAAATACCTGTTCCCCTAAGGGGCTTGAGGCCTCCATGCACCTGTCTTAGATCAAATTCGGCCGAATGTGGCGGTGCGTGTCTGAAGGAATCCCCCCAGTGGCGATTCTCGGAGGAAAAGACGGATTACGTACGGCATGTGAATTACTCAGAGTAATGACGTGCGCGATCCGGCCCGGTCGGATGGATCTTGTCCGGGTCGCCGACATGGCCTCCGACCTGCGGTTCGGCCGTATGCGCGAATCTGCCCGGAAGCCGGACAGTGCGCTCGGGAATGCGGTGACCCGGGTCACGTCGGGGGTCGCCAGTTCTCCGAGCTGCCCGTCGCGCCGTTCTGCTCGCTGCAGCGCTGGGCCACGAAGCGGTCGATCAGCTCAAGTGCCTTGTCCCGTCCGGCAGTTCGCTCCTCGGTGCGGCCCGCGGCGACGGCGTCCTCGTGGATCGCGTACTGCTCGTTCGACAGGCCCTTCTGCTCCCAGTCGAGACCGGACCACTTGGTGCCCAAGAGGGTCTCCTTCGCCCAGTACGAGACGAGGCTCGTGCAGACCTGTGCGGGCGAGGAGGGGCTGGCGGACGGGCTCTGCGAGACCGCCGCGCGGGGTGGTGCGGAGGAAGAGCATCCGGCCAGGGCGAGCACCGCGAGGAGGGTGTGGGCGGCGTACCGGGCCGGGCGTGGCATGGTCCCCATGAGGGGAAGGTAGGCGGTCACCATCGGTGACACAACAGATGTCACCGCGAAGCGTGCGGACTGGCGGATTCCGGGCGGTTGCGGGTGCGGACCGGTCCGGGAACGTGCGCAGGCCCGGATCCGCCGCCCCGGGGCGGCGGATCCGGGCCTGTGGAGCCGGGCCTGCGGGCCGGGTCAGGCCCCCGCGGGGGTCTCGGTGGCGGTTCCGGCGGACTGGTCGACGTCGCGCAGCAGGCAGGTCAGGCGGGCGGTGCAGATCCGCTTGTCCTGCTCGTCGGTGATGACGATCTCGAAGGTGGTGGTCGAGCGGCCGCGGTGCACGGGGGTGGCGACGCCGGTGACGATGCCGGTGCGGGCGCCCCGGTGGTGGGTGCAGTTCAGGTCCACGCCGACGGCGATCTTGTTGATGCCGCCGTGCATCATCGCGCCGATCGAGCCGAGGGTCTCGGCCAGGACCGCCGAGGCCCCGCCGTGGAGCAGACCGTACGGCTGCGTGTTGCCCTTGACGGGCATGGTGGCGACGACGCGGTCGGCCGAGGCCTCCAGGATGCGGATGTCCATCCGCTCGCCGAGGTCTCCCGCAGAGAACAGTGCGGGGAGGTCGATGCCCAGGGCCGCGTACTCGTCGAGGACCTCCTGCGGGAACTTCACTGCGTGCTGCTCGCCCATGGTCAGGCTCCGTTCGTCAACGCTCGTTAACCTTCTTGTCCTGAGGTCGTTCTATCAGGCCGGTTCGAAACGCACGACGACGGACTTGCTCGCCGGGGTATTGCTGGTGTCCGCGGTGGAGTCCAGCGGGACCAGCACGTTCGTCTCCGGGTAGTACGCGGCTGCGCAGCCGCGGGCCGTCGGGTAGTGCACGACGCGGAAGCGGGGCGCCCGCCGCTCCACGCCGTCCCTCCACTCGCTGACCAGGTCGGTGTACGAGCCGTCCGCCAGGCCGAGCTCGGCCGCGTCCTCGGGGTTGACCATGACGACGCGGCGGCCGCCGGTGATGCCGCGGTAGCGGTCGTCGAGGCCGTAGATCGTGGTGTTGTACTGGTCGTGGCTGCGCAGGGTCTGCAGCAGCAGCCGGCCCTCGGGGATCTTCGGGTACTCCACGGGCGCGGCGGTGAAATTGGCCTTGCCGGTGGTGGTGGGGAAGCGGCGCTCGTCGCGCGGGGCGTGCGGCAGCCGGAAGCCGCCGGGGCGGGCCACCTTGGTGTTGAAGTCCTCGAAGCCGGGGATCACGCGGGCGATCCGGTCGCGGATCGAGGCGTAGTCCCGCTCGAACTCCTCCCACGGGGTGGCGGAGGCGGCGCCGAGGACCGCGCGGGCCATCCGGGCCACGATCGCGGGCTCGGAGAGCAGGTGCGGGCTCGCGGGGGCGAGGTTGCCGCGGGAGGAGTGGACCATGCCCATGGAGTCCTCGACCGTGACGAACTGCTTGCCGGAGGCCTGTACGTCCTTGTCGGTGCGGCCGAGGGTGGGCAGGATCAGGGCGCGCCGGCCGGTGACCGCGTGGGAGCGGTTCAGTTTGGTGGACACGTGCACGGTCAGGGAGGCGCGCCGGATCGCGGCCTCGGTGACCTCGGTGTCGGGGGTGGCGCCGACGAAGTTGCCGCCCATGGCGAAGAGGACCTTGGCCTTGCCGTCGCGCAGGGCCTCGATGGAGCGGACCACGTCGAAGCCGTGCCCGCGCGGCGAGGTGATGCCGAATTCCTTGTCGAGGGCGTCGAGGAAGGCGGGCGCGGGCCGCTCGAAGATCCCCATGGTGCGGTCGCCCTGCACGTTGGAGTGGCCGCGGACCGGGCAGACGCCGGCGCCGGGCCGGCCGATGTTGCCGCGCAGCAGGAGCAGGTTGACGACCTCGCGGATGGTGGCGACGGCGTGCTTGTGCTGGGTGAGGCCCATGGCCCAGCAGACGATGGTGCGCTCCGAGGCCAGGACCATGGCCAGCGCCTGCTCGATCTCCGGCCGGGTCAGCCCGGTGGCGGTGAGGGTCTCCGCCCAGTCGGCCTTCTTGGCGGCGGCCGCGAACTCCTCGTAGCCGTGGGTGTGCTCGCGGATGAAGGTCTCGTCGGTGGCGCCGTCCGCTTCCATGACCAGTTTGTTCAGGAGGCGGAAGAGGGCCTGGTCGCCGCCGATGCGGATCTGCAGGAAGAGGTCGTTGAGGGCGGTGCCCTTGAGCATGCCGAGGGGGGTCTGCGGGTTCTTGAACCGTTCGGTGCCGGCCTCGGGCAGCGGATTCACCGAGATGATCTTCGCGCCGGCGGACTTGGCCTGTTCGAGGGCGGAGAGCATGCGCGGGTGGTTCGTGCCGGGGTTCTGCCCGGCGACGATGATCAGGTCCGCCTGGTGGAGGTCCTCCAGGGAGACGCTGCCCTTGCCGATGCCGATGGTCTCGTTCAGCGCGGAGCCCGAGGACTCGTGGCACATGTTGGAGCAGTCGGGCAGGTTGTTCGTGCCGAACTCGCGGGCGAAGAGCTGGAAGAGGAACGCGGCCTCGTTGCTGGTGCGGCCCGAGGTGTAGAAGAGGGCCTCGTCGGGGGAGTCGAGGGCGGTCAGCTCCTCGGCGAGGACCGCGAAGGCCCGCTCCCAGCTGATCGCCTCGTAGCGGTCGCCGCCCTCGGCCAGGTACATGGGCTGGGTGATCCGGCCCTGCTGCCCCAGCCAGTACCCGGAGCGGGTGGCCAGGTCGGCCAGCGGGTGCGCGGCGAAGAACTCCGGGGTGACCCGGCGCAGGGTGGCCTCCTCCGCGACGGCCTTGGCGCCGTTCTCGCAGAACTCGGCGGTGTGCCGCTTGTCGCCCTCGGGCCAGGCACAGCCCGGGCAGTCGAAGCCGTCCTTCTGGTTGACCTTGAGCAGGGTGCGGGCGGTGCGGGCCACGCCCATCTGCTTCTGGGCGATCCTCAGGGTGTGCCCGATCGCGGGCAGCCCCGCGGCCGCGCGTTTCGGGGGCGCGACCTGCGGCGCATCCTGTGCCGGATCACCTGCGGGCGGCTTGGTGGCCATGACGCTCCCCTTTGAACAGTCCTGTCGTATCCGCCGATCCTGCCACGCCCCGCCGACATCGCCGACGGCGGATTTGCCCCTGCGCGCAGGCCGTCCGGATTTGTCGGTGGGGGCGCCTAGGATCGGGGGCGTGGCAGAGACAGCATCGAAGAAGACGGACCAGACGACCGCAGCGGACCGCCCCCGCCTGATGCTCATGGACGGGCACTCCCTGGCGTACCGGGCGTTCTTCGCGCTGCCCGCGGAGAACTTCACGACCGCGACCGGCCAGCCGACCAACGCCATCTACGGCTTCGCGTCGATGCTGGCGAACACGCTGCGCGACGAGGCGCCCACGCACTTCGCGGTGGCGTTCGACGTCTCGCGCAAGACGTGGCGCTCGACGGAGTTCCCCGAGTACAAGGCGAACCGCTCCAAGACCCCCGACGAGTTCAAGGGGCAGGTCGAGCTGATCGGCGAGCTGCTCGACGCGATGCACGTGCCGCGGTTCGCGGTCGACGGCTTCGAGGCCGACGACGTGATCGCGACGCTGGCGACGCAGGCGGAGGCCCTCGGCTTCGACGTGCTGATCGTCACCGGCGACCGGGACTCCTTCCAGCTGGTGTCCGAGCACACCACGGTGCTCTACCCGACCAAGGGCGTCTCCGAGCTCACCCGGTTCACGCCCGAGAAGGTCGAGGAGAAGTACGGCCTCACCCCGCAGCAGTATCCGGACTTCGCGGCACTGCGCGGCGACCCGTCCGACAACCTGCCGGGCATCCCCGGCGTCGGCGAGAAGACCGCGGCCAAGTGGATCACCCAGTTCGGGTCGTTCGCGGAGCTCGTGGAGCGCGCCGAGGAGGTCAAGGGCAAGGCCGGGCAGAACTTCCGGGACCACCTGGAGGCCGTCAAGCTCAACCGCGTCCTGACCGAGATGGTCAAGGACGTGGAACTGCCCAAGGCCCCCGCAGACCTGGCCCGCGTCGCCTACGACCGGACCGCCATGCTCGGCGTGCTGGACGTCCTGGAGATCCGCAACGCCTCGCTGCGCGAGCGGCTGCTCGCCGTGGACCCGGGCGCGGCCGAGGAGGAGCCCCCGGCTCCGGCGGCCGGCGTGGAGCTGGACGCCTCCGTCCTGGGCACGGGCGAGCTGGCGCCGTGGCTGGAGGCCCACGCGGGCGGACCGCTGGGCATCGCCACCGTCGACAGCTGGGCGCTGGGCGCCGGCCGGATCACCGAGGTCGCGCTGGCCGCGGCCGGCGGGGCGGCCGCCTGGTTCGAGCCGCTGTCGCTGGACGAGACCGACGAGCTGGCCTTCCGCGCCTGGGCCTCGGACGCGGCGCGCCCCAAGGTCGTGCACAACGCGAAGGCGCTGTGGCGGGTCTTCCCCGAGCACGGCTGGTCGCTGGGCGGCGTCGCCATGGACACCGCGCTCGCCGCGTACCTGGTCAAGCCCGGCCGCCGGTCCTTCGGCCTGGACGTCCTGTCCATGGAGTACCTGCACCGCGAGCTGGCGCCCGCCGCCGCCGACGGCCAGCTGGCCTTCGGCGCCGACGACACGGCCGAGGCCGAGGCGCTGATGGCGCAGGCCCGCGCGGTCCTCGACCTGGGCGACGCCTTCACCGACAAGCTCGCCGAGGTGGGCGCCGCCGAGCTGCTGCACGACATGGAGCTGCCGACCTCCGAGCTCCTCGCCCGGATGGAGCGGGCCGGCATCGCCGCCGACCGCGACCACCTGGAGGCAATGGAGCAGCAGTTCGCCGGAGCCGTGCAGCAGGCGGTGAAGGAGGCGCACGCGGCCGTCGGCCACGAGTTCAACCTCGGCTCGCCCAAGCAGCTCCAGGAGGTCTTCTTCGGCGAGCTGGACCTGCCGAAGACCAAGAAGACCAAGACCGGTTACACCACGGACGCGGACGCGCTGGCCTGGCTGGCCACGCAGACCGACCACGACCTGCCCGTGATCATGCTCCGCCACCGGGAGCAGGCCAAGCTGCGCGTCACCGTCGAGGGCCTGGTCAAGACCATCGCCGCCGACGGCCGGGTGCACACCAGCTTCAGCCAGACCGTCGCCGCGACCGGCCGGCTGTCCTCCACCGACCCCAACCTGCAGAACGTGCCGGTGCGCACCGACGAGGGCCGGGCCATCCGCCGCGGCTTCGTCGTCGGCGAGGGCTTCGAGTCCCTCATGACGGCCGACTACAGCCAGATCGAGCTGCGCGTGATGGCCCACCTCTCCGAGGACGAGGGCCTGATCGAGGCCTTCGCGACCGGCGAGGACCTGCACACCACCGTCGCCTCCCAGGTGTTCGGCGTGGAGCGGTCCCAGGTCGACGCCGAGATGCGCCGCAAGATCAAGGCCATGTCGTACGGCCTCGCGTACGGGCTCTCCGCCTTCGGCCTCGCCCAGCAGCTGAACATCGAGCCCGCCGAGGCGCGCGGCCTGATGGAGACCTTCTTCGAGCGCTTCGGCGGGGTCCGCGACTACCTGGGCCGGGTCGTCGACGAGGCTCGCGCCACCGGATACACGGCGACCGTCTTCGGCCGCCGCCGGTACCTGCCCGACCTCAACAGCGACAACCGCCAGCGCCGCGAGGCCGCCGAGCGGATGGCGCTCAACGCCCCGATCCAGGGCACGGCCGCCGACATCGTCAAGGTCGCGATGCTGCGCGTGGACAAGGCGATCACCGGAGCCGGCCTGCGCTCGCGGATGCTGCTCCAGGTCCACGACGAAATCGTGCTGGAGATCGCCCCGGGCGAGCGCGAGCAGGTCGAGGAGCTGGTGCGCCGCGAGATGGGCGCCGCCGTCGAGCTCCGGGCCGCACTGGACGTGTCCGTGGGCGTCGGCCCGGACTGGGAGTCCGCCGCGCACTGAGGCCCGTACGGCCAGGGCAGCGCCCGTCCCCGCTCAGGCGGTGGGGACGGGCGTCCGCGTTTCCTCGTCCGTACGGGCGGCGCGGTCGCCGCGGTGCCGCAGCCGTACGAGCACCCCGTACAGCAACAGGGCCACGGCGAGGCCGCCGCCCGCCCCGAAGCAGATCGTGGGGATGATGTCGAGCGGCGTACGGATCCGGTCGAAGAAGGTGAAGAAGCGGATCACGCGCATCGTGACGCCGACCGCCACGCACCCCACGACCAGGGCGAGCGCGCCCCAGATCTCCGCCCGGCCGAGCACCGGCACGGACGCGGGGGCGGGGGAGGCGGGCAGCCGCCGCAGGGCGGTCACCGTGAACCAGAGCAGCGCGCAGGCCGCGGCCGCCGAAGTGCCGTACTGCAGGTACGAGTAGAGCGGCAGGTCGAAGGCGAGCGGCTCCTCCAGCTCCGGCAGCGCGTTCGTCCCCCAGCGGTCGATGTGCGTGAAGCTGTCCCACACCACGTGGGTGAGGGAGCCGACGACGGCCGACACGTAGAACCACGCGGCGAGCGCGGGCAGTCGGCGGCGCCCGCGCCACTCCTCGCCGCGGACGAAGGCGTGCACCCTGCCCCGCCACCCGCGCGGCAGGAGCGCGATCAGCGGCTCGCGCAGCAGCAGCCAGCACCCCACCAGGGCGGCGGTGAGCACGGCGTCCAGGGTGAACACCCCCGCAAGGGAGTGCGTGAAGGTTCCGTAGGCCATGACGCCCTCGACGACCGCGTCCGTGAAGTAGAAGGTGTCCGGCGCGAACGACCCGAGGACCAGGGCCGAGGCGACGAGGGGCCCGCGCGCACGCCCTGTCCGGCGGATGGCCGGAAGTACGGCGGCCGCATGGCTGAGAGTGAACGGCATGACACCTCTCCTGGATGTTCTCGGGGACGCTCTCGCAGGTGTTCCTTACTTCGGGCCAATGCGCTCGAAGGGTCCCGACAGTATGCGTGACCTGCGCACGGACGTGGCGATGTGGTGAATTCCGGCCCTCTTTCCGTGCCCTTTACAGGGAGCTGACGTATGGTCACGCGGACGTCGAGGGGGAGGGGTCCGGATCATGTCGGCTCGAATAATCGGACGCAGGCTGCGCAAGGGGGCGGCAGCCGCCCTGGTCTCCGCGCTGGTGGCCGCCGCGCTCACCGCCTCGCAGGGGCCGGCGGGCGCGGGCGAGGACCGCACGCTTGCCGTCGGCGAGGGCGAACCGGCCCTCCCGGCGGAGGCGAGCGGCGGCGACTCCGACTACTTCACCGAACTCCCGCCCCTGGCGAGCCCGGAGCCGCCCGCCGTGGTGCTGCCGGACGAGGCGCAGCCGGCGCAGCCGCAGACCCCGGAGACGGCGACGGTGCCGGTGCTCGCCGGGACCGGACCGGCCGAAGGGGCGCAGGGGATACCGGCGAGCGTGCTCGCGGCGTACCTGGGCGCGGAGAAGAAGGTCGGGCAGAGCGACCCCGGTTGCGGACTGCGCTGGCAACTCCTCGCGGCGATCGGCAAGGTGGAGTCCGGGCAGGCGCGCGGCGGCCGGGTGGACGCGGCCGGGACCACATTGCGGCCGATCCTGGGGCCGGTGCTCGACGGCAACGGCTTCGCGAACATCTCCGACACGGACGGCGGGGCCTACGACGGGGACGCCCGGTACGACAGGGCGGTCGGGCCGATGCAGTTCATCCCCTCCACGTGGGCGGCGTGGGGCCAGGACGCGGACGGCGACGGGCGGCGCAACCCGAACAACGTGCACGACGCGGCCCTCGCGGCCGGACGGTACCTGTGCGCGGGCACCCGGGACCTGCGGGTGGACGCGGACCTGGACCGGGCGGTGCTCTCCTACAACCGGTCCACGGAGTACCTGCGGACGGTCCGGTCCTGGTTCACGTACTACCTCAAGGGCACGCACGAGGTCCCGGACAGCGCCGGCACGGCGGCGGGCACGCCGACGGCGCCGAAGCCGAAGCCCAGCCCCACGCCGACGCCTACGCCGCCCCCCACGCCGAAGCCGACTCCGGACCCCAAGCCCACCCCTACGCCCACCCCTACGCCGACGCCGACTCCGGACCCGAAGCCCACGCCGACCCCGAAGCCCACGCCGACCCCGACGCCGACTCCCACCCCGACGCCGACTCCCAGCCCCACGCCGACTCCCAGCCCCACGCCGACGCCGACCCCCTCTCCCACGGCGACCCCCAAGCCCTCGCCCACGACCACCACGCCCCCGAAGGCCACCCCGGCGCCGAAGCCCACGCCGTCCGCGTCCTCGACACCGGGGGAGGCCAGGCCGGCTCCCGGGGAAACTCCGTAGTCACTCGGAGGGGGCCGGGGCGCCCTTCGGCGGGCGTACCGATGCGCCGGCGGACTTCAGATGCGGAACCAGCGTGGGGTGGGCGTTCGGGCGCAGCTTGTCGATGGCGGCCTGCAGCGTGTCCCAGGCGTCGTCCTCAACGGCCAGGGGAGTGGCCCCGCACCGGGTGAGGTAGGCGGCGTGCCGGCGGAGGTAGTTCTTCTGTTGCCGGCTGGGCTGGCGCGCCTGCAGCAGTCCCACCACGCCCCGCAGCGCCTCCAGGTACATCGGGTCCGCGCTCTGCTCGTGCAGCTTCCTGAGGGGGACGCCCATGTTCACGAGGGCGTACACGCGCTGGTGCTCCTCGAGGGGCAGCGCCAGCGCCGCGCCGATCAGGAGGGCGTTGCTCTCGGGACGGTGGTCCTGCCCGGCCAACGTTCCCCACTCCAGGAGGAAGCCGAACTTCGACTCGGGGTCGGTCATGGACGGCATCTCCTTGACCGCACGCTCGACGGCCTTGTCGGCCTCCTGAAGCCGTTTGGCGATGCGCAGGGCGGCGACGAGGCTCGTCCGGTAGCTGAGCCGGGCCGGTGCGACGGCGACGGCGGTTTCGGCGGCCGCGACGGACTCCTCCGCGATCCCGAGCCGGGAGGACAGGTACGCGGCCGAGTAGAGGTCGTGGTCCGGGGAGCTCGTGGCGGGGGACAGCCGCACGGCCGCCCCGACCACCTTGCGGATGAGGGGGACGAGTTCGTCGGGGCGCTGCTCACGGCTGATCCGGAGTGCGGCCTCCGCGATGGAGACGTGACGCACCCAGAGGTTCTCGCCGTGGTCGGACAGGCCGGCCTCCTTGCGGAGGGTGTCCTCGACCCGCATCTCGATGTCCTTCTGCTTCATCTCCAGGGCCTGCGCGAGGATCCGCAGGGACAACGGCCGGATGCGGCGGTCCTTGTCGTGGAAGGCGGCGTGCAGCACGGAGATCATCAGGAAGGCCTCGCGCAGCATGGGGTGCCGTTCGATCCGCCGCAGCAGCTCCTCTACGTGCTCGCCCAGCAGAGGGCCGTACCGCAGGGTCAGCATGGCCCCCACGAGCGAACTCTCCTGCTGCCCGAAGGTCGCCTGCGACAAGTCGACCAGCTTGCGGGCCCGTTGGCGTTCGGGTGTCTTGGCGAGTTCGCGCAGTGCGCCGGAGTCCCGCCAGGCGGTGACGATGTCCTCCCCGTCCTGCTCCAGGAGACCGTGCACCTTCACGGTGTCGGCCAGGAAGCCGCCGAGGTCCTGCCAGGGGCGGCGGTTGCGCCACTCCCACTCCTGAGCGGCCAACAGCACGTGGATGTCCGTACGGCCCTGCGCCTTGGCCAGGGGCATGAGCCGTTTCAGGTCTTCGATGACCTGGGATCCGTCGTCGCTGACCAGCAGGACGTGCTGCCCCGCGCGCTGCGGAATGGCCAGGACCGCTTCGGGGTCGACGGACGTACCGCGCTCCCGCCACAGAACGGTGACGTCGTCGCGCGTGCGCGCCAGATCGACGGTGACCTGGCGCAGGGCCATCGACTTGCCCTCACCCATCGGGCCCACCGCCGCCACGATCCGCCCGTCACCGTCACCGTCGGCGTCGTCGAGGCACCGGCCCACCGCTTCGGTGAGCTCCCCGACGAGCGACAGGCGCGGAATCCGGGGGTTCACCGCCTCCGGCCAGTCCGGCTGCGCGCCGTCGAAGAAGGCGACGGCCTCCGCCTCGCCCGGTGTCCTCGTACCCAGGTCGTCGAGGAGGGTGCGGTCGATGCGGCGCCAGCCGTGGGGGCACTCGACCGCCGCCACGTAGCTGTCGACCAGCCCGGGGAACAGGCGGTTGGCGTCGATCCCCTGGTAGAAGCTCCGCCGGGGGGCTTCGAGCAGTTCCCCCAGCAGGCCCGAGGAGAAGCTGTCGTCGGTGAGCGGATCGTAGGAGCACCAGATCAGGTCGGTGCGCTGCATGTCCTGTTCCCGGACGAACTCGCGCAGCGAGCGCGAGAAGGCGTCGTCCCAGCCGCTGTAGCCCACGACGACGACGGCGTGGCCGCTCAGCGAGCCGCGCAGGCTGCCGTGGAGCTGGGGCCGCGGCTTCTGCAACTGGTGCACGGTGTGCAGGGTGTCGCCCTGGCGCCAGTAGCCGTGGACGTGCGCGATGTCGACGGCGTCCTCGTCCTCACCCCGGCTGAGCTTGCCGTCGAGGTCGATCTGCTGCCAGCTCGCGCGGGCGCCGGCCCGGCGCACCGCGATCTCCAGCAGCGGATCGAAGTTCGTGGTGATCACCGGCCCGCGGCGCTCCCGGGGCAGCAGCTGGAGGAGACGGCCCAGCGCCTGTGTGGCGGGGTTCAGGCGCCACAGCGGGGAGTTCCGTTCGAATGTCTCCAGTTCCTTCTCGTCGGCCCGGGCGAGCCGGCTCCGCTCCTCGGGCGTGAGGTCCGGGCAGGCGCCCAGGACCGCCTGCCGGATGACGAGGTTGAGCCAGTCCTGGTCCCGGAACTCCAGGGCGAAGTCGGCCGCCTGCTGGTACTTCTCCGCGTCGGAGGGGCCCGTCACCTGTCCGTCGAACAGGGCGATCTCTCCCGGATCGCCGATCATCGTGCGCATCGAGGCCACGATCGCCCGTACGCCGTCGACCGCACCCGCACTGATGCCCGATCCGACGATGAAGGCCACGGGCCGGCTGCGCTCGGTCAGCAGCGACCTCAACCGGTAGATGAGGGCCTTCTCCTCGCCCGCCTTGATTCCGATCGTGTTCATCGAACGTCCCTCGTGCGTCGCGTTGCCCTGCAGAGGCCTGGGAGTCTATTGCCGCGTGCGGGCCCGCCGTGTCCCAACGAACTTGTGATGCTCGGTACTTGAGCGACATAGTGAGGCACCGGACGGGCGACGGCCGGTCGCACCCGGACAAGCGATCGACAGGGGCGAACGGGTGAGCGGGACAGTACCTCGGCAGCACGACGAGGCGGTGGAGCACACGGACGGCGCTGCCGCCGGCGCTCGGCAACACCACCTGCCGACGGCGGCCACAGCGGCCCTGGGCGTCCTGCTGCTGGTGGAAGTGGTCCTGCTGTGCGGCGGGTTGCTGAGCCTGTGGCCGATCCTCCTCGCCCTGGTCGCACCCGGGACGGACGCGACGGCCACGGTGCGGTGGTCGCCCCTGGGCCTGGGCGAATGGGCCCTCACCGCCGATGTGGCGATGCTCCTCGCGGTGATCCTCTGCAGCGCCCTCGGCAGCTTCGTCCACGCGGCCACCTCGTTCGCGACGTACGTGGGCAACCGGCGGCTCTACGCGAGCTGGCTGTGGTGGTACCTGCTCAGGGCGGGCATCGGCGTCGCGCTGGCCCTGCTGGTGTACCTGCTCCTGCGGGGAGGCCTGTTCGCGGGGAGCTCCGGGGCGGGGGCGACGAACCCGTACGGCTTCTCCGGCATCGCCGGACTGTGCGGCCTGTTCTCCAAGCAGGCGACGGACAAGCTGCGCGAGATCTGCGACACGATCCTCAGCACCAAGGGCGACGGCGACCGGGACCGACGGGACAAGCTGGCCGCCGTGCAGACCTCCGCCGTGCAGACCACCGCCGCGCAGAACAGGGATCCGGACCCCGCCGCGCCGTGAACCGGGCCGCGGTGAACCGGTCCCACCGCAGGAAAGCGCCCTCCGACATGCGGCTCGCTCGCAGGTCAGGGGGCGTTTCACGTGATCCGCCGCGCAGACGGTTCTCATCTCGCCTCCGCATTGCTACGGTGCCTCCGCCCTGACGCCCTATCAGATTCCGGAGGCCCGGCATGCGCGCATTCATCGCCGCCGCCAGCGGGCTCGTCCTCGCGGTACTCCTCGTCCTCGCCGTCACGGCGTTCGGGGCGCCCGAGGGCAAGACCTCACCCAGGCCCCTGCTCACCACCGCGCCCCCCGCGCCCGGAAAGTAGAGGAGGGCCCGGCCGTGCGACGCAGAGCGAGCCTTGTCCTGCTGGCCCTAGCCGTGTTCTGCGCAGCCCTCGCGCCGCTGCTGCGCTGGTACGCGTACCCCCGCCTCGCCAAGATCCCGCCGAGCCAGTACCAGGAGATGGTCCTGGAGGCGAAGGACGCGACCCTCCTCGACTACACCGGCGGCATGCAGCCCAAGAAGGTCGACAAGGTCACGATCGTCCAGACCCTCAAGGGGAACGTGGAGGCGTCGAAGGAGATCGAGGCGAGCGCGGGCAAGGACGTCGTCGTCTGGGACACGCTGTCCTACATCATCGGCCCCGACGGCAAGATGGTCTCCCAGATCCCCGAGCGCTACATCTTCGACGCGCACACCCAGGACCCGGTGCACGCCACCGGGGAGATGGTCGACGGGGACGCGGTCAAGCGCGAGGGCATCGAGTTCAAGTGGCCGTTCTTCACCGAGCCGCGCGACTACCTGTACTTCGACGCGCAGACCCGCACCTCCTCGCCGATCCACTACGTCGGACCGCGCACCTTCAAGGGCATGGACGTCTACTACTTCGAGCAGACGATCCCCTGGACCAAGGTCGCCATGCCGAAGAAGATGCCGATCGAGGGCATCGACCCGTCGACGATCGAGGCGGCCACCGGAACCACCCTCTGGTACACCGCCAAGGTGAGGTTCTGGGTCGACCCGGTGACCGGAGCGCCGGTCAACGCCGAGCAGGACATCCAGCAGGAGATGCGCGGCGGCATCGCGTCGGGCGGCCCCGACGGCAAGCTCACCGCCTTCGCCGGGCACGTGACGATGCGCGAGGACTACTCCGACTACACCGTCGACCTGGTCAAGTCCAACCGTACGAAGGTCCTCGCGCTGCACACCTACGCGCCGATCGGCCTGACGGCCGGCGGGCTCGCGCTGCTCGGGCTGGCGCTGTGGCTGGAGGCCCGCTCCCGACGGGGGCGGGAGGAAGAGGACGGGCTCAGCGCCTGAGGCGGGCGTTCGTGTGGCGGGTGGGCTCGGCGGTGGCCGGGTCCTCCGGCCAGGGGTGCTTGGGGTACCGGCCGCGCAGCTCGGCACGGACGGCGCGGTAGCCGCCCTGCCAGAAGGAGGCGAGGTCGGCCGTGACGGCCGCGGGCCGGCCGGCGGGCGACAGCAGGTGCACCAGCACCGGCACACCGGCCACCTTCGGGGTCTCGGCCAGCCCGAACAGCTCCTGGAGCTTCACCGCGAGCACCGGCTGCCCGTGCTCGGCGGAGTAGTCCAGCCGGATCCGGGATCCGCTGGGCACCTCCAGCCGTTCCGGAGCCAGCTCGTCCAGCCGGGCGGCCTCGCCGGTGGCCCACGGCAGCAGCCGGTTCAGGGCCTGCCCGGCGTCGATCCGCCCGAGGTCCGCGCGCCGCCGGGCCCGCGACAGCTCGGGCTCCAGCCAGTCGTCGGCGCGGTCCAGCAGGGCGCCGTCCCCTTCCACGTCGGGCCACGCGCCGCCGAGCGTGCGGTGCAGGAACCCCAGCCGGGCCCGGAGCGCCTGCGCGTCCGGGGACCAGCGCAGCAGGCCCAGGCCGTCGGTGCGGAGCCCGTCGAGGAGGGCGGCCCGTACGAGTGCCGGGTCCGGGGTGCGCAGGGGGCGTACGGCGAGCTCGATCGCCCCGAGCCGTTCCGCGGCGCGGGCGATCAGCTCCCCGTCCTCCCAGCGCACCTCTTCGCCTTCGGTCCACAGGTGGGCCGCGGCGGCCCGGGCGGTGTCCTCGTCGACGACGGCGGCCAGCCGGATCCGCGCGGAGGCGGAGTGCGGGGGCCTGTCGGCGACGGCGACGGCCAGCCAGGGCGCGCTGCGCAGCGGTGAGCCGGCGGCGAGCTCGGCCCCGGTCCCGGAGGCCATGAGGAAGGCGTGCTCCCCCTTGCCCTTGGCCACCCGCTCGGGGAACGCGAGCGCGGCGACGAGCCCGGCGGCGAGGTCATCGGGCGCGGCGGCGCCACTGGGGCTCCGCCCCAGACCCCGCGCCTCAAACGCCGGCGAGGCTGAAATACCGGAGCCCACGGTTTCGGGAAGGGGCGGGGTGGGGGAGAGCCCCGCAGGGTCCCGGACGGCACGCTCCAGGCGGCCGACCTCCGCGCGCCAGCGGCCCGCGTACGGGTCACCGCCCGCACGCGCCCGCCGCCAGGCCCCGGCCAGATCGTCCCCGTACTCCCGCGGCGGCTCCTCGCTCAGCAGCGCCACCAGCTCCGCCGCCCGGCGGGCACCGAGCGCGGCCGAGCCGTCCAGCAGGGCGCGGGCCAGCCGCGGGTGCAGCCCCAGCCGCGCCATCCGCAGCCCGCGCGCGGTCGGCCGCCCCGCCGCGGACACCGCGCCCACCGCGAGCAGCACCTCCCGCGCCGCGGCCATCGCCCCGGCCGGCGGCGGATCGAGCAGCGCCAGCCCGGACGCGTCCGGATCGCCCCAGCACGCCGCCTGCAGGGCGAACTGCGCCAGGTCGGCGATGCGTATCTCCGGCGACGGGAACGCGGGCAGCCGGCCGTCCTCCGCCTCCGCCCAGCAGCGGTACACCGCGCCCGGCGCCTCACGCCCGGCCCGGCCCGCCCGCTGCCGGCCGGCCGCGCGGGACGCCCGTACGGTCGCCAGCGCGCCCAGCCCCCGGGCATGGTCCACCCGGGGCTCGCGGGCCAGCCCCGAATCCACCACCACCCGGACCCCGGGAACGGTCAGGCTCGACTCCGCCACGGCCGTGGAAAGGATCACCCGGCGGTGGTCCGAGGCGGTCAGCGCCGCGTCCTGCACGGCAGCGGGGGCCCGGCCGTGGACCTGGAGCACCTCCGCGTCCACCCCGCCCAGCTGCCCGGCGACGCGGGCGATCTCGCCCACGCCGGGCAGGAAGCACAGGACGTCGCCGGCGCGCTCCGCCAGCGCCCGCCGCACCACCGAGGCCACGTGCGTGAGCTGCGCCGGATCCACCCGCATCCCGTGCGGGGGCCGCACCGGCCGGGCCGGCGGCGCCCAGACGGTCTCCACCGGGTACGAGACGCCCGCGGCCTCCACCACCGGCGCGCCGCCCAGCACCCGCGCCCAGCCGGCGGAGTCCGTGGTCGCCGAAGCCGCCACGAGCCGCAGCTCCGGGCGCAGGGTCTCCCGTACGTCGAGGAGGAAGGCGGCGACCGTGTCGGCGTCCAGGTGCCGTTCGTGGCACTCGTCCAGGACCACCACATCGACACCCGCGAGCTCCTGGTCGCGCTGGAGCCGCTGGAGCAGTACGCCCGTGGTCACGACCTCGACCACGGTGTCCGGTCCGGCCACCCGCTCGCCGCGCACGGTGAAGCCCACCGCACCGCCGACCTGCTCGCCCAGCAGCCAGGCCATCCGCCGCGCCGCCGCCCGGGCGGCGATCCGGCGCGGCTCGGCGACCACGACCCGGCGCCGCGGCCCACCGCCCACCAGCCCGGCCAGGGCCAGCGGCACCAGCGTGGTCTTGCCGGTGCCGGGCGGGGCGCAGAGCACCGCCGTGCCGTGGCCGTCCAGCGCGGAGACCAGCGCGGGCACGGCCTCCCGTACGGGAAGGGCGTCGAGGGCGGCCTGGCGGATCAAGGGATCAGTCCCTCTCGCACACGAAGATCGCGGTGCCGGGGATCAGGTTGCCGCGCAGCGGGGACCAGCCGCCCCACTCCTGACTGTTCCACTCGGGCCACTCCGGCTCGACCAGGTCGACCAGGCGGAAGCCGCCCGCCACCACGTCGCGGACCCGGTCGCCGAGGGTGCGGTGGTGCTCGACGTACACCGCGCGCCCCTGCTCGTCCTGCTCCACGTACGGGGTCCGGTCGAAGTAGGAGGCGGCGACGGACAGCCCCTCGGGGCCGGGCTCGTCGGGGAAGGCCCAGCGGATGGGGTGGGTGACGGAGAAGACCCAGCGGCCGCCGGGGCGCAGGACGCGGCGCACCTCGCGCATGACGTTGACGGGGTCGGCGACGAAGGGGACGGCCCCGTAGGCGGAGCAGGCCAGGTCGAAGGAGCCGTCGAGGAAGGGGAGCCGGCCGGCGTCGGCCTCGACCAGGGGGACGTCGTCGCCGATGCGCAGGGCGTGCTGGAGCTGGCGGTGCGAGAGGTCGAGGGCCACCGGGCGGGCGCCCTGCGCGGCGAGCCAGCGCGAGCACTGGGCGGCGCCGGCGCCGATCTCCAGGACGTCCTTGTCCTTGAGGGAGGCGGCGGGGCCGAGGAGGGCCGCGTCCGCCTCGTCCAGTCCTTCGGGTCCCCAGACGAAGCGGTCGTCACCGAGGAAGGCGCCGTGCTCGCTCTGGTAGTCGTCGGCGTTGCGGTCCCACCAGCCCCGGCTCGCCCGGCTGCTCTCCGCTTCCCCCGCGTCACGCCGTGTGGCCTCGGCGTCTTCCACGGAGCCGGGATCGGCTTCGTACGCGTCTTCGGAGGCGTAGTCCTCTTGGTTCATGGGGCCCGTCGTCGTAGTCTGCGAATGTGTTCTGAATGTGGCAGGAAGCGTCAGGAAGTGCTTCCCGCCCATAAATTGTGCCGGTCTTGCGGCGATCTGCCCGGGGTGTGCGCCTTCGCGCATTGACCCTGTCCGGCTGCCCCCGTATGCTACAAGTTGCGCTGCGAGCCTGTGCTCCTCAGACCTAGCAGGCTGCGCTTGCATCTGTTGATGTCCCCTCGGTTTTCGAGGCCCCGCCGCTCTTCTGCGGATTGGGGGCTCCTTGGCTGTCCGGTCTTCGGTGGATGCCGATAAGGGCTCCCGGCGTAGCAGTACCTACGACTTTCTGTCCGTAACCGGAGCCCTTTCCCACATGACGAGCAGCACCGAGACCACCGCCACCACTCCGCAGGTTGCGGTCAACGACATCGGCGACGCGGACGCGTTCCTCGCGGCGATCGACGAGACGATCAAGTACTTCAACGATGGCGACATCGTCGACGGCGTCATCGTCAAGGTTGACCGGGACGAGGTTCTCCTCGACATCGGTTACAAGACCGAAGGCGTGATCCCCAGCCGCGAGCTCTCGATCAAGCACGACGTCGACCCGAACGAGGTCGTCAAGGTCGGCGACGAGATCGAGGCCCTGGTTCTCCAGAAGGAGGACAAGGAAGGCCGCCTGATCCTCTCGAAGAAGCGCGCTCAGTACGAGCGTGCCTGGGGCACCATCGAGAAGATCAAGGAAGAAGACGGCATCGTCACCGGTACCGTCATCGAGGTCGTCAAGGGTGGTCTCATCCTGGACATCGGCCTCCGCGGCTTCCTCCCGGCCTCTCTCGTCGAGATGCGTCGTGTCCGCGACCTCCAGCCCTACGTGGGCAAGGAGCTCGAGGCGAAGATCATCGAGCTGGACAAGAACCGCAACAACGTGGTCCTGTCCCGCCGCGCCTGGCTCGAGCAGACCCAGTCCGAGGTTCGCCAGACGTTCCTCACCACCCTGCAGAAGGGTCAGGTCCGCTCCGGCGTCGTCTCCTCGATCGTCAACTTCGGTGCCTTCGTGGACCTGGGTGGCGTCGACGGTCTCGTCCACGTCTCCGAGCTGTCCTGGAAGCACATCGACCACCCGTCCGAGGTTGTCGAGGTCGGCCAGGAGGTCACCGTCGAGGTTCTCGACGTTGACATGGACCGCGAGCGCGTCTCCCTGTCGCTGAAGGCGACGCAGGAGGACCCGTGGCAGCAGTTCGCCCGGACCCACCAGATCGGTCAGGTCGTCCCGGGTAAGGTCACCAAGCTGGTTCCGTTCGGTGCGTTCGTCCGCGTGGACGAGGGCATCGAGGGTCTGGTCCACATCTCCGAGCTGGCCGAGCGCCACGTGGAGATCCCGGAGCAGGTCGTCCAGGTCAACGACGAGATCTTCGTCAAGGTCATCGACATCGACCTTGAGCGTCGCCGGATCTCGCTGTCGCTGAAGCAGGCCAACGAGTCCTTCGGTGCCGACCCGGCGTCGGTCGAGTTCGACCCGACCCTGTACGGCATGGCCGCGTCTTACGACGACCAGGGCAACTACATCTACCCCGAGGGCTTCGACCCCGAGACCAACGACTGGCTCGAGGGCTACGAGAAGCAGCGCGAGGCCTGGGAGACCCAGTACGCCGAGGCGCAGCAGCGCTTCGAGCAGCACCAGGCCCAGGTCATCAAGAGCCGCGAGGCCGACGAGGCCGCTGCTGCCGAGGGCGCTGCCGCCCCGGCCGCCAGTGGCAACGCCGGTGCGGGCATCTCGGGTGGTTCGTACTCCTCGGAGTCGGATGAGACCTCCGGCGCCCTGGCGTCGGACGAGGCCCTGGCCGCGCTCCGCGAGAAGCTGGCCGGCGGCCAGAGCTGATCGCAGCGCGCATCACACTCCGGTGTGAGCAGAGCTGAGCTGAGTTGAACGGTGAGGCCCGTCCCCTTCGGGGGGCGGGCCTCACCGCGTTTTCCCCTTCGAACCGTTCGTTGATCCGTTGCGTTCCTGTGAATGCGGCCAACTGGGGAATGGTGGCGCCGTCTTGGACGTTCTTGGCAGAGAACGCGGCGAGGAGGAGTGGTGACGGTGCTTGATCCACAGGGTTTGTACGAATGGGATGCCAAGGGCCTGGCGGTGGCCGACCTGGCGGTCGCCCAGGACTCGGCCGGGCTGGTCATGCTGTACCACTTCGAGGGGTACATCGACGCCGGTGAGGCCGGCGAGCAGATCGTCGAGCGGCTGCTGGACACGCTGCCCCACCAGGTGGTCGCCCGCTTCGACGCGGACCGGCTGGTGGACTACCGGGCGCGCCGCCCGCTGCTGACGTTCCAGCGCGACCACTGGACCGAGTTCGAGGAGCCCCGGCTGGAGGTCCGGCTGGTCCAGGACGCTACGGGTGCGCCCTTCCTGCTGCTGTCCGGCCCGGAGCCGGACGTGGAGTGGGAGCGCTTCGCCGTCGCCGTCCGGCAGATCGTCGAACGCCTCGGGGTCCGGCTCTCGGTCAACTTCCACGGCATTCCGATGGGCGTTCCGCACACCCGTCCCGTGGGCATCACCCCGCACGGCAACCGGACCGACCTCATGCCGGGGCACCGCAGCCCCTTCGACGAGGCCCAGGTGCCGGGCAGCGCGGAATCCCTGGTGGAGTTCCGCCTGGCCCAGGCCGGGCACGACGTGCTGGGTGTCGCCGCGCACGTACCGCACTACGTCGCGCGCTCCCCGTACCCGGACGCCGCGCTGACGGTGCTGGAGGCCATCACGGCGGCGACCGGGCTGGTCCTGCCGGCCGTGGCGCACGCGCTGCGGACCGAGGCGCACCGCACGCAGACGGAGATCGACCGGCAGATCCGGGAGGGCGACGAGGAACTCGTCAGCCTGGTCCAGGGGCTGGAGCACCAGTACGACGCGGCCGCCGGAGCCGAGACCCGGGGCAACATGATCGCCGAGCCCGCGGAGATTCCGTCGGCGGACGAGATCGGCCGCGAGTTCGAGCGGTTCCTGGCGGAACGCGAGGGCGAGAACTGACGCCGACGGGGCTGTAGGGGCGCCGGGGGCAGGGCCTAGGCTGCGGGCATGCTGAAAGTAGGACTGACGGGCGGAATCGGTGCCGGCAAGAGCGAGGTCTCGCGGCTGCTGGCGGGGTACGGGGCGATCGTCGTCGACGCCGATCGGATCGCGCGCGAGGTGGTGGAGCCCGGTACGCCGGGGCTCGCGGCCGTCGTGGCGGCCTTCGGCGAGTCGGTGCTGACCGCCGAGGGGGTGCTGGACCGGCCGAAGCTCGGGTCCATCGTGTTCGCGGACCCGGCGAAGCTCCAGACGCTCAACGCGATCGTGCACCCGCTGGTCGGGGCCCGGTCGGCCGAGCTGGAAGCCGCCGCGGGGGCCGACGCGATCGTCGTGCACGACGTACCGCTCCTCACGGAGAACGGCCTGGCACCGCTCTACGACCTGGTGGTCGTGGTGGACGCGGCGCCGCAGACGCAGCTGGCGCGGCTGACCGCCCTGCGCGGGATGGCCGAGGACGAGGCGCGGGCCCGGATGGCCGCGCAGGCCACGCGGGAGCAGCGGCTCGCGGTGGCGACCCTCGTGATCGACAACGACGGGCCGCTGGAGGCGCTGGAACCTCAGGTGCGCAAGGTGTGGGAAGACCTCGTGGAGCGGGCCTCCGGCGGGGCCGTCTGACGTGTGCATGGAATAGCGGGTGGGGCGGGGGCGTTGAACGCGCCCGTAGAGGGAAGGATTTCGACCGTGTCCGAGACCACGCGCCCCACCCCGTCCAGCCCGGAAACCCACGTCATCGACTACCGGGCCGCCGAGCACCTGCTCGCCGCCCGGGACCCGCGCGGCGCGATCAAACTGCTCGACTCGGTCATAGCCGCGCACCCGGAGAACACGGCGGCCCGGCTGCTGCGCGCCCGGGCCTTCTTCGCCGCTGCGCAACTGCGTTCGGCGGAGCTGGAGTTCGAGCTCGTGCTGGAGCGGGAGCCGGACAACGCCTTCGCCCACTTCGCGCTGGCCCGGACGTTCCAGCGCTCGGGCCGGCCGGAGCAGGCGCGCAAGCACTTCCGCCTGGCCGCCGCCCTCGACCCGCAGCCCGAGTACCTGGCGGCGGCCCGCTTCGAGGACCCGGCCGCGGACGACTCCGCCTGACGCACCCGCTCACCCGCTCACCGGTTCCCCGGCGGCTCGTACGGTGGGACGTCCCGGCCCGGCTGGTAGTGCGGCCCCTGGCGCATATGGCGCACGATCATGAACAGGTCGACGGCCACGACCACCGCCAGCACCCCGCAGGCGGCCGCCCATCCCGGGCGGCCCACCAGCGAGAACACGACCGTGCCGGCCGCGGCCCAGACCAGCCCCCACACACCCAGCCAGAACCGCAGCCGCAGCGGACTGCGCGCGGTCACCGGTTCGTTTCCGGAACGCATGGACATCGCCTCTCCTGTCCATGGTCCCACTCCGGTCGGTCCCACTCCGGTCGTCCGTGGCCGCGGGCCCGGGCTACGGGTTCAGCTTGTTCACGGCCTTGGTGGTCGTCTGCTTGAAGTCGGCGACCGGAGCCTGGGACAGGTCGCCCATCTGACCCCACTGCACGACGGTCACGGTGGAGCCGTCGCGCCCGATCCCGAACAGGTGCACGCCGGGCTCGGACTCGGGGATCGACACGTGGACCCCGTAGACGTGCGCGCCCTCCTCGACGGGCAGCGTCCCGTAGTCGTCCCAGGAGGCCGTGCCGCCCGGGGTCGTCCGCAGCCAGTCCGCGGCGCATGCCGCGACCTTGCGCTCCAGCGTGCCGACGAGCTGGGCTGCCGCGGAGGGCGAGGCGGACCGTACGGAGACCTGCACGGCGCCGGTGTCGAACTCGGTGCCGAAGGTGCGGTGCCAGCTGCCCGCGGCGGGCAGTACTCCGTCCAGGCAGAACGGCGCGAACTCGGGCAGCCCCTTGGTGATCTTGCCCGGGTACCAGGCCGAGCCGGGGTGCGGCGGCAGGTCGGTGCCGGCCAGGAAGCCGGGCGGGACGGGCGTCGCGGTGGCGGCTCCGGCGGAGGTCGAGGCGGTGAGGACGAGTGCGGCGGCCG
This sequence comes from Streptomyces sp. NPDC048424, assembly GCF_040651555.1. Taxonomy (NCBI): domain Bacteria; kingdom Bacillati; phylum Actinomycetota; class Actinomycetes; order Kitasatosporales; family Streptomycetaceae; genus Streptomyces; species Streptomyces sp. NPDC048424. Next base: position 168,906 of record NZ_JBEZKE010000007.1, on the reverse strand, counting down.
CCGCGACGAGCGCGGTGGCGAGCGTGGCGACGGTGTCGGTGCGTCGGAACATGAACGGTCTCCCCCTGAGTGGTTCGGTGTGCCTGACGAGCCTGTTCCCCGGGCCGCCCCGCCGGCCACGGTTTGGGGCGAACTCGGGACGCTGGAACGGCCGTGCGGGCTTTCACCTGGGGGAACATCTCAGGCATGGAACGCAGTCACGGGACGCGGGACGGGGGAATCCGGTGAGTGAGGCCGAGAATTTCGCGCGGCTGATGCGGGAGCTGAAGGAGCGTGGCGGGCTGAGCTACGGCGCCCTGGCGCGCCGCCTGCACACGAGTACGTCGACCTTGCACCGCTATTGCAACGGGGATGCGCTGCCCGCGGAGTTCGCGGTGGTGGACCGCTTCGCACGGGCCTGCGGGGCGCCGCCGGGGGAGGCGGTGGACCTGCACCGGGCGTGGCTGCTGGCCGACGCGCGGCGGCGGGCGGGGGTGCCGTCGGAGCCGGCGGCGGAGCCGGTGCCGGTGCCGGTGGCGGATTCGGATTCGGGGGCGGGGGCCGGGGCGGGGGCGGGATCGGACTCGGGGGCGGAAACCGCCGTCGTCGTCGTGGGGGAGCCGGCCGTCGTCGGCAGGCCCTGGTACCGGCGGCGCGCGGCCGTGGTCGCCGCCGCGGGGGTGGCGGCGGGCGCGGTGGCCGTGGCCCTGCTGGCGGTGGCCGGTCCCGAGGCCCGCGCGCCGCGGACCGGAGCGTGGACGGGCGGGGGGACGGGGCCCGGACCGGGCACGGCGGCGCCCGCGGCAGCCGCCGGTGCCTCCGGAACGGCATCTGCCCCGGGAACGGGAACGGCTACGGCATCGGCATCCGGGACCGCGACCGCACCGGAGCCCTCGCCACCGGCCGGTGGTTCGGGTCAGGCGAGCGGCGGTCCCGCCACCTCGTCACCGGTGGTCCCGGCCCCGTCCGCGGCGCCGGCCGCACCGCTGCGGGCGGCGGTGCGGTCGCACGTGTGGACCGCGGGCTGCGATCACGCCTACCTGTCGGAGCGGGGTCCGGGATCGGTGCCCCCGCCGCCCGTGGAGGCGGACGCGCCCGCCTGGGCGTCGAAACTGCGCGCCGTGCACGCCGGGACGCAGATCGTGGAGGTCACCCTGCACGGCACGGGCCCGGGAGCCGTGGTCCTGGAGGACCTGGAGGTCCGTGTGACGGGCCGCCGCACCCCGCCGGCCTGGAACGTCTACCAGATGTCGCAGGGCTGCGGCGGGGCGCTCACCCCGGCCGTCTTCGCGGTCAACCTGGACGCGCCGCGCCCGCTGGCCCGCCCGGTCGCCGGCAACGACGCCGGGAGCACGCTGCCCGCGCCCGCCTTCCCGATGCGCGTCTCGGCGGCCGAACCGGTCGTCCTGCGGGTCGAGGCCGTCACCACGGGCTGCGACTGCGACTGGTCCCTCGACCTCCGGTGGTCCGGGCCGTCCGGCTCGGGCACCCTGCGCATCGACGACGGCGGGCGGCCGCTGCGCACAAGCGCCGCTCCTGGTCGGCCGGTGTACGGGTACGCGACGGAGCAGGGCCGCTGGGGGCGCTGATCCGCAGGTCAGAGCCGTTGTCGGTGGCCGCGCCTAGACTCGTCGGCAGGGGATGTCAGCAGATCCGCAAGCAGATCCGCAAGCAGATCCGCAAGCAGATCCGCAAACAGGTCGACGGGAAAGACGGGGGAGGGGGACACGTGACACCGCAGTGGCAGTCGCAGCCGCAGTCAGGGTCGCAGCCGCAGTTGCAGTCGGGGTCGCAGCCGCAGCCGCGGGCAGCCGCGCTGTTGCGCCACGCCGCCGTCTTCCTGCCGGCCGCCGTCCCCCGCGAGGGGCGGGTCGCCTTCTGGGCGCCCGAGGGGGACGCCCTGCCCGAGGTGGGTACGCCGGCGCCGCTCACCGTCGTACGCGCGCACGGCGACGGGGTCCGCAGCCGGACCGTGCCCGCCGTCACCTTCTCCGTCGCCTCCGCCCTGCCCCTGCTCGCGCGGGCGCCCCGGAGCCCCGCCGCACACCCCGCCACCCGCGCCTGGGGGACCGCCGCCGCGCAGGCGCTCACCCTGGCCGCCCGCGGCCGGCTGCTCCCCGGACTCACCCCCGAGGGCATGGACGCCTGGCGCGCCGGGCCGCTCGACGCCGCCGACATCGACCACCTGCGCGCGGTCGCCGCGGCCCTCCCGCACGAGGGGTACGCCACGCCCCTGGCCGGCCGCCGTCCGCTCCAGCTGCCCGAACCGGAGGCGCTGGTCCGCGCGTTCCTCGATGCCGTCGCCGACAGCCTGCCCCGCACCCCGGCCGCGGCCGTGGCCGCCGGGCGGCCGTTCGCCGCGCGGGAGGCGCAGCGGGTGCCCGGGATACGGGACTGGGCCGCGCAGGTCGCGGCCGGAGCCGACGCCGGGGTCGGGATCTCGCTGCGGCTCGACCTGTCGTCCTTCCGCCTCTTCGACGAAGCCGAGGGCGAGGACGTCCGGCGCGCCGGGGCCGCCGTCGTCCAGGTGCACAGCCTGGCCGATCCGACGCTGGTCACCGATGCGGCGCGGTTGTGGGCGGGCACGGCGGCCGCCGGGTTCGGCCCGCGCGCCCGGATCGACGCCGTGCTCGCGCTGCGCCGGGCCGCACGGGTCTGGCCGCCCCTGCTGCGGCTGCTGGACCAGCCCGTGCCCGATGCCCTCGCCCTGTCCGACCCGGAGCTGGAGGACCTGCTGGGGGTGGCCGCGAGCCGGCTGGCGGCCGCCGGCGTCCTGGTCCACTGGCCGCGCGAGCTGGCCCGTACGCTGTCCGCGACCGCCGTCGTACGGTCCACCGCGCCCGGTTCCGCCACCGACGGCACCGCCTTCTTCGACGCCGAGCACCTCTTCGCCTTCTCCTGGGAGCTGGCGCTGGGCGGGGACCGGCTCACCCCGGGCGAGATGGACGCGCTGGCGCAGGCCCACCGGCCCGTCGTGCGGCTGCGGGACCAGTGGGTGCGGGTCGATCCGGAGCTGGTGCGCAAGGCGCGCAAGCGGCAGCTGGGCGTGCTGGACCCGGTGGACGCGCTGGCCGTCGCGCTGTCGGGGACGGCCGAGGTCGACGACGAGCCGGTCGAGGCGGTGCCGGTGGGATCCCTGGCCGCCCTGCGCGAGCGGCTGACGGGGGAGCTGGCCCCGCTCCCGCAGCCCGCCGCCCTCAAGGCCACCCTGCGCGACTACCAGGCCCGCGGCCTGGCCTGGCTGGACCTGATGACCTCCCTCGGTCTCGGCGGCTGCCTCGCCGACGACATGGGCCTGGGCAAGACCGTCACCCTGATCGCGCTGCACCTGCACCGGGACCGGCCCGAGCCGACGCTCGTGGTGTGTCCCGCGTCCCTCCTGGGCAACTGGCAGCGGGAGATCGAGAAGTTCGCCCCCGGCACGCCCGTGCGCCGCTTCCACGGCGGCGGCCGCAGCATCGAGGACCTGACGTCCTGTGAGGGCGGGTTCGTGCTCACCACGTACGGCACGATGCGCGCCAGCGCCGCCCTGCTGGCGGAGCAGAGCTGGGGCATGGTCGTCGCCGATGAGGCGCAGCACGTCAAGAACCCGCATTCGGCGACCGCGAAGGCCCTGCGCACGGTGCCGGCGCCGGCCCGGGTGGCGCTGACCGGCACCCCGGTGGAGAACAACCTCTCCGAGCTGTGGGCGCTGCTCGACTGGACCACGCCGGGTCTGCTGGGGCCGCTCACCGCCTTCCGGGCCCGCCACGCCCGTCCGGTGGAGCACCAGACGGAGGAGGACGGCGGCAACGAGGCGGCGGTCGCCCGGCTGTCCGCGCTCGTACGGCCGTTCCTGCTGCGGCGCAAGAAGTCCGACCCCGGGATCGCGCCCGAGCTGCCGCCGAAGACGGAGACCGACCACCCCGTCTCGCTCACCCGGGAGCAGGCCTCGCTCTACCAGGCCGCGGTGGACGAGGCGATGGCCGTGATCGAGTCGAGCGAGGGCATGGAACGACGCGGCATGATCATGAAGTTGCTGGCCTCGCTCAAGCAGATCTGCAACCACCCGGCGCAGTACCTCAAGGAGGAGCAGCCCAGGATCGGACACCGTTCGGGGAAGCTCGCCCTGCTGGACGAGCTGCTGGACACGATCCTGGCCGAGGGCGGCTCGGTGCTCGTCTTCACCCAGTACGTGACGATGGCCCGCCTGATCGAACGGCACCTGTCGGCCCGGGGGATCTCCCACCAGCTGCTGCACGGCGGGACGCCGGTGCCGCGCCGGGAGGAGCTGGTCGACAAGTTCCAGGCGGGCGAGGTCCCCGTCTTCCTGCTGTCGCTGAAGGCGGCGGGCACGGGCCTGAACCTCACGCGGGCCGGGCACGTCATCCACTTCGACCGCTGGTGGAACCCGGCCGTCGAGGAACAGGCCACCGACCGCGCCTACCGCATCGGCCAGACCCAGCCCGTACAGGTCCACCGGATCATCGCCGAAGGCACCGTCGAGGACCGCATCGCCGAGATGCTGGAGGCGAAGCGGGCCCTGGCCGACGCCGTCCTCGGCTCGGGCGAGTCGGCGCTGACCGAGCTGACCGACCGCGAGCTGGCCGACCTCGTCTCCCTGCGGAGGCCCGCATGATCACCGCGCGGGACGAACGCCGCCGCACCTTCGAGACCGTGCCCGCCGGGGTGGCGGCGGTGAGCTGGTGGGGCCGGGCGTGGGTGACGGCGCTGGAGGAGGTCTCCCACGACACGGCCCGGCTGGCCCGGGGACGTGCGTATGCCGAGGAGGGGCACGTCGACGCCGTGACCGTCACCCCCGGCCGGATCGTGGCGTACGTCCGGGGCAGCCGGGCCCGCCCGTACCGCACGGAGCTGACCCTGCCCGCCTTCGCGGACCCGGAGTGGAACGAGCTGCTGGAGGCGGTCGCGGCCGACCCCGCCGCGCTCGCCGCCCTGCTGGAGCGGGAGGTTCCGCAGTCGCTCGCAGAGAGCGTCCTGCCCGGCGCGGGCGAGCTCGTCCCGCACTGCTCCTGCCCGGACTTCGGGCGTCCGCCGTGCAAGCACGCGGCGGCCCTCTGCTACCGGGCGGCCCGCCTCCTCGACGAGGACCCCTTCGTCCTGCTGCTCCTGCGCGGCCGGGGCGAGCGGGAGCTCCTCGACGAGCTCACGCGCCGCAACGCCGCCCACGCCGCGCGCGAACAGCCCGACGCGGCGCCGGACTTCCCGGGGGTGCCGGCCCGAGCGGCGCTCGCCCGCACCGGCCTGCCGCTGCTGCCCGCGCCGCTCCCGGCGCCCGCCGCCGCGGGCCTCCCGCCCGCGTACCCGGCCGATCCGGCGGCCCCGGACCCGCTGGTCCTGGACCAGCTCGCCTGCGACGCGGCCGCCCGCGCCCTGGCCCTCCTCACCACCGGCGAGGACCCGATCGCGGGGCTCGGCCTCTGGGAGGACGCGGTCCGGCTCGCCTCCGCGCACCCCACGGCGGGTCTGACGGGCACGGCCCGCACCCTCTACCGGGACCTGGCCCGTGCCACCGGCCGTACCACCACCGAGCTCGCCCGGGCCGCCGCCGCGTGGCGCCAGGGCGGCCGCCCGGCACTGGCGGCCCTCGAAGAGCCCTGGGACCCGCCGGCCGGCCCCTTCGACCGGGCCCGGCCGGCCCTGCTCGCCGCGGGCCAGGGTTCCTTCCGCCCGGACCGCAACCGCCTGACGATCCGCGCCCGCCAGCTCCGCCTCGGCCGCGATGGCCTCTGGTACTGCTACGAGGACCGCTTGGGGGACAACGACTGGTGGCCCAGGGGCCGTCCCTCCGCGGACCCGGTCACCGCTCTGCTGGGCTGAGCCCGGCGGCCCAGCGCGTCAACGTGGTGAAGTCGCGGTCCCGCAGACCGTGGCGGGGATGGATGCGCAGGAGGAGGGCCGGGGCCGGGTAGTGGGCGGCGACCCAGGCGCGGTCGCGGGGGTTGATCATGTCGTCGACCCAGGCGAAGGGCCGGCCCGCCGCCCATGCGACGAGATGGCGGGTCTTCCAGGAGAGCCCGTCGGGGTCCTCGACGAAGAGTTCCGGCCAGTCGATGACGGACAGGTCGCCGGGGAGTCCGATGTGCGGGGCGATCAGCGTGTTGGCCTGGTGCGTCCAGGCGGTGGCCCAGGCGAGCTCGAAGGGCAGGGCCAACAGCCGGGCGCCGTGGGACGGGTGGAGGCGGACCCGCGCGCCGCGCCGGGCGCTGCGCGACTCCGGGTCGCGGTAGGAGAGCCAGACGTCCGGCCGCATCCGGTGGCTCCGGTAGCCGCGCAGGCCGGCGAGGGGCGAACGGAAGGGATTGAGCGGTCCGTCCACGTCGAGGAGGAGCAGCGGGCGATCAGTCATGAAGTAGGCACTACCCAGTACACGATGGAGTGAAATGCCTACCGCCTCTATAACCCGAATGGGTTTACCGCGTTATCTCCGGTGCGGGTGCAGCACCCGCTGAATCCTCCGGAAGGCAGGGAAACTCATGCGTCACAGTCGTCGGAATGGCTTGATCGCGGCGGTGGTTGCGGGAGGTGGACTGGCGGTCGCGGGCGTGGGCGGCTTCGCCTACGCCGATGCGGACGCGGGCGGACGGGCCGAAGGCTCGCCGGGGCTGCTGTCCGGGAACCTGGTGCAGCTGCCCGTGCACGTCCCGGTGAACGTGTGCGGGAACACCGTGAGCGTGGTCGGCGTGCTCAACTCGGCCGCCGGGAACCGCTGTGCCAACGAGACACCGGGAGGCGGCGGCGGGCATCCCGGGCCGAGGGCCTCACATCCGTCGAAACCGGGAGCGGGAAACGGGGGAGGGGCCGTGGCCGAGGGGCGCGGAAAGGATTCGCCCGGGGTGCTGTCCGGCAACGGCCTGCAGCTTCCCGTCGAGCTTCCGCTGAACCTCAGCGGCAATTCCGTGAGCGTCGTCGGCGTCGGCAACTCCTCGCACGGCAACACCTCCGTCAACGGCGAGGAGCCCACCGGTGGCAAGCCCGTCCAGCCGCCCGTCACCGAAACGCCCGTCACCGAAACGCCCGTCACCGAACGGCCGGTCACCCCGCCCGCACCGCCGCGGCACACCGAGGCCCTCGCCCACACGGGGGCCGACGGCCTCGGATACCTGCTGCCCGGCAGCGGAGCGCTCCTCCTCGGCGGCGTCCTCCTCTACCGCCGCTTCCGCCTCAACTAGCCGCGGAACGCCACCCGTCGAGGATGGCGTCGATCCGCGCGGCCAGTCGGGCGCGGGCCGCGAAGCGGGGGACGCCCGCCATCAGCAGCGCGTCGTACTCGGTGTCGGTGTGCCGCACCGCCGCCCGCACCGCGACCGAGACCGCCGTCTCGTCGAGGGCCCGGCCGGCCGCGGTGCGGCCCACCCGGCCGCTGCCGCGCACCGAGGCGTGCAGGGCGATCGCCACCGCCCGGTCGGCCGGACACCCGGGGAACAGCCGCACTATCTCGGCGGCGAAGGCCGCCGTGAACCGGGTGTCCTCGGCCGCGCGGCGCAGCCGGTCTCGCTCCCGCCGGCGCGCCCGGGCCTCGGCGTCCGCGAGACAGTCGCGCTCCGCCCGGGCCAAGGCGGCGTCCTCGACGAGCAGCCCCAGCCGCTCGTACCGACGGCGGCGCTTGTGGAAGCGGACGACGACGGCCGAGAGCGAACTGGCCTCACGCGAACGGCGGGTGAGCGCGGCGTCCCCGCGCGGCAGGTAGACCAGGTGCCCCAGATCCGCGCAGTCCAGGCAGCGCGGCACGCCCGCCTCGCGCACGAGGTGCCGGAGCGGGCCCTGCCGGCACTCGGCGCAGTGGATCTGCTTCAGGGACTCGAACACCACCAGGCTCATACAGGTGTGATACCGCCGTAGGGGCCTCATATCACCTGGTGGGGAGGGGCGGTTGATGTTTCACCAACTCTTCCTGGATGCCGGGACGCCTTCTACGGTGGGGCCGTGGGCCGGGGGTCGGTCCACGGAGGAGGGCACATGGGTGGACGGCAGGCGACGACGGCACGGCCGGGCAGGGCACGTGGTGCCGCGGCCCCGTCGGGCCGGAAGATCGTCATCCCGCCCGGCGGCTGCACCGGCTGGCACTTCCACCGGGTCCGGCTGGACGCCGTGGTGCTGGCGGGGACCCTGACCCGGGTCCTGCACGACCGCACCGTCGAGGTGCATCGGGCCGGGACCACCTTCGTGGAACCCGCGGGCATCGGGCACATCCACCTGGGCCACAACCTCGGCACCGAACCGGTCGTGCTCTACGTGACCCCCGCGCTCCCCGAGGGAACGCCCTTCGCGATACCCACCCCGGCCCCGACGGGTGCCACCCCGGCGGACTGCCGCTCACACAAGCCGTCGTATCTCTCCGCGGACCCGGTAGAAGCCACCTGAGGCCGCGTGCAGCCCCTCCACCACGTACCGGGCGCCCGGCTCCCGTATCCCGCGCGGGAACTGCACGTTCCACGAGGGCTCGAAGCCGTCCGACACCACCTGCACCCGCATCCGGCCGCCCTGCTGGACGCACTCCACCACCACACCGCCGGCCGGCTCCGAGGCCACCACGGCCATCGAGACCGTCGCCACCGCCGAGGCCGAAGCGGCCGGGGTGAACACCGGCAGCGCCGCAGCCGACTTCACGTCCACCGCAGCCGGCACCGAGCCCTGCTGGGCCGCCGCGATCGCCTGCTCGCTCGCATCCACGCAGACCAGCGAACCGTCCGTGGTGACCAGGTACAGCCGCTCGTCCAGATACTGCATGGACAGCGCCGACCCGCTGCCCGTGCCCAGCTTCCACAGCCGCTGCCCGTCGGCGTCGAAGCAGTACACCGAGGAGGAGAGGTCGCCGGCGAAGACGTGCCGTCCGTCCGGTGAGGTCGCGCACGAGTACACCGCCGCGTCGCACCGGTAGGTGGCCTCCACCGCGCCCGTCGCCTTCGACAGCCGCTGCACGGTGTTCCGCCCGGTGCCCGCGTACACCGCGTGGTCCTCCTGCCAGCCGAACAGCACCGATCCGTTGGTCGCGGTGTGCCACAGCTCCCGGCCGCCGTCCGGGGCGTACGCCGTCACCCCCTTGCTGTGGCCGTGGTAGACGGCGTCCGCGTCCGCCCGGACCATCCACGCGTTGGAGCCGGCCGAGCGCCTCGACCACTGGAACTCGTCCTCGTGGTCGATGACCGTCAGCCCGCCGTTGCGGTCCGCGACGCTCAGGACGCCCTCGCGGATGTCGAGCCAGAAGATGTCCACGTCCTCCGCGATGTCGTACGCACCGAAGGGAACCTTCGACGACAGGTCGTACACCGTGCCGTCGTCACAACCCGCGTATATCCAGAACTCGTCCGCCACCAGGCACTTCACCCCGTCCGGCAGCGAATACCGGGCCAGCACCTCACCGCCGTGGCTCAGCGTGTAGACGTCGCCGGCCTGGTTGCCGACCCAGCAGCGGTCCTCGTCCACGTGGATCCCGAAAGCGGAGGAGCCCGTACGGAAACGCCACAGCACCGGGGCCACCGCCCGCGCCGTCGACGGCGCCGACGTCACCTGGCGGCGGGTCACCGAGCGGGCGGCGCGCTGCCCCCGCACCGCCGGGGCGTAGCCCTTGCGGACCTTCTCGCCGATCTTCTTCGCGGCGGCCGCCCGGGCCTTCTCGGCGGTCGGGAACGAAGAGCTCTGCAACTGGCCGTCCGCGCCGATCCGTCCGTACCGCACGGAGACGGCCGTGCCGTCGACGGTCACCTCGTAGAACTTGTGCGCCCCGCCGTCGTCCTGCGACAGCTCCAGGTACGTCGTCTCCCGAGCCATGACAAACCCCTCCCCGAAGGCCGGGCCGCCGGCTCCGTTTCCGCCGGTGATCCCTCGTGAAAAACGCTAAGTCCCACCACTGACAATGGGCCGGTGAAGTGGGAAGCGATCACATGGCAGCGGATGGCCGAGCGGCTCGCCGGTCACCTGGACGACCCTGAAAACCTGCCTGAGCAGGTCAGTTGGCAACGGGTGGGTATCGACGGCGCGCCGGCCGCCGGGACCGGCGTGCTCGCGGAGGAGCTCGCGGAGGCGTTGCGCAGGCGCGGACGGGCGGTGCTGGTGGTGGGGGCCGACGGGTTCCTGCGGCCCGCCTCCCTGCGCTTCGAGTTCGGGCGGCAGGACGTGGACCAGTACCTCGGCGGCTGGTACGACACGTCCGCGCTCTGGCGGGAGGTGTTCGGCCCGACGGACCCCGGCGGGAGCGGGCGGGTGCTGCCGGACCTGTGGAACCCGGTGACCGACAGGGCGACGCGCAGCCCGTACGTCGAACTCCCGCCCGGAGGGGTGCTGCTGGTGCACGGTCCGCTGCTGCTCGGGCAGTGGTTCCCCTTCGACCTGAGCGTCCACATCCGGCTGTCGCCGGGGGCGCTGGGCCGTCGGACGCAGGAGTCGGAGCGGTGGACGGTGGCGGCGTTCGCGCGGTACGAGGCGGAGGTGGACCCGGGGGCCGGCGCCGACGTGGTGGTGCGGGCCGACGATTCCAGGCATCCGGCGTGGACGGGGGTTCGGGGCCGCGGCCGGTGACGTGGGCGCGGGGCGGTGTCCTTCCGGGGGCGCTGCCCCCGCGCCCCCGCGCCTCAAACGCCGGCGGGGCTGAAAGATCGGGGCTCCGCCCCGGACCCTCCCCCAGACTCCGTCCGGGGACCCCCCCGCCTCAAACGCCGGCGGGGCTGGAGTGGCCCGGCGGGGCCGGAAGGGGCTCGTGGCTACGGGCGGCCGCCCGGGCGGGTTACCGAGAGGGCGGCGGTGCGGCAGCCGGCTCGGGTGGCTTCCGTGGGGTCCGCGCCCTGGAGGCGGGCGGCGAGGAAGCCGCCGGTGAAGGCGTCTCCGGCGCCCGTGGAGTCCACCGCCTCGGCCGGCTCGGCGGCGACCTCGGCGGTGATCCGGCCGTGCTCGGCGACCAGCGCGCCGGCCGAGCCCAACGTCACCACCACCAGCGGTATCCGCCGGCTGAGCTCCACCGCCGCGCGGGCCACCCCGGCCGGCTCCGGCAGCCCGGCCAGCAGCCGGGCCTCGTCCTCGTTGGGCAGCAGGACCTCCGCCCCCGCCACCGAGTCCAGGAAGCGCCGCGGGCCCAGGGCGGCCAGGAATCCGGCCGAGGCGGGGTCCACGCTCACCGGCACCCCCCGGGTCCGGGCCGCCCGCAGCGCGACCAGGGCGAGCTCCCGGCTGCTGTCGGCGAAGAACAGGTAGCCGGACAGGTGGAGGTGGGCCGCCCCGTCCAGCAGCGACGGGGCCCAGTCGGCGGGGCACAGCCGCAGCGAGGCCCCGCTGTCGGTCAGGAACGTGCGTTCCGCGTCCTTGCCGACCAGTGCGACCACCGTCCCGGTCGGCTCCTCCGGGTCGATCACCAGCCGCGGCCGCACCCCCGCGTCCACCAGCGCGCGTTCGTGCCACCGCGCCGACTCGCTGCCCACCCGCGCCAGGAGGCGCACCTCCGCGGTCCCCGTACGGGCCGCCCAGCAGGCGGCGTTGGCTCCGGCGCCGCCCGGCAGGGTGCGGATGCGGGCGGCCGTGTCCGTGGCCGGGGCGAGCGGTTCCGGGTGTATCGCCACCACGTCCGTCACCACGTCCCCGACGACGACCAGCGCTCCCGGCGCGCTCATGCCCGGGCCGCCCAGGCCCCCGCGATCCGGGCTCCGAGCCGCACGTTGCCGCGTACCGCCGCCAGGTTGGCCTCCAGCGAGGCGCCATCGGTGGCCCGCACCAGGAACCCCAGCAGGAACGGTGTCACCGCCTGCCCCGTGATCCCCCGTTCGCGGCATTCCGCGAGCGCCTCCGCCAGCACCCGGTCGTGCAGCTCCGGGTCCAGCTGCTCCGCCTCGGCCACCGGATTGGCCACCAGCAGCGCCGACTCCGTTCCGCCCAGCGCGTCCTGAGCGGCCATCACCGCCGCGACCTCCTCGGGCCGGTGCACCGTCCAGTCCACCGGTTCGCCGGAATCGGCCAGGTAGAACCCCGGGAAGCGGTCGGTCCCGTACCCGAGCACCCCGACCCCCAGCGTTTCCAGCCGCTGCAGCGTGGCCGGCACGTCCAGGATCGACTTCACCCCCGCGCACACCACCGTGATCCGCGTCCGCGCCAGCAGCGCGAGGTCCGCCGACTCGTCCTGCGTCTGCGCCCACTCCCGGTGTACGCCGCCCAGCCCGCCCGTGGCGAAGACCCGCAGGCCCGCCCGCGCGGCCAGGAAAGCCGTCGCGGACACCGTCGTCGCGCCGGTCGCCCGCGCCGCCAGCGCGGGGGCCAGGTCCCGGTGGCCGAGCTTGCGCACGCCGTCGCCGCCCGCGATCCGCTCCAGCTGGGCCTTGTCCAGGCCCGCGTACGGCACGCCGTCCACGACCGCCACCGTCGCCGGAACCGCACCCTCCGCGCGGACCAGCGCCTCCAGTTCGAGTCCCACGGCCAGGTTGCGGGGGCGGGGCAGGCCGTGCGCGAGGATGGTCGACTCCAGGGCCACCACGGGCTTGCCCCGGACGAGCGCGTCGCGTACCTCTTCCGACAGGACCGGTCCGTCCGACAAGGGTGCAGTTGCTGTGTGCTGTGACATGTCCCCATCCATGGCACGGGATTGACGCCCCCAAACGCACTCCCGCCACACCCGTCCCAACCTGTCCGAGTAGCGTTCCCCCATGGACACGCGCGGGTTCTACGACGAGCTGGCCGACCGCTACGACCTCCTGTACGCGGACTGGAACGCCTCCGTCGCCCGGCAGGGCCGGGCCCTCGACACCCTCCTCACCACCGCGCTGGGCCCCGGACCGCACACCGTCCTCGACAACGCCTGCGGCATCGGCACCCAGGCGCTGGGCCTCGCGGCCCTGGGCCACCGGGTCACCGGGACCGATCTGAGCCCCGCCTCCGCGGCCCGCGCCGCCCGGGAGGCAGCCGGCCGGGGACTCGACCTGCCCGTCGCGGCCGCCGACATGCGGGCCCTGCCCTTCGCGGACGCCTCCTTCGACGCCGTGGTCTGCGCCGACAACGCGCTGCCGCACCTGCTCACCGCTCCGGACGTGCGCGCCGCGCTGGCCGAAACCCGGCGGGTCCTGCGCCCGGGCGGACTGCTGCTGCTCTCCACCCGCCCGTACGGGGAACTGCGCCGGTCCCGCCCGCAGAGCGAGGCACCGCACGTGCGCACCGGCCCCGAGGGGCGGACCATCACCTTCCAGCTGTGGCACTGGCACGCGGACGGGGAACGCTACGACCTGGAGCTCTTCCAGCTGCTGCCGACCGGCGACACCTGGACCACGCGGACGTCGAGCGTGACGTACTGGGCACTGCCGCAGGAGCGGACCGCCGAGTTCGCCCGGGAGGTCGGCCTGCGCGACCCGATCTGGCACGCGCCGGCGGACACCGGGTTCCACCAGCCGGTCCTCACCGCCAACCGTCCGCCGCCCGGTTCCGGCTGACTGGACAGGGTGACTCGTGGGCCCGGCCGTTCCTGGACGCTGTGGTCACCGCGCCGCGGGGGCCGGCCGGTCTAGGCTGGCGCGCCATGAGCACCATTGATCACTCCGCCGCCCCCGCCTCCTTCTCCGTCTCCGTCGCGGACGTGGAACTGGAGCCCGAGGACCTCGACCCCGACCAGATCGTCTCCGGGGAGCCCGTCGTGACGGGCAAGGTGCTCTGGGAGTCGCCGGACGGCAGCCAGGTGCGCGGGATCTGGCAGATCACCCCGGGCGTGGTCACCGACACCGAGGCCAACGAGCTGTTCGTGGTGGTCAGCGGCCGCGCCACCGTCGAGGTCGAGGGCGGCGAGACCCTGGAGGTGGGCCCCGGCTCCGCCTGCGTCCTGCGCGAGGGCGACAAGACCACCTGGACCGTGCACGAGACGCTCCGCAAGGCCTATCACATCAGCTACTGAGGCCGGGGCCCCTCAGCCGGTGGCGCCCTTCGCGGCGACGGGGTGGCGGCGCGCGGTGAACAGGGCGAGCGCCGCCATCGGCAGCAGCAGCGCGGCGCCGACGGCGTTCAGCCAGCCGTAGCCCGCCTGGGACATGACCAGGCCGGCGGCCGCGCCGCCCACCCCCGCGGCCGCGTTCATCGTGAGGTCGCTCAGGCCCTGTACGGCGGCCCGCGCGGGCTGCGGCACCGAGTCGGTCAGCAGGGCCGAACCGGACACCATCCCGGCGGACCAGCCGAGCCCGAGCAGGAAGAGCCCGAGCACGCTCCGGCCGTGGCTGGGCCCGGCCGTCCCGGCGAGCAGCGCGGCGACCGACAGGAGGCCGGCGGCCAGGCCGATCACGGACAGCCGTCCGAGCCGGTCCGCGAGCCATCCCATCAGCGGGGAGAAGGCGAACATGCCCGCGATGTGAATGCTGATGACCAACCCGATGAGCTCCAGGCCGGCGCCGTGGTGGCCCAGGTCCATCGGGGTCATCACCATGATCGAGACCATGACGGTGTGCGACACGGCGACGGTGACGAGCGCCAGGCGGGCCCGCGGGGAGGCCTTGACGGCCGCGAACCCGGCGCGCAGCGAGCGGCCCTCGCGGGTCTGCTCCGCCGGAGCGGCGAGCGCCCGGGCCGTCAGCAGCGGGTCGGGGCGCAGGAGTACGCCGATCAGCGTGCCGGTGAGCAGGAAGACGACGGCGGCCCACACGAAGGGCCCCGCCGTCTCGGGTATCGCGGTCCCGGCGAAGCTGCGGCTGGCCGGCGCGGAGAGGTTGGGGCCGAGCACCGCGCCGAGGGTGGACGCCCACACGACGACGGAGATCGCCCGGGCCCGCCGGTCCGGCGCGGCGAGGTCCGCGGCGGCGAACCGGGCCTGCAGGTTGGCGGAGGAGGCGGCGCCGAAGGCGGCCATGCCGAGCAGCAGCAGCGGGAAGTTCCGGATCGTCGCGGCGAGGACGACCAGTCCCGCTCCGACGGCGCCGATCGCGTAGGCGAGGACCAGGCCGGGGCGGCGGCCGCGCGCGGTCATCAGGGCGGCGAGCGGCAGCGAGACCAGGGCGGTGCCGATCACCGCGGCGGTGGAGGCGAGGCCGGACATCGCCTCGGTGCCGCTGATCTCGGTGGCGAGCACCGGGGCCAGGGCGATGCTGATGGGCACGCCGAGGCCGCCGAGGATCTGGCCGGCGATGAGGACCCGGGAGGTGCGCCGCTGCAGCCGGGCCACGTCCGGGAGGCCGAGCGGCGGAGCCGGCCGGTCCGTGCCGGGGGAGGCCGTCATGCCGCACCCCGCTTCCGCGGGTGCGTGACGCGGGGCCCGGAGGGCGCGGAGGAGCCGGGTGCGGCGGCGGCAGTAGTCACCGCCGCAGTGTGCCACCCCTTACGCTCCGGCGGAACCGTCCCTGCGTACCGGCCGGCCCGCAGGTCAGGACCTCCCTCAGAACAGCGGCTGCGGAAGCACGCCCTCCAGTGCGAGCAGCTGCCGTTTGGCCTCCACCCCGCCGCCGAACCCCCCGATGCCCCCGTCGTTCTCCACGACCCGGTGGCAGGCCACCACCAGCGGCAGCGGATTCGAGCCCATGGCGTTGCCCACGGCCTGGGCGGCGCCGGGCTGTCCGGCGCGGGCGGCCAGTTCCCCGTAGCCGACGACGGATCCGTACGGCACGGTACGGTCCAGCTCCTGGAGCACCTGCCGGTTGAAACCGGAGCTGAGGCGCCAGTCCAGCGGCAGCTCGAAGCGCCGCAGCGTGCCGGCGAAGTACGCCGTGAGCTGGCGTATGGGCTCGGCCAGCAGGACCTCCTCGCCCGGCGCGGGACGGCGGGCGTCGGCGCCCAGCCGGGAGACGAGCGGGCCGATCATCTTCTCGACCCGGTCCGGGGTGGCATGGAACTCGACCCGGACCAGACCCTCCGGGGTCGCGGCCAGGAGCAGGGGGCCGATGTCGCTGGCGACGACGGTCCATTCGAGGTGCGGCCCGCGGGGCCGCTCGGTGGTGTCCACGCCTCCACCGTACGGCTCCCCCCTGACAACGCCGGCCGCTTCGGTCACATCGCCCGCATCACCCACATCATCCGCATCGCCCGCATCACCCACGCCCGCCGTGGCACGGCGGCCGGCTCAGAACCCGTCTACCGCCTCCTGCACCACGTCCGGGGCGTTGGTGATGATCCCGTCCACGCCCATGTCCTGGACCTTCCGCGCGGTCGCCGCGTCGTCCACGATCCAGGTGTCCACCTCCATGGCCTTGCCGTGGGCCCCCAGCAGGCCGTGCACCGCCGCGACCCAGTCGGCCGAGATCGTGGTGTGCCACGGGTTGATCCGGTCGGTGAACTCCGCGTACACCGGCAGGTCCGCCACGGTGGGGGTGCCCAGGAAGGCCGTCAGCAGGTCAGGGCGCAGCCGGTGCACGATCCGCACGCTGTCGGCGCTGAAGCTCTGCACGACCAGGCGCTGGCTCACGTGCCGCTCGTCGAGCCAGCCGGCCTCGTCCAGCACCTTCAGGGTCTGCTCCTCGATCCCCGGGTAGAGCTCCGGCTTCTTGATCTCCAGCAGCAGTTTCTGCTGGTTGCGCTGGACCCGGCCGAGGTACTGGCGCAGGGTCGGCACGCGGGCGCCCGCGTACTCCTCGCCGAACCAGCTGCCCGCGTCCAGCCGGGCGATCTCGGCCGCCGTGAAGTCCTTGACCTTCCAGGGGGAGCGGCCCGGGAACACCTGCTCGACGTTCGTGGTCCGGGCCAGGGTGTCGTCGTGGATCACCACCAGCTCGCCGTCCCTGGTGCGCTGCACGTCGTTCTCGACCCAGTCGAAGCCCAGCCGCATGGCCAGGTCGATCGCGGCCAGGGTGTTCTCCGGGGCGTACGCCGAGGCCCCCCGGTGGGCGTACACGACGGGTTCCCCCAGCGCCGCCCGGTCGGTGGCGGAGCCGGGGCCGGTGGCGGCGTACGAGGCCGTCCCGCCCAGCAGCGTGAGGGTGAAGCCCAGGAATGCGGCGGCGGCCGCGGCGGCGGGTCGGACGTACATGTGCGTTCTCCTCGGGTCGTGAGCCCTGTTCCTGCGTCAGACTGGTGCGGAGCGGCAGACGTTGTGGCGATGCACTTCACGGCGATCATGGGGTTGAAGATCACCGAGCCGCCACCGAACTACGACAAACGGACCAGAGCGAATGACGGGGCCGCCGGGCGTCCGGAGCCGCCGGAGCGCGCCGCTGCCCGGCGGGGATGCGTGAGTGTCAGTGGGGGGTCGTACGGTTGACTCATGCGGCCCGTATCGAAGATCGAACGCACGGTGGCGCCTTTCGAGGTCGTCAGCCCGTACCAGCCCAGCGGCGACCAGCCGGCGGCCATCGCCGACCTGGAGAAGCGCATCCGCGCAGGTGAGAAGGATGTCGTCCTGCTGGGTGCGACCGGCACCGGCAAGTCGGCGACCACCGCCTGGATGATCGAGAAGCTTCAGCGCCCCACCCTGGTCATGGCGCCGAACAAGACGCTCGCCGCCCAGCTGGCGAACGAGTTCCGCGAGCTCCTGCCGAACAACGCCGTCGAGTACTTCGTCTCGTACTACGACTACTACCAGCCCGAGGCGTACGTACCGCAGTCGGACACGTACATCGAGAAGGACTCCTCGATCAACGAGGAGGTGGAGCGGCTGCGCCACTCGGCGACCAACTCGCTGCTGACCCGGCGCGACGTGATCGTCGTCGCCTCCGTGTCCTGCATCTACGGCCTCGGCACCCCGCAGGAGTACGTCGACCGGATGGTCTCCCTCAAGGTCGGCGAGGAGATCGACCGGGACCAGCTGCTGCGCCGCTTCGTCGACATCCAGTACACGCGCAACGACGTGGCCTTCACCCGCGGCACCTTCCGGGTGCGCGGCGACACCATCGAGATCTTCCCGGTCTACGAGGAACTGGCCGTCCGGATCGAGATGTTCGGCGACGAGATCGAGGCCCTCTCCACCCTCCACCCGCTGACCGGCGAGGTCATCAGCGAGGACCGCGAGCTGTACGTCTTCCCCGCCAGCCACTACGTCGCCGGCCCCGAGCGCATGGAGAAGGCGATCAACGGCATCGAGGCCGAGCTGGCCGAGCGCCTCGCCGAGCTGGAGAAGCAGGGCAAGATGCTGGAGGCGCAGCGGCTGCGCATGCGCACCACGTACGACCTGGAGATGATGCGGCAGATCGGGTCCTGCTCCGGCATCGAGAACTACTCGCTGCACATGGACGACCGCGAGCGCGGCTCCGCGCCGAACACCCTCATCGACTACTTCCCGGAGGACTTCCTCCTGGTCATCGACGAGTCGCACGTGACCGTGCCGCAGATCGGCGCCATGTACGAGGGCGACGCCTCCCGCAAGCGGACCCTGGTCGACCACGGCTTCCGGCTGCCGTCCGCCCTCGACAACCGTCCGCTGAAGTGGGAGGAGTTCCAGGAGCGCATCGGCCAGACCGTCTACCTGTCCGCGACCCCCGGAAAGTACGAGCTCTCGCGCGGAGACGGCTTCGTCGAGCAGATCATCCGCCCCACCGGCCTCATCGACCCCGAGGTCGTGGTCAAGCCCACCGAGGGACAGATCGACGACCTGGTCCACGAGATCCGGCAGCGGGTGGAGAAGGACGAGCGGATCCTGGTCACCACCCTCACCAAGAAGATGGCCGAGGACCTCACCGACTACTTCCTGGAGCTCGGCATCCAGGTCCGCTACCTGCACAGCGACGTGGACACCCTGCGCCGCATCGAGCTGCTGCGCGAGCTGCGGGCCGGCGAGTACGACGTCCTGGTCGGCATCAACCTGCTCCGTGAGGGCCTCGACCTGCCCGAGGTGTCCCTGGTGGCGATCCTCGACGCCGACAAGGAGGGCTTCCTGCGCTCCGGGACCTCTCTGATCCAGACCATCGGCCGCGCGGCGCGCAACGTCTCGGGCCAGGTCCACATGTACGCGGACAAGATGACCCCGGCGATGGAGAAGGCCATCGACGAGACCAACCGGCGCCGGGAGAAGCAGATCGCCTACAACACGGCGAACGGCATCGACCCGCAGCCGCTGCGCAAGAAGATCAACGACATCGTCGCCACGATCGCCCGCGAGGAACTCGACACCGAGCAGCTCCTCGGCACCGGATACCGGCAGGGGAAGGACGGCAAGGGGGCCAAGGCGCCGGTGCCGGCGCTCGGCGGCCGGGCCGCCGCCCAGGCCAAGGCGGGCGGCAAGGGCGCGAAGGGGGCCAAGGCGGCCAAGGGCGCCGAGGTGCTCACCGACCGGCCCGCCGAGGAGCTGGCCGCGCTCATCGAGCAGATGACCGAACGCATGCGCGGGGCGGCCGCGGAGCTGCAGTTCGAGGTCGCGGCCCGGATCCGGGACGAGGTGGGCGAGCTGAAGAAGGAGTTGCGGCAGATGAAGGAAGCGGGCCTCGCCTGACCCGGAGCGGGTCAGTAGGGTTGAATCACAGCCGCAGGTACACCCTGCGCGCCCGTTAATGGGGCGGGCCATGGAGAGGGGACAGCACGTGACGGTCAATATGACCAAGGGTCAGGCCATCAGTCTGCAGAAGGCGGACGGGGGCACGCTGACCGCGGTCCGGATGGGCCTCGGCTGGCAGGCGGCGAAGCGCCGCGGACTGTTCGGCTCGCGGACGCGGGAGATCGACCTCGACGCCTCGGCCGTGCTCTTCGCCGACAAGCAGCCGGTGGACGTCGTGTTCTTCCGTCACCTGCAGAGCGACGACGGCTCCGTCCGGCACACCGGTGACAACCTCGTCGGCGGCGTCGGCCAGGGCGGGGACGACGAGGCGATCCTCGTCGACCTCCAGCGCGTGCCGGTCCACATCGACCAGATCGTCTTCACGGTGAACTCCTTCACCGGCCAGACGTTCCAGGAGGTGCAGAACGCGTTCTGCCGCATCGTCGACGAGACCAACGGCCAGGAGCTGGCCCGCTACACCCTCGACGGCGGCGGTCAGTACACCGCGCAGATCATGGCGAAGGTGTCCCGCGTGGGCGCCGGCTGGCAGATGACGGCCCTCGGAAACCCGGCCAACGGCCGCACCTTCCAGGACCTCATGCCGGCGATCCTGCCGCACCTGTAGCAGTACCGGACGAGACGAAGGCACGAGAGAAGAAGGCACGGGGGAGGGGCTGCACGATGACGGCCGAACTGGTCCGGGGGCAGAACCACCCCGTGTCCCACAGCCGGGTGGAGATCAGGGTCTCGGCGGGCACAGCCGTGCTCGCCCTGGCCTCGCTCGCCGACGAACAGGGCCGGTTCGCCGGCGACGCGGTACTGGCCCACCCGGGGGCCAGGTCCCTCCCCGGCGTGCAGGCGCCCGGGGAGCTCGCCGACCGGCACACCTTCGCCGTCGACCTCGACGCGGTCGCGGCGGACGTCCACCGGGTCGGCGTGCTGCTCGTCCTGCCGCCCGGCGGCCCGGCGCGCTTCGGCTCCGTCCCGGCCTCCCACGTGGCCGTGGCCGACCCGGCGGGCGCCGAGCTGGCCGGCTACACCCTGACCGGGCTGGACGCCGAGACCGCCGTCGTCGCCTTGGAGCTGTACCGGCGCCAGGGCGCCTGGAAGGTCCGCGCCGTGGGCCAGGGCTACGCCGACGGCCTCGGCGCCCTGCTGACCGACGGCGGACTGCCCGCGGCGGACGCCGCCGCCCTGGCCGCCGCCGCGCTGCGCACGGCCGCCCCGGCCGCGCAGGGCGACGCCACGCTCGCGGCCCTGCGGACCCTGGCCGGTGACCTGCGCGCCCCGCAGACCCCGGACCAGAACCCCGCCCAGGGCCCCGCGGCCGCCCCCGAGCCGCCCGACCCGATCCCCGTCTCCGGGGTCCCGTACGCCGGTACGCCCGGGCCCGCGCCCGCCGGCGACACCGGGGGCTCGCCGCCCACCATCAACTACGCGCACCCGCGGCGCCGCCGCACCAGCACCGAGCCGCCCGAGCCGGCGCCGCGGGCCGCCGCGGCGCAGGAGCCCGGACAGCCGCCGCGGCCGGTCGCCGGGGACGCCAGCGGCTGGTCCATGGAGGAGCGCCTCTACAACCAGGTCTGGGGCATGTTCGAGGACCTGGCCCGCACGGTGGCCGCCTACCGCAGCGCCGTGGAATTCGCCGACTCCCGCATGGACCGCGAGCTCGACGAGGCCCTCTCCGACCCGCGCCACCGCCTCGGCGGCTCCGGCGGCGCCGCCCGCGACACCGCCCGGGCCCGCCGCGAGGAGCTCGTCGCCCAGGCCCAGGCCGTCCTCGACCGGGACCTCGCCCAGCTGATCGCCGAGTCGGAGGTGGTCGAGCCCGCGCTGCCGGCCGCGTACGCCCGCTGGGGCAACCCGGTCTGGCACGACAGCCGGGCGACCGCGCCGCCCGAGGAGAACCCGCTGGCGCTGCGCCTGGGCGACCTCTCCCTGCCCGAGCGCCCCGACCTGCGGATCCCCATGCTGATGAGGGTCCCGCTGGAGCGCGGGATCTGGATCGACAACGGCCGTACCGGTTCCGAGGCCGCGATGGCCATGGACACCGACCGGCTGCGCCGGGCCGCCATGGACATGGCCGTCGCGCACGCGGTGCGGCTGCTCGCGGTCCACCCCGCCGACCGGTTCTCCGTCCACGTCATCGACGCGGCCGGGGCGGGCACCGCCTCCCTGGCGCCCCTCGTCCGCGCCGGGGTGCTGGCCGGACCGCCCGCCGCGGGGGCCCACGGGGTCACCGAGACGCTGGCGCGCCTCACCCGGCGGGTGGACCTCGTACAGATGGCGCTGCGGGCCGGCGCGCCCGAGGACCTGCCCCCGGACGTGGACACGGCCGAGCAGCTGCTGGTCGTGCACGACTTCCCGCACGGTTTCGACGACCGCGCCGTCACCCAGCTGCGGTACCTCGCCGACGAGGGCCCGGCGGTCGGCGTGCACCTGCTGATGGTCGCCGACCGCGACGAGGCCTCGGCCTACGGGCCGCTGCTGGATCCGCTGTGGCGCTCGCTGATGCGGCTGTCGCCGGTCCCGGACAGCCACCTCGCCGATCCCTGGGTCCACCACGCCTGGACCTTCGAACCGGACCTTCCGCCGCAGGGCAGCCGGGTCCTCGAACAGGCCTTGGACCGGGTGGCGGAGGCGCGGCGCACTACCCGCCCGTGACCATCACTTGGCATTCCCTTTACCTTTTCGGCCCTTGATGGGTATGCTCGTGTGTGCGGAGGGGAGTATTCCTGCTTTCCTGCTACGGCGTACCCGTCAATACGGACCACTGCGGTGATGTGAGCGCGGTCGGTCCCGGGGCGTCGGCCCACGGCCTCCTGGCCGCCCGGGTGGAAGAGACCTCCGGCAGCGATGACGCTGACGTAGTCCTGAGCCATCCGCCGGAGGCGTGTTCACCATGGAAGTTTCCTGGGCCCTGTGGGCCGCGACCATCCTCGGTCTGTCCCTCCTCATCGGTGCCGATTTCTTCATCGGCCGCAAACCGCACGACGTGTCGATCAAGGAAGCCGGCACCTGGACGGTCGTGTGGATCGTCCTCGCCGCACTCTTCGGCCTCGGCCTGTGGTTCTTCGGCAACCCCCAGGCGTCCCAGGAGTTCTTCGCCGGCTTCATCACCGAGAAGTCGCTGAGCGTCGACAACCTCTTCGTCTTCGTCCTGATCATGGCGAAGTTCGCGGTGCCGTCCCACCTCCAGCAGCGCGTGCTGCTCATCGGCGTACTGATCGCCCTGGTCCTGCGCGCGGTCTTCATCGCCGCCGGCGCCGCGATCATCGCCAGCTTCTCGTGGGTCTTCTACATCTTCGGCGCGTTCCTGATCTACACCGCGTGGAAGCTGATCCAGGAAGCCCGCAAGGACGAGGACGACGAGGAGTTCGAGGAGAACCGCCTCCTCAAGTCCGTCGAGAAGAAGTTCGGCGTGGCCGACCAGTACCACGGCACCAAGCTCTTCATCGTCAACAACGGCAAGCGCGTGCTGACCCCGCTGATGGTCGTCATGCTCGCCATCGGCACCACCGACGTGCTGTTCGCCCTGGACTCGATCCCCGCGATCTTCGGCCTCACCCAGGACCCGTACATCGTCTTCACCGCCAACGCCTTCGCCCTGATGGGCCTGCGCCAGCTGTACTTCCTCATCGGCGGCCTGCTGAAGAAGCTGGTCCACCTCAGCTACGGCCTGTCGATCATCCTGGGCTTCATCGGGATCAAGCTGGTGCTGCACGCCCTGCACGAGAACGGGGTGCACGTCCCGGTGATCTCGATCCCGGTCTCCCTGGGCGTCATCTGCGGTGTCCTGGTCATCACCACGATCACCAGCCTGATGGCCTCGAAGAAGCAGGCGGCGGCCGAGGCCGCCGCCCGCCAGGAGAGCATCGACGCGTAACCGCGGCCACGGAGCTACGCGGGGGCGGCCGCTTCGGCCGCCCCCGCCTCCGTTTCCCTGCCGGCGCCCGATCCTGCCCGTACGGCCAGCGGGCTGGTCTCCGGCAGCAGCGCGAAGCAGCCCAGACTGAGCAGGGCGATCCCGGTCAGGTACACCGCGACGCCCCACGGCGGACCCGGGCCGTCCGCCAGCGCCGTCGCCACGATCGGGGTGAGCGCCCCGCCCAGCACCCCGCCCAGGTTGTAGCCGACGGCCGCGCCGGTGCAGCGGATGCGCGGGGCGTACAGCTCCGGCAGGTACGCACCCATCACCGCGAACATCGTCACCATGCCCAGCAGCGCCGCCGCGAAGCCCAGCGTCATCAGCAGCGGGTCGGCCGTACCGAGCAGCGCCACCAGCGGGAACATCAGCAGGGCGCAGGCGGTGCACCCGGCCAGGCACAGCGGCCTGCGGCCGTACCGGTCGCCGAGCACCGCCACCAGCGGGGTCACCAGGCCCATCAGCGCCACGGCGCCCATGATGCAGGCCAGCACCACCGTCCGGCCCAGGCCGAGGCGCTCGGTGGCGTACGCGAGGGCCCAGGTGGTGACCGCGTAGAAGACGGCGTAGGCCACGGCCAGCGCCCCGCCGGTCAGCAGGAGCAGCCGCCAGTGGCCGCGGAACACCTCGGCCAGCGGTGCCTCGGCCCGCCGCCCGGTCTCGGTCAGTGCCTTGAACTGCGGGGTCTCCTCCACCGAGCGGCGCAGCCACAGACCGGCCAGGGCCAGCAGCCCCGCGGCCCAGAACGGCACCCGCCACCCCCACGAGGTGAACTGCGCGTCGCTCAGCGACGCGGACAGCCCCAGCATCAGGCCGTTGGCCAGCAGGAAGCCCACCGGCGGGCCGATCTGCGGGAAGCTCGACCACAGTCCGCGCCGCCGTTCGGGCGCGTGCTCGGCGGTCAGCAGCACCGCGCCGCCCCACTCGCCGCCGAGCCCGAGGCCCTGCAGGAAGCGCAACAGGAGCAGCAGCACGGGCGCGGCCACGCCGATCGAGCCGTACGTGGGCACGCAGCCGACGGCGACCGTGGCGAGGCCGGTGAGGAGCAGGGAGGCGAGGAGCACCGGGCGCCGGCCGTAGCGGTCGCCGATGTGGCCGAAGACCGCCGACCCGAGCGGGCGGGCGAGGAAGCCGACGCCGAAGGTGCCGAACGCGGCGAGGGTCCCGGCGAGCGGGGAGAAGGAGGGGAAGAAGAGCGGGCCGAGCACGAGGGCGGCGGCCGTTCCGTACACGAAGAAGTCGTAGAACTCGATCGCGGTCCCGGCGAGCGAGGCCGAGGCGAGCCGCAGCATGCCGGGGCGGGTCGAGTCGTCGGCCTCGGCCTCGGCTTCGGCCTCCGCGGGCCGGGCGTCGGCGGGGGATGCGGGGGAGGGAATGGAGACGGGGGAGGACGCGAGGGGCGGGGATGGGTCCTGGTGCATATTGCACCAAATACCCGTTCCCCGCCCCTGAGGACGTGCGTTCGGCCGTCAACGACCGGAAGGAGTGCGCCGCGTACCGAAGTTGACGCGTTGCCCCGGCTACCAGCCGCGCTCGCGCCATTCGGCCAGGTGCGGCCGCTCCGCGCCGAGCGTGGTGTCGTTGCCGTGGCCGGGGTAGACCCAGGTCTCGTCCGACAGCTGCTCGAAGAGCTTGTGCTGCACGTCGTCGATCAGGCTCGCGAAGGCCTTCGGGTCGTCGTGGGTGTTGCCGACGCCGCCCGGGAAGAGGCAGTCGCCGGTGAACACGTGCGCGTGGCCGTGCGGGTCGTCGTAGATCAGGGCGATCGAGCCGGGGGTGTGTCCGACCAGGTGGCGGGCGGTCAGCGAGACCCGTCCGACCTTGATCGTGTCCCCGTCGCCGACCAGGACGTCCGTGCCGACGGGGATGCCCTCCGCGTCGAGGGCGCCCGCGTACGTCCGCGCTCCGGTGGCCTCCACGACGGGCGCGAGCGCGCCCCAGTGGTCGCCGTGCCGGTGGGTGGTGACCACGGACGCGATGCCGTCGTCCCCGATCAGGCTCAGCAGCGTGTCCGCCTCGGCGGCCGCGTCGATGAGCAGCTGCTCGTCGGTGGCCCGGCAGCGCAGCAGGTACGCGTTGTTGTTCATGGGGCCCACCGAGACCTTGGAAATCATCAGGTCCGCGAGCTCGTGCACGTCGGCCGGACCGCCGACCTTGACCTCTCCGGTGTACGTCATGCCTTGATCCTAGAGCGGCGGGAGCTCGGGCAGGGGGCCGCCCGTGGTGGTCAGGGAGGCGCCCTTGTCGCCGCGGCCGGCCAGCCAGGCCAGCAGCCCGGCGGCGGTGCCGGACACGGTCACGGTCGGCTCCCCGGCGGAGCCGGTGCGCCAGGTGCGCCCGTCGGCGGTGGTCAGGGCCGTCGGCGGCACTTCCGGACGCGCGGACCAGCGGTCGGCGAGGAAGGTGATCTCGCGGTCGGTGAACTCCGCCGGCAGGTCTTCGAGCTCGTAGCCGATGTTCAGGTCGACGTGGTGCAGGTCGACCTCGACCCAGCGGCGGAACGGCACGTTGGCGGCGAGGTCGGTGATGCCGTTGCGCAGTTCGACGGTGCGGGACCAGTCCTGGTCGGGCTCCGTGGTGGCGAGGAAGCGGGCCCCGGAATCACGGAGGTCCGTGAGGTGTTCTTCCAGGGGCCGGCCGGCGTCGCGTGCGATGTCCGTGTCGCGCGCGGCGGCGCTCTCGTACATGGGGCGCCCCTCGAAGACGTTCACGAGGGCGTCGGCGTTGCGCGCGAGGTGGGCCAGGATGTGGCCGCGGGTCCAGCCGGGGAGATGTGACTCCTCGGCGAGGGCTGCGTTGTCCATTTTCGCGACTGCGGTCAGCAGCCGGTCCGTGGCTTCACGTACAGATCGCAGGTCGTGCACATGATCAGTCATGAGTCGAGCCTAGTGGTCCCGGGGCTTCGGCCACACGATCGGGTGAAGAGGTCTTCGGAGTGCCGTAAATCGAATGTGCGTGCTATACGCTCGAAGTCCAGACTCCATCTCCACCGCAGAGGCGCCCCCCATACCCTGGGACGGGGGCCCGGTGCCCCCGCTCTCTCAAGAAAGGTGCGGACCGGCGTGACCGACCGTCTCATCGTTCGTGGCGCTCGCGAGCACAACCTCAAGAACGTCTCGCTCGACCTGCCCCGCGATTCGCTCATCGTCTTCACCGGACTCTCCGGCTCGGGCAAGTCCTCCCTGGCCTTCGACACGATCTTCGCCGAGGGTCAGCGCCGCTACGTCGAGTCGCTCTCGTCGTACGCACGCCAGTTCCTCGGGCAGATGGACAAGCCCGACGTCGACTTCATCGAGGGCCTCTCCCCGGCCGTCTCGATCGACCAGAAGTCGACCTCGCGCAACCCGCGCTCGACCGTGGGCACCATCACCGAGGTCTACGACTACCTGCGCCTCCTCTTCGCCCGCATCGGCAAGCCGCACTGTCCCGAGTGCCGCCGCCCCATCTCGCGCCAGTCGCCGCAGGCGATCGTCGACAAGGTGCTCGCGCTCCCCGAGGGCAGCCGCTTCCAGGTGCTCTCGCCGCTGGTGCGCGAGCGCAAGGGCGAGTTCGTCGACCTCTTCGCCGACCTGCAGACCAAGGGCTACAGCCGGGCCCGGGTGGACGGGGAGACCATCCAGCTCTCCGAGCCGCCCACCCTGAAGAAGCAGGAGAAGCACACGATCGAGGTGGTCATCGACCGCCTCACCGTCAAGGACAGCGCCAAGCGCCGGCTCACCGACTCCGTGGAGACGGCCCTCGGCCTCTCCGGCGGCATGGTGATCCTGGACTTCGTCGACCTCGCCGAGGACGACCCCGAGCGCGAGCGGATGTACTCCGAGCACCTCTACTGCCCGTACGACGACCTCTCCTTCGAGGAGCTGGAGCCGCGCTCCTTCTCCTTCAACTCGCCCTTCGGCGCCTGCCCCGAGTGCACCGGCATCGGCACGCGCATGGAGGTCGACCCCGAGCTGATCATTCCGGACGAGGACAAGTCCCTGGACGAGGGCGCGGTCTCCCCGTGGTCCCTCGGCCACACCAAGGACTACTTCCAGCGGCTGATCGGCGCGCTCGCCGGGGAGCTGGGCTTCCGGACCGACATCCCGTGGGCCGGGCTGCCGGCGCGCGCCAAGAAGGCCCTGCTCTACGGGCACAAGACGCAGATCGAGGTCCGCTACCGCAACCGGTACGGGCGGGAGCGGGCGTACACGACGGCCTTCGAGGGCGCCGTGCCGTTCGTCAAGCGGCGGCACGCGGAGTCGGAGAGCGACGCCAGCCGCGAGCGCTTCGAGGGCTACATGCGCGAGGTGCCCTGCCCGACCTGTGAGGGCACCCGCCTCAAGCCGATCGTGCTCGCCGTGACGGTGATGGAGAAGTCCATCGCCGAGGTCGCGGCCATGTCGATCAGCGAGTGCGCGGACTTCCTGGGCCGGATGCGGCTCGACGCCCGCGACAAGAAGATCGCCGAGCGGGTCCTGAAGGAGGTCAACGAGCGGCTCCGCTTCCTCGTCGACGTCGGTCTGGACTACCTCTCGCTCAACCGGGCCGCCGGCACCCTGTCGGGCGGCGAGGCCCAGCGCATCCGGCTCGCCACGCAGATCGGCTCCGGCCTGGTCGGCGTGCTGTACGTACTGGACGAGCCCTCGATCGGCCTGCACCAGCGGGACAACCACCGGCTGATCGAGACGCTGGTACGGCTGCGGGACATGGGCAACACGCTCATCGTCGTCGAGCACGACGAGGACACCATCAAGGTGGCCGACTGGGTCGTCGACATCGGTCCGGGCGCGGGCGAGCACGGCGGCAAGGTGGTGCACAGCGGTTCGCTGAAGGACCTGCTGAAGAACACCGAGTCGATGACCGGGCAGTACCTGTCGGGCAAGCGCTCCATCGCGATCCCGGACGTGCGCCGGCCCGTGAACGGCGAGCGCAGGCTCACCGTCCACGGCGCCAAGGAGAACAACCTGCGGGACATCGACGTGTCCTTCCCGCTGGGCGTGCTCACGGCCGTGACCGGTGTGTCCGGCTCGGGCAAGTCGACGCTGGTCAACGACATCCTCTACACGCACCTGGCGCGCGAGCTGAACGGCGCCCGCTCGGTGCCGGGACGGCACACCCGGGTGGACGGGGACGATCTCGTCGACAAGGTCGTGCACGTCGACCAGTCGCCGATCGGCCGGACCCCGCGGTCCAACCCGGCCACGTACACCGGTGTCTTCGACCACGTGCGCAAGCTCTTCGCGGAGACGATGGAGGCGAAGGTGCGCGGCTACCTGCCGGGCCGCTTCTCCTTCAACGTGAAGGGCGGCCGGTGCGAGAACTGCTCCGGCGACGGCACGATCAAGATCGAGATGAACTTCCTGCCGGACGTCTACGTCCCGTGCGAGGTGTGCCACGGCGCCCGGTACAACCGGGAGACGCTGGAGGTCCACTACAAGGGCAAGTCCATCGCCGAGGTCCTGAACATGCCGATCGAGGAGGCGCTGGGCTTCTTCGAGGCGGTGCCGACGATCGCGCGCCACCTGAAGACGCTGAACGAGGTCGGGCTGGGCTACGTCCGCCTCGGCCAGTCGGCGCCGACGCTGTCGGGTGGTGAGGCGCAGCGCGTGAAGCTCGCCTCCGAGCTGCAGAAGCGGTCGACGGGCCGCACGGTGTACGTGCTGGACGAGCCGACGACGGGTCTGCACTTCGAGGACATCTCGAAGCT
Source organism: Streptomyces sp. NPDC048424 (assembly GCF_040651555.1). Lineage (NCBI taxonomy): Bacteria > Bacillati > Actinomycetota > Actinomycetes > Kitasatosporales > Streptomycetaceae > Streptomyces > Streptomyces sp. NPDC048424. Next base: position 139,977 of record NZ_JBEZKE010000007.1, on the reverse strand, counting down.
GATCAAGGTGCTGTCGGGGCTGGTGGACAAGGGGAACTCGGTGATCGTCATCGAGCACAACCTGGACGTCATCAAGACCGCGGACTGGGTCATCGACATGGGCCCGGAGGGCGGCTACGGCGGCGGCCTGGTGGTGGCCGAGGGCACGCCGGAGCAGGTGGCGTCGGTGGGGGCCAGCCACACGGGCAAGTTCCTGCGGGACATCCTGGGGGCGGACCGGGTCTCCGACGGGACGCCTCCGGCGCGGGCGGCGGCGAAGAAGGCGCCCGCCGCGAGGAAGGCGACTGCCGCCGCTGCGAAGAAGGCGGCGCCGGCCAAGAAGACGGCGTCGCGGGCCCGCAAGGCGTAGCCGCTGCGCGGAGCTCGGCGGGAGGGGCTCGGCTGCGGCCGGGCCCCTCTTCGTCTGCGGCGCCGCTGCGGGGGCTCTGCCCCCGGTCCCCCGCGCCTCAAACGCCGGCGAGGCTGAAAGCCCTGCCGGCGTTTGGGGCGCGGGCGCGGAGCGCCGTTAGGAGGCGACGCCCAGCGTGTGGGCGGTGTAGGTCGGGTCGGTGAGGGTGGTGAGGAGGGCGTCGGCGACGTCCGCGCGGGGGATGGCGCGGCCGCCGCGGACGTTGGCGTCGAGCGCGCGGCGGTACGTGCCCGTGTGCGGCTTGTCGCGGAGCATCGGCGGGCGGATGACCGTCCACTCGGCTCCGCTCGCGCTCAGCTCCGCCTCCATCACCGCGAGGTCCGCGTAGAGGTCGCGCAGCAGCCGGCGCAGCAGCGGGTAGACCACCGCCCGGGTGAGCACGCTCTCGCCCTGCGCCGGCGGGCCCACCGGGGCCGCGCTGACGACCGAGAGGCGGGTCACGCCCGCCCGGTCCATCGCCGCGAGGACGGCCCGCACCGCCGGACCCGTCACCGGGGCCGCCTTCGCCTGCTTGTTGCTCGCCGCGCCGAGCGCCGAGATCACCGCCGACCGGCCCGCCAGGACGGGGACCAGCGCGTCCTCGTCCGTCAGATCGGTGACGACGGCCACCTGGAGGCGGTCGTGGGCCGGCACCGACAGCCGGGCCGGGTCGCGGACGACCGCCGTGACCTCGTGTCCCGCGGCCAGCGCCTGCCTGACGACCTCGCGGCCGACGCCGCCCGTGGCTCCGAACACCGTGAGTTTCATCCTGGCTCCCGGACATAGGGGGTGAGGGGGTGGGTGAGTGTTTACTCACCTGTGCCTGCCTTTAGAGTGAGTGAATGCTCACCCCGAAGTCAAGCCGTCCCACCCCGGAGCGGCTGCTCGACGCCGCCGAGAAGCTGATGCGCACCAGCGGCCTGGCCAACGCCACCACCAAGGCCATCGCCCGCGAGGCCGGCTGCTCTGAGGCCGCGCTCTACAAGTACTTCGCGAACAAAGAGGAACTGTTCGTCCGCGTGCTGATGGAGCGCACCCCCAACGCGGGCCCGCTCATGGCCGCCCTGGACGCCGATCCCGATCCGGGGGAGCAGGGGGTCGAGGAGGCGCTCACCGACATCGCCCGGCACGCCTCGCTCTTCTACGCCGACGCCATGCCCATGGCCGCCTCGCTCTTCGCCGAACCCGCCCTGCTCATCCGCCACCGCGAGGGCGTGCAGAAGATCGGCTCCGGGCCCCACGTGGTCCTCGACGCGCTGGCCGGCCGGCTGCGGCGGGAGCTCGACGCCGGCCGGCTGCGGGCCGACGCCGATCCGGCGGCCGCCGCCGCCCTGCTGCTCGGCGCCTGCTTCCAGCGGGCCTTCTTCCTGCACTTCTCCGGCGCCCAAGTGGTCCAGCCGGTGGAGGAGTTCGCACCGGCCGTGGCCGGGACCGTGTGGGCCGCTATCCGCTGAGCTCCGCCGCGTACGGGGGCTCCGCGCCCGCCCGCGTGCAGGTCAGGGCCGCCGCGTGGGCGGCGTAGGCCAGGACGTCCGGCCAGTCCACCGGCTGCCCCGGCGCCCCGGCGAGCCGGTGCAGCAGGGCGGCGTTGACGGTGTCGCCCGCCCCGATCGTGTCGGCCACCGCGACCCGGCGGGCCGCCACCGAGTGCTCCGCACCCTCTCGCGTCCAGACGGTCAGACCCGCCGCGCCCCGGGTCAGAACCACCGCCGAGGGTCCCGCCGCCAGCCAGTCGCGGACCCCGCCGCCCAGCCAGGCCGCGTCCTCCTCGGACAGCTTGAGGACGGTCGTGCTCGGCAGCAGCCGCTCCAGGAAGCGTGCCCGGTACGCCGCCGGTTCCGCGATCAGCGCCGGCCGGATGTTGGGGTCCAGCAGGGTCAGCAGCCCGCGCCGCGACTCCCGGCGCAGCAGGGCCTCGTACGCGCTCGCGCCCGGTTCCAGGACCAGCGAGCAGGTGCCGAGCGCGAGGGCCCGTACCCCGTCGGGGAGGGCGGGCGGCAGGGTGAACAGCCGGTCCGCCGTGCCCTCGACGTAGAAGCCGTACGAGGCCGAGCCGTCCGGGGCCAGCGAGGGCACGGCGAGGGTGGTCGGCTCCGGTCCGCGCTGGACCAGGGACACGTCGACCCCGGCCGCGCGCAGCCCGGCCAGCAGGCTCTCGCCGAAGCCGTCCGTCGAGACCCGCGAGCAGAAGGCCGCCTCGGCGCCGAGCCGCCCGAGGGCGAGCGCGGTGTTGTACGGTCCGCCGCCCGGCCGGGGCAGCAGCGCGCCCGGCGGCCGCTGCGCGGGCACCAGGTCGATGAGGGCTTCTCCGCCGACGACGATCACGCGGGGGAAGGTACCCCATGCGGCGGCGGTATCGTCGGGTGGGCCGGTGCCCCGGCCGGGCCCCGGCCCGCGCCACGGCCCGTGCCCGTACCCCGCCCCACCGTGCCCGCACCCCAGGAGAACCGCATGCCCGCGCCGCAGTCAGCCGCCCGCCGTACCGTCCTCAAGGGCGCCGCAGCGCTCGCCGGGGCCGCCGGCGCCGGAGTGACGCTCGCGGCCTGCTCCACCGAGACCGACAGCGGGGGCAACACCCCCGCCACGCCCACCGCGCCGGTGGAGCTCGGCGCCGCGGCCGACGTCCCGGTGGGCGGCGCCAAGCTGTACCGGGAGCGGAAGCTGATCGTCAGCTGCCCGGCGGAGGGCCGGTACACGGCGTTCAGCGCCCAGTGCACGCACGCCGGCTGCGTGCTCGACAAGATCGTCGAGGGTCAGGGCAACTGCCCCTGCCACGGCAGCCGGTTCGACGTGGCCACCGGCAAGGTCCTGCGCGGCCCGGCGGCCTCCCCGCTGCCCGCCGTCCCGGTCCGGGCCGAGAACGGCAAGCTCATCGCGGGCTGACCCCGCGCAGGTCACTCCCAGTCCCAGGTGATCCCGAGGATCCCGCGCCGCACCGTCTGCTCCACCAGGTGCACCGCCCGGTGCCGGCCGCCGGGCGTCAGGTCCACGAGGCCCGTGCGCGGGGCGTTCGGCCCGGTGCGGGCGAAGCGCCGGCAGCGCACCGGCAGGGCCGCCTCGTCGAAGCGGACCTGGAGCATGTACTGGCCGCCCGCGTAGCTGAAGCCGCGCACGTACTCGCCGCTGCGGGCGCCCGTACCGTCCTCGATGCCGTAGCCGAAGACGTAGGTGTCCCCGCGCCGCAGCCGCGCGTCGAAGAGCAGCTCCGCGACCACCACCCCGGCCTCCGGATGGCAGCGCACCCGGCCCGTGCGGCAGTTCTCGTACGCCGCCACGCGGATCCGGGACACGTCGCAGCCCGGGTCGCCGTGGTGGACGGCGAGGTAGCGGTCGACCCCGTCGCGGTGCGCCCGGACGATCTGCTGCGACTCGCGGACCCGCAGCTCGCCCGCCGGGCCGATGCGGACCCGCTCGTGGTGGCCGAGCGAGTGCAGTCCGCCGTCGGGCGGCAGCTCCATCCCGTCCAGCAGCCGCTCCACCGTGCCGCCCATGCTGAACAGGGCCCGGTACGAGCGGGTGGCCGGACGGGCCGGCCCCGGGCCGGGCTCCGGCGTGGCGAGCAGGCGCAGGAGGGCGCCGTCGGGCAGCTCCAGGATCTGCTCCAGGGCCGTGACGGCCCGCAGCGACTCCGCGTGACGCGGCCGCCGGGCGCCCTGCTGCCAGTAACTGAGGCTGGTGACACCGACCTTGATGCCCCTGGCCGCCAGCCGGTGCTGGACCCGGTGCAGGGGCAGTCCGCGCGCGGCGAGGGCGGCGCGCAGGGCGAGGTGGAAGGGGCCGCCGCGCAGTAACCGGCCGAGTTCGGCCGTGTCCCCGGTCGGCGCCATCACGACTCCTCTGTGAACGTTCACACGCGTCGGCGCGGAGGATCGCGCCCGAGGCTCCGGGGGACCAGGTGGAACGACAGCAACCGTTCACACCACAGCCCCACCGTTCACACTGCAACGTCACCGCGTATTGAAGCGTGTTGACCTGATCGCGACAACTGCTTGATGCTCCTCCACAGCGTCCGGACGCGCTCCTCCACCCCCCAATCCCCACACTGGGAGGAACGCGATGCGCAACCGAAACCGGCGGCTTTCCCTGGCCGCCGCCCTCACCGCCGTGCTGTTCACCCTGCCCGTCGGCACCGCCACCGCCACGGCAGCCGAGACCGGCACCGACTCCGCCCTGGCCTACAAGCGCCTGAACATCACCATGCAGGCGCAGCAGAAGACCAACTGGTGCTGGGCCGCGGGCGGCAACACCATCGCCACCTGGTTCGGCCGGAACTACAGCCAGAACCAGTTCTGCAACGCCGCCTTCAACCGCCAGCAGGGCGGCGAATGCCCCAACAACCAGGCCACCCTCGGCAACGTCCAGACCGGGCTGCGCTGGGCCGGCATCAACCCCGGCTCGTACGTCACCGGCTGGCTCCAGTACTCCACCGTCCAGACCGAGATCAACGCCGACCGGCCGATCGAGACCCGGATCCAGTGGTCGAACGGCGGCGGCCACATGCACGTCGTCTACGGCTACGACACCGCCAGCAACTGGGTCTACTGGGGCGACCCCTGGCCCTCCAGCGACCGCTACAACTGGGCCTCGCACGCCTGGTACGTGAACAACAGCACCTTCTCCTGGACCCACTCGCTCTACCGGATCGGGGCGTGACCGCCATGACCCTGCGCGTCACCGCCGCCGCCGCGGTCCTCGCCGCCACCGCCCTCCTCGGCCTCGCCCCGCTCGCCGCCGCGGCTCCCGGGGGCCCCGTGCCGCAGCCCGAGGCCGCCACCGCCGAGAACCGGGCCGCCGCCGCGCGGGCGGCCACCGCACCCGACACCCTGGCCACCGTCTCCCGCTTCTTCGCCCGGGAGGGCAAGGTCTCCCTCGCGGCCGCCCAGCCCCGGATCGAGGGCGAGGCGATACCGGTCAACCACCTCTCCCCGGACTTCGTCGCGGGCCGGCCGGGAGCGTCCGTCGCCCGCCTGGAGTTCCTCGCAAGCAAGGCGGTCTCCTCCGACGGGCAGCAGGCCGCGCTGTGGACGGCGCGGACGGAGGCGGGCTGGCAGGTGGTGAACATCGCCACCGGCGACGACGAATTCCGCTACGCGCGGCTGGGCGCGGAGAAACTGCCCGGCGGGACGGTGTTCCGGGAGCCGCAGATCGACGCGTGGTACGTGGCCGGGGGCGATCGGGTGCTGCCGCTGGACGAGGACGCGGTGCGGGCCGTGGGCGCGGGGGGTGCGAGCCTGGACGGGTACCGGGCCCGGGTGACCGCCGCCTACGGGGACAAGCTGCCGGGCTCCGCGTATGCCTCGCGGGGCATGGCGGGCGGGTATGCCGAAGCCTCGGCCGGGGCCGCCGGGACTCCCGTCGGGGTGGTGGCTGCCGCCGGGGCGCTCGCGCTGGGCGGGGCGGGGGCGCTGGCCCTGCGCCGCCGCCGAGCCGTCGTGGCGTAGCTCCCGGGGCTCCGCCCCGGACCCCGCGCCTCAAACGCCGGCGAGGCTGAAAGACGGGGCTCCGCCCCGGACCCCGCGCCTCAAACGCCGGCGGGGCTGGATATTTCAGCCCGTCCGGCGTTTGAGGACCGGGCTCCGGGGCGGAGCCCCGTTCTTTCGGGGGCGGGCGGAGCCCGGGGAGCTTACGGACGGACCCGGGGGCTACGGCCGGTTGTCGGACCGCGCCAGTAGGGTGGTTGGCATGGCCGACCCTTCCAGCTATCGCCCCCAGCCGGGGCAGATCCCCGACTCCCCGGGGGTCTACAAGTTCCGCGACGAGCACCGCCGGGTGATCTACGTCGGGAAGGCCAAGAGCCTGCGCCAGCGCCTGGCCAGTTACTTCCAGGACGTCGCCGGGCTGCACCCCCGTACCGCCACCATGGTGACCACGGCCGCCTCCGTCGAGTGGACCGTGGTGTCCACCGAGGTCGAGGCGCTCCAGCTGGAGTATTCGTGGATCAAGGAGTTCGACCCCCGGTTCAACGTCAAGTACCGGGACGACAAGAGCTACCCCTCCCTCGCCGTGACCATGAACGAGGAGTACCCCCGGGTCCAGGTCATGCGCGGGCCCAAGAAGAAGGGCGTGCGCTACTTCGGTCCGTACGGGCACGCCTGGGCCATCCGCGAGACCGTCGACCTGATGCTCCGGGTGTTCCCGGTACGGACCTGCTCCGCCGGAGTGTTCAAGCGCTCCGCCCAGATCGGCCGCCCCTGCCTGCTCGGCTACATCGGCAAGTGCTCCGCGCCCTGCGTCGGCCGCGTCACCCCCGATGAGCACCGCGAACTGGCCGAGGACTTCTGCGACTTCATGGCCGGGCGGACGGGGACGTACCTCTCCCGCCTGGAGCGGGAGATGCACGAGGCCGCCGAGGAGATGGAGTACGAGAAGGCCGCCCGGCTGCGCGACGACGTGGGGGCGCTGCGCCGGGCCATGGAGAAGAACGCCGTCGTGCTGGCCGACGCCACCGACGCCGACCTGATCGCGGTCGCCGAGGACGAGCTCGAAGCGGCGGTGCAGATCTTCCACGTGCGCGGCGGCCGCGTCCGCGGCCAGCGCGGCTGGGTCACCGACAAGGTGGAGGCCGTCGACACCGCCGGGCTCGTCGAGCACGCCCTCCAGCAGCTGTACGGCGAGGAGAAGGGCGAGGCCGTCCCCAAGGAGGTGCTGGTCCCGGCGCTGCCGGAGGACACGCCCGTGCTGAGCCAGTGGCTCGCCGACCGCCGCGGGTCCCAGGTCAGCCTGCGGATACCGCAGCGCGGCGACAAGAAGGCCCTCATGGAGACCGTCCACCGCAACGCGCTCCAGTCCCTCGCCCTGCACAAGACCAAGCGCGCCAGCGACCTCACCACGCGCTCGCGGGCCCTGGAGGAGATCGCCGAGGCCCTGGAGCTCGACGGCGCCCCGCTGCGCATCGAGTGCTTCGACATCTCCCACCTCCAGGGGGACGACGTCGTCGCGTCGATGGTGGTGTTCGAGGACGGGCTGGCCCGCAAGAGCGAGTACCGGCGCTTCCAGATCAAGTCGTTCGAGGGGCAGGACGACGTCCGCTCCATGCACGAGGTGGTCTCGCGGCGCTTCCGCCGCTACCTCCAGGAGAAGCTGAAGACCGGCGAGTGGGAGGCCGAGGAGGGCGAGGGCGCGGTGCCCGAGGACGACGGGCGGCCCAAGCGCTTCGCGTACCCGCCCCAGCTCGTCGTCGTCGACGGCGGACAGCCGCAGGTCGCCGCCGCCAAGCGGGCCCTGGAGGAGCTCGGGGTGGACGACGTCGCCGTGTGCGGCCTGGCCAAGCGGCTGGAGGAGGTCTGGCTGCCCGGCGAGGACGACCCGGTCGTGCTGCCCCGCACGAGTGAGGGCCTCTACCTGCTCCAGCGGGTGCGTGACGAAGCCCACCGCTTCGCCATCCAGTACCAGCGCAACAAGCGCGGCAAGCGCCTGAAGGCGGGCCCCCTGGACGAGGTGCCCGGCCTAGGCGAGAGCCGCAAACAAGCCCTGGTCAAGCACTTCGGTTCGGTGAAGAAGCTGAGACAGGCGACAATCGACCAGATCTGCGAGGTCCCGGGCATAGGACGCAAGACGGCCGAGACCGTGGCCGCGGCCCTCGCCGGGGCGGTCCCCGCCGGCCCTGCCGTCAACACGGCGACAGGAGAGATCATTGAGGATGAGACCCCGCCCCCGCGGGTGGGGGCACCTCCCGGCGACAGCCGGGAGCCATCGTCCGAACGGGGGACCGAGCAATGACCGAGCACGAGACCACGCACGACCGAGACGGAGCACAGGTGAGTACGGGCACGACAGCGGAGCCCGGCGAGACCGCCGAGGCGGCCATCCCCGAGCTGGTGATCATCTCCGGCATGTCCGGGGCCGGCCGCAGTACGGCGGCCAAGTGTCTGGAGGACCTCGGCTGGTTCGTCGTCGACAACCTCCCGCCGGCGCTGATCCCCACCATGGTGGAGCTCGGCGCCCGCTCCCAGGGCAACGTGGCGCGCATCGCCGTCGTCGTGGACGTGCGCGGCCGCCAGTTCTTCGACGCACTGCGCGAGTCCCTCGCCGACCTCGACAGCAAGGGCGTCACCCGCCGGATCGTCTTCCTGGAGTCCTCCGACGACGCGCTGGTCCGCCGCTTCGAATCGGTCCGCCGTCCGCACCCGCTCCAGGGTGACGGGCGCATCACCGACGGCATCGCCGCCGAGCGCGACCTGCTGCGCGAGCTGCGCGGCGACGCCGACCTGGTGATCGACACCTCCAGCCTGAACGTGCACGAGCTGCGCGCCAAGATGGACGCCCAGTTCGCCGGGGACGAGGAGCCCGAGCTGCGGGCCACCGTCATGTCCTTCGGCTACAAGTACGGCCTCCCCGTCGACGCCGACCTCGTCGTCGACTGCCGCTTCATCCCGAACCCGCACTGGGTCCCGGAACTGCGCCCCTTCACCGGGCTCAACGAGGAGGTGTCGGGGTACGTCTTCAGCCAGCCCGGCGCCAAGGAGTTCCTCGACCGCTACACCGAGCTGCTCCAGCTCATCGCCACCGGCTACCGCCGTGAGGGCAAGCGGTACGTGACCATCGCGGTCGGCTGCACGGGCGGCAAGCACCGCAGCGTGGCCATGTCCGAGAAGCTCGCCGCCCGCCTCGCCTCCGAGGGAGTCGAGACCGTCGTCGTCCACCGGGACATGGGGCGCGAGTGACCGCACGGACCCCGCGGCTGAGCCGTCTGCGCCGCCTCACCCCGGGACGGGGCGAGGACGGCGCGGGCCGCTCCGGCCGCCGGCGCGGCGCCGCGCCCAAGGTGGTCGCGCTCGGCGGCGGCCAGGGCCTGTCGGCCTCCCTCGCCGCCCTGCGCCGGATCACCGGTGACCTCACGGCCGTGGTCACCGTCGCCGACGACGGCGGCTCCAGCGGCCGGCTCCGGGAGGAGCTCGGCGTGCTGCCGCCCGGCGACCTGCGCAAGGCGCTGGCCGCCCTGTGCGGGGACGACGACTGGGGCCAGACCTGGGCCCGGGTCATCCAGCACCGCTTCCAGTCCGAGGGCGACCTGCACGGGCACGCCGTCGGCAACCTGCTGATCGTCGCCCTGTGGGAACAGCTCGGCGACCCCGTCCAGGCCCTCGACCTGGTGGGCAGGCTGCTCGGTGCCCAGGGCCGGGTGCTGCCGATGTCGGCGGTGCCGCTGGAGCTCCAGGCTCTGGTCAGGGGGCACGATCCGGCCAGACCCGAGGACGTGGACACCGTCCGCGGGCAGGCCACCGTGGCCCTGACCCCGGGCGAGGTGCTCTCCGTACAGGTGGTGCCCAGCGACCCGCCGGCCGTGCCGGAGGCCGTCGCGGCGGTCCTCGACGCCGACTGGGTGGTGCTCGGCCCGGGGTCCTGGTTCTCCTCCGTCATTCCGCACCTGCTGGTGCCGGAATTGCTCGACGCACTGGTCGAGACGAAGGCCCGGCGGGTCCTCTCGCTGAACCTCGCGCCGCAGCCCGGCGAAACAGAGGGCTTCTCTCCGCAGCGTCATTTGGAGGTTTTGGCCCGACACGCCCCTAAACTCGCCCTGGACGTGGTGCTGGCCGACGAGGCCGCCGTGCCCGACCGCGAGTCCCTCGCCGATGCCGCGAAACGGTTCGGTGCCGCGGTCGAGCTGGCCCCCGTGGCCAGGCAGGACGGTTCTCCGAAGCACGATCCGGAGCTGCTGGCCGCCGCGTACGACCGTATTTTTCGGATGCATGGAAGGATCGGCCCATGGCGATGACGCCCGCGGTGAAGGATGAGATCTCCCGCCTCCCCGTCACCCGGACCTGCTGCAGGAAGGCGGAGGTCTCGGCGATCCTTCGGTTCGCGGGCGGCCTGCACCTGGTGAGCGGCCGCATCGTCATCGAGGCGGAGCTCGACACCGGGATCGCGGCCAGACGCCTGCGCAAGGACATCCTGGAGATCTTCGGCCATTCCTCGGACCTGGTGGTGATGGCCCCCGGCGGACTGCGCCGCGGCAGCCGCTACGTGGTCCGCGTCGTGGCCGGCGGCGACCAGCTGGCGCGCCAGACGGGCCTCGTGGACGGCCGTGGGCGCCCCATCCGGGGCCTTCCGCCGCAGGTGGTCTCCGGGGCCACCTGTGACGCCGAGGCGGCGTGGCGCGGCGCCTTCCTGGCCCACGGCTCGCTCACCGAGCCGGGCCGGTCCTCCTCCCTGGAGGTCACCTGCCCCGGCCCGGAGGCCGCCCTGGCCCTGGTGGGCGCCGCACGCAGGCTCTCCATCGCCGCCAAGGCGCGCGAGGTGCGCGGGGTCGACCGGGTCGTCGTCCGTGACGGTGACGCGATCGGCGCCCTGCTGACCCGCCTCGGCGCCCACGAGTCCGTGCTGGCCTGGGAGGAGCGGCGGATGCGGCGCGAGGTGCGCGCCACCGCCAACCGCCTCGCCAACTTCGACGACGCCAACCTGCGCCGCTCGGCGCGGGCCGCGGTGGCTGCCGGAGCCCGCGTGCAGCGTGCGCTGGAGATCCTCGGCGAGGAGGTCCCCGAGCACCTCGCCGCGGCCGGCCGGCTGCGGATGGAGCACAAGCAGGCCTCCCTGGAGGAGCTGGGCGCGCTCGCCGACCCGCCGCTGACCAAGGACGCCGTGGCGGGCCGGATCCGCCGCCTGCTGGCGATGGCCGACAAGCGGGCCCAGGACCTCGGCATCCCGGGCACCGAGTCGAACCTCGACCTCAGCGAGGAGATGGCCGACAACATGGCCGGTTAGCCGACGGTCCCTGTACGGCAAAGGGGCCCGCACGATCACTCGTGCGGGCCCCTTTGCCGTAGGCCCCATTGACATGAGCATGGGCCGGTCTTGAGTCTGGCGTCCAACGCTTTCGTGGCAGACGACGCCCAGGGGGGCACATGAGGCACCGCGCGAGATCGATCCTCGCCGCAAGCGCACTCGTCTTCGCAACCACACTCGCCGCGCTGCCCGCGGCGGCCCAGGCCCAGCCCGGTTCCGGCACCGCATCCGGAGCCGACGAGGTGCGGGTCTACGACGCCGACATCACCCGGGAACAGGTCCCGCTCGTCCTCGCCGCCGGCCAGGACGCCCACGAGCTCAGCGAGCGCGCCCCGGAGAGCGGGACCGCCCGGGTCGAGCTCTTCCTCACCGGCGGCCAGGCCGAGGAGCTCGCGGCCCAGGGCGTCAAGCTCGCCGAGCGGAAGATCGGGGCCCAGGGGCTGGCCCGGGCCAAGGCCGCCGGCGACGGCGTGTTCCGCCCGTACAGCGGCAAGGGCGGCCTCCAGGAGGAGATCCTGCGCACGGCGCAGGAGAACCCGGCGCTCACCAAGGTCGTCTCCATCGGCAAGACCCTCCAGGGCAAGGACATCCTCGCCCTCAAGGTCAGCAAGAACGCCAAGAAGACCAAGGACGGCGCCAAGCCCTCCGTGCTCTACATGTCCAACCAGCACGCCCGTGAGTGGATCACCCCCGAGATGACCCGGCGGCTGATGCACCACACGATCGACAACTACGGCAAGGACCAGCGGATCACCAAGCTGGTGGACTCCACCGAGCTGTGGTTCCTGCTCTCCGCCAACCCGGACGGGTACGACTTCACGCACCAGCCGGACGGCGATCGGCTGTGGCGCAAGAACCTGCGCGACAACAACGGCGACGGCAAGACCACCGCCGGCGACGGGGTCGACCTCAACCGCAACTTCGCCTACAAGTGGGGCTACGACAACGAGGGCTCCTCGCCGAACCAGGCGAGCGAGACCTACCGCGGCCCGAAGGCCGCCTCCGAGCCCGAGACCACCGCCCTCGACGCCTTCGAGAAGCGCATCGGCTTCGACTACGCCATCAACTACCACTCCGCCGCCGAGCTGCTGCTCTACGGCGTGGGCTGGCAGGTGGCCTCTCCCACCCCCGACGACGTCGCCTACAAGGCGCTCGCCGGCACCCCGGAGAACCCCGCGGTCCCCGGCTACTACCCGCAGCTCTCCTCCGAGCTCTACACCACGAACGGCGAGGCCGACGGCCACGCCTCCAACGTCAACGGCGTCATGATGTTCACGCCGGAGATGACCACCTGTCAGACCGCCTCGGCGGCCGACCCGAACGACCAGTGGAGGCCCGAAGACTGCGCCTCCGGCTTCAACTTCCCGGACGACGAGAAGCTCATCCAGGCGGAGTTCGCCAAGAACGTCCCCTTCGCCCTGTCCGTGGCCGAGAGCGCCGAGCACCCGGACCAGCCGAAGTCCTCGTTGGGCCTGAAGGCCGCCGACTTCACCGTCGACCCCTTCACCACCTCCTACGTCGCCCGAGGCGAGGACCAGACGGTCTCCGTCACGGCCCGCAAGGCGCTGAAGGACAAGGAGCTCAACTTCCGGATCAACGGCGGCCGCACGCACGACGAGGAGCTCAGGGCCTGGAAGGGCGGCGAGACCTACGGCGGCGAGGACAACAACTGGTTCGACGAGTACCGCGCCAAGGTGGACGGCGCGAAGCCCGGCGACAAGGTGGAGGTCTGGTTCACCGGTCGCGACCGCTCCGGCAAGCAGGTCTCCAGCGAGCACTTCACGTACACGGTGGCCGAGCGGCCGCGCGCGGACGTCCTGGTGATCGCCGAGGAGGGGGCCAAGGCCCAGCACGCCCAGAGCTACGTCGACGCCCTGCGCGCCAACGGGAAGTCCGCGGCGGTCTGGGACGTGGCGACGCAGGGTGTCCCGCACCACCTCGGCGTGCTCTCGCACTTCCGTACGGCCGCTCACTACACCGGGGCCAAGACCCCCGGCGGTGACACCCAGCTCGCGGTGCGCGACTTCCTGAACGAGGGCGGCAAGCTGATCGAGGCCGGTGAGCTGGCGGGCGGCAACGCCCAGGTCGGCCGCGCCGTGACCAACGACTTCAGCCAGTACTGGCTCGGCGCGTACAGCCGGATCAGCACGCCCGGCGCCAGCGGCTTCACCGGCGCCGGCTCCCTGACCGGGGCGCAGGGCGGCCTCGGCGACGCCGCGGGCAACCCGCTGAACGCCCCCGGCGCCTACACCGTCACCTCCGAGAGCCTGGCCCCCGCACAGTTCCCGCAGTTCAAGAGCGCCCAGGCGGGCCGGTTCACCGGGGTCGTGAACCCGTACGCCCCCTACGCGGGCACCGCCATGGCCTCGGCCCTGCACACGGACGACGACTGGAAGCGCCTCGTCCGCACGATCGACCTCACCGGCGTCACCGCGGCCGACCAGCCGCAGCTGAAGCTCGCCCTCAACTGGAACACCGAGGAGGGCTACGACCACGCCGCACTGGAGGCCCGTACGGCCGGCGGCGACGACTGGACCACGCTGCCCGACCGGGAGGGCCTGAGCAGCACCGCGGTGCCGGAGGAGTGCGCGGCCGGGTTCTTCATGAACGGCCACCCCTTCCTGCGGCGCTACCTCACCCTGGACTCCGGCGGCTGCACCGCGCACGGCACCAGCGGCGCGTGGAACACCTTCACCGGTTCCTCCGGCGGCTGGAAGCAGGTCTCCTTCGACCTGAGCGCGTACGCGGGCAAGACCGTCGAGGTCTCGCTCTCCTACATCACCGACCCGGGCTCGGGCGGCCGCGGCGTCTTCGCGGACGAGGCGCGCGTGTCCGTCGGCGGCACGGAACAGGCCGTCGAGGGCTTCGAGTCCTCCCTCGGTGTCTGGACGGCCCAGGGCGCACCCGCCGGAAGTCCCGATGTTCCCGGCGATTGGTCCCGGTCCGGCGAACTGTTCAAGTCCTACGCGGCAGTCACTACCCGTGACACCGTCCTGCTGGGCTTCGGACTGGAGCACGTGCCCGCCGCCGCGGACCGTGCCCTACTCGTCGGTAAGGCACTGCGCACGCTGAACCACTGATCAACAGCCCCTCGGTCACTCACCCTGAGTGACCGGGACCAAAGTCCCCCGGTCCCGTTCCGGAGCGTCAGGAACGGGACCGGAGCGGGGGTCCCCCACGAACTGGGGGGAGTGTCAGGCTCCGACCGATGTCACCCAAAAGCTCACGGAGAGGTAGGGTCGTAAGCGGTCGGGGACATCCCATTTCAGCTCGCCGGCGCACTAACCGGCGCACCAACGAGGAGATCGGTTCGTGACGATCCGCGTAGGCATCAACGGTTTTGGCCGCATTGGCCGTAACTATTTCCGGGCGCTCCTGGAGCAGGGAGCGGACATCGAGATCGTCGGTGTCAACGACCTGACTGACAACGCCACCCTGGTGCACCTTCTCAAGTACGACACCATTCTGGGCCGGCTGAAGCACGAGGTCAGCCACACCGACAGCAGCATCACCGTCGGTGGCCAGACCTTCAAGACCTTCGCCGAGCGCGACCCCGCGAACCTCCCCTGGGGTGAACTGGGCGCCGACATCGTCATCGAGTCGACCGGCATCTTCACCAAGAAGGCCGACGCCGCCAAGCACATCGCCGCCGGCGCGAAGAAGGTCCTCATCTCGGCTCCGGCCAAGGACGAGGACATCACCATCGTGATGGGCGTCAACCAGGACAAGTACGACGCGGCCAACCACCACGTCATCTCCAACGCCTCTTGCACCACCAACTGCGTGGCGCCGATGGCCAAGGTCCTCGACGAGAACTTCGGCATCGTCAAGGGCATGATGACGACGGTCCACGCGTACACGAACGACCAGCGCATCCTGGACTTCCCGCACTCGGACCTGCGTCGCGCCCGCGCCGCCGCCGAGAACATCATCCCGACCTCCACCGGCGCCGCCAAGGCCACCGCCCTGGTCCTGCCGCAGCTCAAGGGCAAGCTGGACGGCATCGCCATGCGCGTCCCGGTTCCGACCGGTTCGGTCACCGACCTGGTCCTGGAGCTCTCCCGTGAGACCACGGTGGAAGAGATCAACGCGGCCTTCCAGAAGGCCGCCGAGGGGCAGCTGAAGGGCATCCTCGACTACACCGAGGACGCGATCGTCTCCTCCGACATCGTGAACTGGCCCGCGTCCTGCACCTTCGACTCCTCCCTGACCATGGTCCAGGAAGGCACGCAGGTTAAGGTCGTCGGCTGGTACGACAACGAGTGGGGCTACTCCAACCGTCTCGTCGACCTCACCGTCTTCGTCGGCGGTCAGCTCTAAGCACATAGGCAAGGCACCACGATGTGAGCACAGGGTCCGAGCAGCGCGACGAAGCGCCGCACGGGCCCTGTTGTTTGCCTCGTTCTCCCTTCCTCGCCCTTCGAGTGAAGGGCACAAAGGAGTAGGTACACATGAAGACGATCGATGAACTCCTCGCCGAGGGCGTCAAGGGCAAGCGGGTCTTCGTCCGCGCGGACCTGAACGTCCCGCTGGACGGAGCCCGCATCACCGACGACGGCCGCATCCGCGCCGTCCAGCCCACGATCGCGAAGCTCGCCGCCGCCGGCGCCCGCGTCATCGTGGCCTCGCACCTGGGCCGCCCGAAGGGCACCGGCGTGGAGCCGGCCTTCTCGCTCGCCCCCGCCGCCACCCGCCTCGGCGAACTGCTCGGCGCGGACGTCGCCTTCGCCACCGACACCGTAGGGGCCTCCGCCAAGGAGACCGTCGCGGCCCTCGCCGACGGCCAGGTGGCCGTCATCGAGAACCTGCGCTTCAACGCCGGTGAGACCTCCAAGGACGACGCCGAGCGCGGCGCCTTCGCGGACCAGCTCGCCCAGCTCGCCGACGTTTACGTCGGCGACGGCTTCGGTGCCGTCCACCGCAAGCACGCCTCGGTCTTCGACCTGCCCGCGCGCCTCCCGCACGCGGCTGGCTACCTCATCGCCACCGAGGTCGGCGTCCTGAAGAAGCTCACCGCCGTGGTCGAGCGCCCGTACGTCGTGGTCCTCGGCGGCGCCAAGGTCTCCGACAAGCTGGCCGTGATCGACGAGCTGCTCGGCAAGGCCGACCGCATCCTCATCGGCGGCGGCATGGCCTACACCTTCCTGTACGCCAAGAACTACGAGGTCGGCATCTCCCTGCTCCAGAAGGACCAGGTGGACGTCGTCAAGGAGTACATGGCGCGCGCCGAGAAGCTGGGCGTAGAGCTGGTCCTCCCGGTCGACGTGCTCGTCTCCGCGGACTTCCCGGACCTGAAGGGCAAGACCCCGGCGACCTTCGAGACCGTCGACGCGGACAAGATCCCCGCCGACAAGGAGGGCCTGGACATCGGTCCCAAGACGCGCGAGCTGTACGCGTCGAAGATCGCCGATGCCAAGACCGTCTTCTGGAACGGCCCCGTCGGCGTGTTCGAGCACCCCGACTACGCCGGCGGTACCACGGCCATCGCCCAGGCCCTGCTCGACAGCAGTGCCTTCACCGTCGTCGGCGGCGGAGACAGCGCCGCCGCGGTCCGCATCCTCGGCTTCGACGAGAATGCTTTCGGCCACATCTCTACCGGTGGCGGCGCCTCCCTCGAATACCTCGAGGGCAAGACGCTCCCCGGCCTCGCCGCCCTGGAGGGCTGACCCCTTATGTCTGACGCTGTAAACGGCCGCACCCCGCTGATGGCGGGCAACTGGAAGATGAACCTCAACCACCTCGAGGCCATCGCCCACGTCCAGAAGCTCGCCTTCGCGCTCGCCGACAAGGACTACGACGCCGTCGAGGTCGCGGTCCTGCCGCCCTTCGTCGACCTGCGCTCGGTCCAGACCCTGGTCGACGGCGACAAGCTGAAGATCAAGTACGGTGCCCAGGACCTGTCCGCGCAGGACTCCGGCGCCTACACCGGCGAGATCTCCGGCTCCATGCTGGCGAAGCTGAAGTGCACGTACGTGGCCGTCGGCCACAGCGAGCGCCGCCAGTACCACGGCGAGACCGACGAGATCTGCAACGCCAAGGTCAAGGCCGCCTACCGGCACGGGATCACCCCGATCCTGTGCGTCGGCGAGGGCCTGGACGTCCGCAAGGCCGGACAGCAGGTCCCGTACACGCTGAGCCAGCTCGACGGCGGCCTCAAGGACGTCCCGGCCGAGCAGGTCGAGTCCATCGTGATCGCCTACGAGCCCGTCTGGGCCATCGGCACCGGCGAGGTCGCCACCCCCGACGACGCCCAGGAGGTCTGCGGGGCGATCCGCACCCGCCTCGCGGAGCTGTACTCGCAGGAGCTGGCCGACAAGGTCCGCATCCAGTACGGCGGCTCGGTGAAGTCCGGGAACATCGCGGCGATCATGGCTCAGCCCGACGTCGACGGCGCCCTGATCGGCGGCGCGGCGCTGGACGCGGAGGAGTTCGTCAAGATCGTCCGCTTCCGCGACCAGTGAGTATGCGGTAGGGCGGATCCGTCGTACCCTTGCGGGGGCCAGAGGCTGAACCACCAGCCACTGGCCCCCGCGCACATCCCGCAAAGCCGGAAAGCCTGAAAAAGCCAGAAAGTAGGAATCAGCCGTGATTATGGGGTTCTCGATCGCCCTGATCGTCTTCAGCGCCCTGCTGATGCTGCTCGTGCTGATGCACAAGGGCAAGGGCGGCGGCCTCTCCGACATGTTCGGCGGCGGAATGCAGTCGTCGGTCGGCGGTTCCTCCGTCGCGGAGCGCAACCTGGACCGCATCACCGTCGTCGTGGGTCTGCTGTGGTTCGCGTGCATCGTCGCGCTCGGTCTGCTGATGAAGTCGAGCAGCTGACCGTTCTGGCCATTCCGGCAGTCCTGTCGGTGGTGCCCGGCCTATCATGAGGTCCGGCGTTCACAGCGCGGAATCAGTAACTCCGCTCACTGGACGTGCGTTGGGCCTTACGTAGACTTGGGCGCTCCGCGGCGGAAATTCCACTCACACTCCGCGGCACCATCACGCAGGGAGTTACGACCGTGGCAAGTGGCAACGCGATCCGTGGTAGCCGGGTCGGAGCGGGGCCGATGGGTGAGGCAGAGCGCGGCGAGTCCGCGCCCCGCCTGCGCATCTCCTTCTGGTGCTCGAACGGGCACGAGACGCAGCCGAGCTTCGCCAGCGACGCGCAGGTGCCGGACACCTGGGACTGCCCGCGCTGCGGGTTCCCGGCCGGCCAGGACCGGGACAACCCGCCCGCGCCGCCGCGCACCGAGCCGTACAAGACGCACCTGGCGTACGTACGGGAACGGCGCTCCGACGCCGACGGCGAGGCGATCCTCGCCGAGGCGCTCGCCAAACTCCGCGGCGAGATCTGACACCGCCCCGAATGTGTGACGTGAGGCCCGGCCCCGCAGGAATCATCTCCTGCGGAGCCGGGCCTCTTTGTGTGCGTTGCGCCGCTTCCGATCCCTTAAGTTGGAGCCGGCGGGGCACGACAGGACGGAAGAAACGGGTTGATGTCCGAGATGAACGCAGACAGCAGGACGAAGCTCAACCGGACGCCGGAGTGGCTGGCACTCGGCAAGCACCGGGAGGAATTCGGGCAGACGCATCTGCGGGAGCTGTTCGAGGAGAATCCCGGCCGCGGCGCCGACTACACCCTACGGGTCGGTGACCTGCACATCGACTACTCGAAGCACCTCGTGACCGACGAGACGCTCGCGCTCCTGCGCGAACTGGCCGCGGCCACCGGCGTGGCCGAGCTGCGCGAGGCGATGTTCCGCGGCGAGAAGATCAACACGACCGAGGACCGGGCGGTCCTGCACACCGCCCTGCGCGCACCCAGGGACGTCGTCGTCGAGGTGGACGGCGAGGACGTGGTCCCCGCCGTGCACGCCGTCCTGGACAAGATGGCGGCCTTCGCCGACCAGGTCAGGTCGGGGGAGTGGACCGGCTTCACCGGCAAGCGCATCAGGAACGTCGTCAACATCGGCATCGGCGGCTCCGACCTCGGTCCGGCCATGGCCTACGAGGCCCTGCGCGCCTTCGCCGACCGCGCCCTGACCGTGCGCTTCGTGTCCAACGTCGACGGCGCCGACCTGCACGAGGCCGTGCGGGACCTGGACCCGGCCGAGACGCTGTTCATCATCGCCTCCAAGACCTTCACCACCATCGAGACCATCACCAACGCCACCTCGGCGCGCGGCTGGCTGCTGGCCGGCCTCGGCGGAGACCAGGCGGCCGTGGCACGGCACTTCGTGGCGCTGTCGACCAACGCCGAGAAGGTCACCGACTTCGGCATCGATCCGGTCAACATGTTCGAGTTCTGGGACTGGGTCGGCGGCCGCTACTCCTTCGACTCGGCCATCGGCCTCTCCCTGATGATCGCGATCGGTCCGGGCGCCTTCCGCGACCTGCTGGCCGGCTTCCGCCTGATGGACCAGCACTTCCGCACGGCGCCGCCGGAGGAGAACGTCCCGCTCCTGATGGGCCTGTTGGGGATCTGGTACGGCGCCTTCTTCGACGCGCAGTCGCACGCCGTGCTCCCGTACAGCCACTACCTCTCGCGCTTCACCGCGTACTTGCAGCAGCTGGACATGGAGTCCAACGGCAAGTCCGTGGACCGCGACGGCAATCCGGTGGAGTGGCAGACGGGCCCGGTGGTCTGGGGCACGCCCGGCACCAACGGACAGCACGCCTACTACCAGCTGATCCACCAGGGCACGAAGGTGATCCCCGCGGACTTCATCGGCTTCGCCAAGCCGGTGGCCGAGCTGGAGGCGGCCCCGGCGGCCCAGCACGACCTGCTGATGGCCAACTTCTTCGCGCAGACCCAGGCGCTGGCCTTCGGCAAGACGGCGGACGAGGTGCGCGCCGAGGGGGCCCCGGAGTCGCTGGTCCCGCACAAGACCTTCCACGGGAACCACCCGACGACCACCATCCTGGCGACCGAGCTCACCCCGGGGGTGCTGGGCCAGCTGATCGCGCTGTACGAGCACAAGGTGTTCGTACAGGGGGCGGTGTGGAACATCGACTCCTTCGACCAGTGGGGCGTCGAGCTCGGCAAGGTCCTCGCCAAGCGCGTCGAACCCGCCCTGACCGAGGGCGTGGACGTCGAGGGCCTCGACGCCTCGACGAAGGCCCTGGTGGCCACGTACCGGAAGCTGCGCGGCCGCAGCTGACGGCCGGACGACCGAAGGGCCCGCTCTCCTCGGGAGAGCGGGCCCTTCGCTTCGTAGGGGGTCAGGAAGAGGCCGGGGGGTACATCCCGGTCGGGAGCTTCGCCGCCGCCGCGCGGTCCAGGAGCCACAGGGTGCGGGAGCGGCCGTACGCCTCGGCGGCCGGGGCCTGCACCCCGCCGGCCCCGCCGAGGGCGATGGAGACCGCGCCGGCCTTGTCCTCGCCGGCCGCCAGCAGCCAGACCTCACGGGCCGCCCGGATCGCCGGGAGCGTCAGCGAGATGCGGGTGGGCGGGGGCTTCGGGGCGCCGTGGACGCCCACCACCGTCCGCTCGCTCTCGCGGGCCGCCGGGTGCTCCGGGAAGAGCGAGGCCACGTGCGTGTCAGGGCCCACGCCCAGCATCAGCACGTCGAAGGTGGGGACCGGACCGTGGTCCTCGGGGCCGGCCGCCTTCGCCAGCTCGGCCGCGTAGGCGGCCGCGGCCGCGTCGACGTCGGCCCCGTACGGGCCGTCCGAGGCCGGCATCACGTGCACGCGGGCGGGGTCCACCGGGACCGAGTCCAGGAGGGCCTCGCGGGCCTGCGTGTGATTGCGCTCGGGGTCGTCGGCGGGGACGTACCGCTCGTCGCCCCACCAGAGGTCCAGGCGCGCCCAGTCGACGGCGTCGCGGGCGGGGGCGGTGGCCAGTGCGGCGAGGAGGCCGTTGCCGTTGCGTCCGCCGGTCAGGACCACGGACGCCGTGCCGCGGGCCGCCTGCGCGTCCACGATCTTCGTGATGAGCCGGGCCGCGGTGGCCTGGGCCATCAGTTCCTTGTCCCGGTGGACGACGACCTGGGGAGTCGTCATACCCATGTGCTGCCGCCTTTTGTGTAGTTCAGGGGTGCGGGTGCCGCTGCGCGGAGCAACCGGGCTCCGCCCGGACCCGGTCCTCAAACGCCGGACGGGCTGGAAGATCCAGCCTCGCCGGCGTTCGAGGCGCGGGGCCCGGGGCGGAGCCCCGGTTTCCCGCAGGGTCCCGCTACTTGTTCGCGGCCTTCTTCGACGGCTTGGCCGCCGGCTTCGGGGCCTCCGGCTTGGCCTCGGCTTCCGGCTTGGCCTCGGGCTTCGCCGGGGCTTCGGCCTTGGCCGGAGCCGACGGCTGCAGCCTCGCCACGCCGAACTTCAGCGCGGACTCGTACGTGTTGTCCGGGTCCAGCCGGCGCAGCTCCTCCGCCAGGAGCTCGGCCGTCTCGCGGCGCTTGAGCGCCACCGCACGGTCGGGCTGCCCCGGCATGCACAGCGTGGCCAGTGCCCCGTCCGCGCGGTCCAGGACGATGTCGCCGTCCTTGGTCGACAGGCGTACTGCCGTCAGGCCGGGGCCCGAGGACAGCGTGCGCGTGACCGGGACCTTGAGCCGGTCCGCCAGCCACATGGCCAGCAGCTCGCAGCTCGGGTTCTCGTCCTCGCCCTCGACGGTCGCCGAGTCGACCGAGAGGTTCTGCTGGTCCAGTGCGGCGGCCAGCATGGAGCGCCACGGGGTGATGCGGGTCCACGACAGGTCCGTGTCCCCCGGGGCGTACGACGCCCCCCGGGCGCTGAGCTCCCGGATCGGGTCCTCGCAGGAGTACGTGTCCGAGATCCGGCGCTGGCCCAGCGTCCCCAGCGGATCGCCCGCCAGGTCCTGGGGCGCACCGTCCGGCCACCAGACGACCACCGGGGCGTCCGGCAGGAGCAGCGGGAGAACCACCGACTGGGCGTGGTCGACCAGTTCGCCGTGAAGGCGGAGCACGACCGTCTCACCGCTGCCGGAGTCCGCCCCGACGCGGATCTCCGCGTCGAGCCGGGCGTCGCGGCGGCTGCGCGGCGAGCGGCTGGCCCGCTTGATGACGACGACGATCCGCGAGGGGTGTTCGTGGGACGCGTCGTTCGCCGACTTGAGCGCGTCGTACGCGTTCTCCTCGTCGGTCACGATCACCAGCGTGAGGACCATGCCGATGGCCGGCGTGCCGATGTCCCGGCGCGCCTGCACCATCGCCGCATTGATCTTGCTGGAGTTGGTCTCCGTGAGGTCGATCTTCATGGCCGGCGCCAGCTCCGTCCGTCTCGTGCGAGCATCTCGTCCGCCTCGACCGGACCCCAGGTGCCCGCCGGGTACTGCGCGGGCTTGCCGTGCTTGTCCCAGTACTCCTCGATCGGGTCGAGGATGTTCCAGGACAGCTCGACCTCCTGGTGACGCGGGAAGAGGTTCGCGTCGCCGAGGAGCACGTCGAGGATGAGCCGCTCGTACGCCTCGGGGCTCGACTCCGTGAAGGACTCGCCGTAGGCGAAGTCCATCGTGACG
Organism: Streptomyces sp. NPDC048424; assembly: GCF_040651555.1. NCBI lineage: Bacteria > Bacillati > Actinomycetota > Actinomycetes > Kitasatosporales > Streptomycetaceae > Streptomyces > Streptomyces sp. NPDC048424. Next base: position 117,403 of record NZ_JBEZKE010000007.1, on the reverse strand, counting down.
TCCCGGACCTCCATGGAGGTGCCCGGAACCTTGGAACCGAAGCGCACCGTCACGCCCTCGTCCGGCTGGACCCGGATGACCAGGGCGTTCTGCCCCAGCTCCTCGGTCGCGCCCGATTCGAACGGCAGGTACGGGGCGCGCTTGAAGACCACGGCGATCTCGGTCACCCGGCGGCCCAGGCGCTTGCCCGTCCGCAGGTAGAACGGGACGCCCGCCCAGCGGCGGTTGTTGATCTCCAGGCGGACGGCCGCGTAGGTGTCGGTCTTCGACTTGGGGTCGATGCCGTCCTCTTCGAGGTACCCGACGACCTTCTCGCCGCCCTGCCACGCGCCGGAGTACTGGCCGCGCACGGTGTGCTTGCCCAGGTCCTCGGGGAGCTCGACGGCCGTGAGGACCTTGAGCTTCTCCGCCACCAGCGCCTTGGGGTGGAAGGAGCCGGGCTCCTCCATCGCGGTCAGCGCGAGCAGCTGCAGCAGGTGGTTCTGGATGACGTCACGGGCCGCGCCGATGCCGTCGTAGTAGCCGGCACGGCCGCCGATGCCGATGTCCTCGGCCATGGTGATCTGCACGTGGTCGACGTACGACCGGTTCCAGATCGGCTCGAACATGGTGTTGGCGAAGCGGAGCGCCAGGATGTTCTGGACGGTCTCCTTGCCGAGGTAGTGGTCGATCCGGAAGACCTCGTCACGGGGGAAGACCTCGTGAACGACCTTGTTGAGCTCCTCGGCGCTCTTCAGGTCGTGCCCGAAGGGCTTCTCGATGACGGCACGCCGCCAGGAGCCCTCCTTCTGCGCCAGACCGTGGTTCTTGAGCTGCTGGACCACCTTGGGGAAGAACTTCGGCGGGACCGACAGGTAGAAGGCGAAGTTGCCGCCCGTGCCCTGCGCCTTGTCCAGGTCGTCGATCGTCGCCTTCAGGGTCTCGAAGGCCGCGTCGTCGTCGAAATCGCCCTGCACGAACCGGCAGCCCTGCACCAGCTGCTGCCAGACCTCCTCCCGGAAGGGGGTGCGCGAGTGCTGCTTGACGGCCTCGTACACCTCCTGGGCGAAGTCCTCGTGCTCCCACTCGCGGCGGGCGAACCCGATCAGCGAGAAGCCCGGCGGGAGCAGGCCGCGATTGGCCAGGTCGTAGATCGCAGGCATCAGCTTCTTGCGCGACAGGTCACCCGTAACGCCGAAAATGACCAGGCCGGACGGCCCCGCGATGCGCGGGAGCCGCCGGTCCTGTGCGTCACGAAGCGGGTTCGCTCCGTTCACAGACAAGGTGTTCAGGCCTCCGTGGGGGCAAGGCGCTCAAGCTCCGCCTCGGTCGACTTCAGCAGGTCGTTCCAGGACGCCTCGAACTTCTCGACGCCCTCGTCCTCGAGCAGCTGCACCACATCGTCGTACGAAATGCCCAGCTTCGCGACCGCGTCGAGCTCGGCACGGGCCTGCTCGTAGGAGCCGCGCACGGTGTCGCCCGTGATCTGCCCGTGGTCGGCGGTGGCCTCCAGGGTGGCCTCCGGCATGGTGTTCACCGTGTTCGGGGCGACCAGGTCGTCCACGTACAGGGTGTCCTTGTACGCCGGGTCCTTGACGCCCGTCGAGGCCCACAGCGGACGCTGCTTGTTGGCTCCGACGCGCTCCAGGGCGTTCCAGCGGTCCGAGGAGAAGACCTCCTCGTACGCCTCGTAGGCCAGACGGGCGTTGGCGAGCGCCGCCTTGCCCTTGAGGGCCTTGGCCTCGTCGGTGCCGACCGCGTCCAGACGCTTGTCGATCTCGCTGTCCACGCGGGACACGAAGAAGGAGGCGACCGAGTGGATCAGGGACAGGTCCAGGCCGGCGGCCTTGGCCTTCTCCAGACCCGCCAGGTACGCGTCCATGACCTCGCGGTAGCGCGCCAGCGAGAAGATCAGCGTGACGTTGACGCTGATGCCCTTGCCGATGACCTCGGTGATCGCCGGCAGACCGGCCTTGGTCGCCGGGATCTTGATGAGCGTGTTCGGGCGGTCCACCAGCCAGGCCAGCTGCTTGGCCTCGGCGATGGTCGCCGGGGTGTTGTGCGCCAGGCGCGGGTCGACCTCGATCGACACGCGGCCGTCCTGGCCGTCGGTGCGGTCGTAGACCGGGCGCAGGATGTCGGCGGCGTCGCGGACGTCCGCCGTGGTGATCATGCGCAGGGCCTCTTCCACGGTGACCTTGCGGGTCGCGAGGTCGGTGAGCTGCTGCTCGTAGCCCTCGCCGCCGCTGATGGCCTTCTGGAAGATCGCCGGGTTGGTGGTGACACCGACCACGTGCGACTGGTCGATGAGCTCGGCCAGGTTGCCGGACGTGATGCGCTTGCGGGACAGGTCGTCCAGCCAGATCGCCACGCCTTCGTCGGAGAGGCGCTTGAGTGCGTCTGTCATGGGATTACATCTCCTACTTGGTTCTGGACCGGCGTCAGCGCGCGGCGGCGGCGAGAGAGTCCTTGGCGGCGGCGGTCACGGCCTCGGCGGTGAAGCCGAACTCGCGGAACAGCACCTTCGCGTCGGCGGAGGCGCCGAAGTGCTCCAGCGACACGATGCGGCCGGCGTCGCCGACGTACCGGTGCCAGGTCAGGCCGATGCCGGCCTCGACCGCGACGCGGGCCTTCACCGAGGAGGGCAGGACGCTGTCCTTGTACTCCTGCGACTGCTCCTCGAACCACTCGACGGACGGCATGGACACGACCCGGGTCGGGACGCCCTCGGCCTGGAGCTGCTCGCGGGCCTCGACGGCGAGGTGGACCTCGGAGCCGGTGCCGATGAGCACGACCTGGGCCGGACCGCCTTCGGCCTCGAAGAGCACGTACCCGCCCTTGGCGGCGTCCTCGTTGCGCTCGTAGGTCGGCACGCCCTGGCGGGTGAGCGCCAGACCGTGCGGGGCGCCCTTGCCGAAGACCTTGGTGTGGCGCTTGAGGATCTCGCGCCAGGCGATCGCGGTCTCGTTGGCGTCGGCCGGGCGGACCACGTTCAGGCCCGGGATGGCGCGCAGCGAGGCGAGGTGCTCGACCGGCTGGTGCGTCGGGCCGTCCTCGCCGAGACCGATGGAGTCGTGCGTCCACACGTAGGTCACCGGCAGGTGCATCAGCGACGACAGGCGCACGGCGTTGCGCATGTAGTCGGAGAACACCAGGAAGGTGCCGCCGTAGATACGGGTGTGGCCGTGCAGGGCGATGCCGTTCATGGACGCGGCCATGGCGTGCTCGCGGATGCCGAAGTGGATGGTGCGGCCGTACGGGTCGGCCTCCGGCAGCGGGTTGTCCTTCGGCAGGAACGAGGAGTTCTTGTCGATGGTCGTGTTGTTGGAACCGGCCAGGTCGGCCGAGCCGCCCCACAGCTCCGGGATGACCGCGCCGAGGGCCTGGAGCACCTTGCCGGAGGCGGCACGGGTGGCGACGGCCTTGCCGGCCTCGAAGACGGGGAGCTCGTCCTCCCAGCCCGCGGGCAGCTCGTTGGCGTTGATGCGGTCGAAGGAGGCGGCGCGCTCCGGGTTGGCCGTGCGCCAGGCGGAGAAGTCCTTCTCCCAGGCGGCCTTGGCCTCGCGGCCGCGGTCCCCGAGGGCGCGGGTGTGCGCGATGACCTCGTCGGCGACCTCGAAGCTCTGCTCCGGGTCGAAGCCGAGGACGCGCTTGGTGGCCGCGACCTCGTCGTCGCCGAGCGCCGAGCCGTGCGCGGCCTCGGTGTTCTGGGCGTGCGGGGCCGGCCAGGCGATGATCGAGCGGGCCGCGATGAAGGACGGGCGCCCGGTCTCGGCCTTGGCGGCCTGGAGGGCGGCGAACAGCGCCTTCGGGTCGAGGTCGCCGTTCTCCTGCTGCGCGACGCGCTGGACGTGCCAGCCGTAGGCCTCGTAGCGCTTGATGGTGTCCTCGGAGACGGCCGTCTCCGTGTCGCCCTCGATGGAGATGTGGTTGTCGTCCCACAGCAGGACGAGGTTGCCGAGCTTCTGGTGGCCGGCCAGCGCGGACGCCTCGTGGGAGATGCCCTCCTGGAGGCAGCCGTCGCCCGCGATCGCGTAGATCATGTGGTCGAACGGCGAGGTGCCCGGGGCGGCCTCCGGGTCGAACAGGCCGCGCTCGTAGCGGGCGGCCATGGCCATGCCCACCGCGTTGGCGACGCCCTGGCCGAGGGGGCCGGTGGTGGTCTCCACGCCGGCCGTGTGGCCGTACTCCGGGTGACCGGGGGTCTTGGAACCCCAGGTGCGGAACGCCTTGAGGTCGTCCAGTTCGAGCCCGAACCCGCCGAGGTACAGCTGGGTGTAGAGCGTCAGGGACGAGTGCCCCGCGGAGAGCACGAAACGGTCGCGGCCCACCCACTCGGGGTCCGCCGGGTCGTGCCGCATCACCTTCTGGAAGAGGGTGTACGCGGCGGGGGCCAGGCTCATCGCCGTACCGGGGTGGCCGTTTCCGACCTTCTGGACCGCGTCAGCGGCCAGGATGCGGGCGGTGTCGACGGCCCGCTGGTCCAGTTCGGTCCACTCGAGCTCTGTGGTGGTCGGCTTGGTGCTCACCGTGGGTCAGGGCTCCTCTCCACATGTATGAATCCCGGTGACGAACGGTGCACCGGCGCGATTCCGAGCCTACCCCCGCAACGGCGTGCAGCTATTCGAGTGCAGGCAGTCCGTCACCGCGCCGCCGACCCGTGTTCACCCGCGCGCGGGGGCGCGGGCCGCGTCGTCCACCGTAGGTATGCACGGTCCGATCGGCCCAACACGAGGCGACCCCGGCGCGGGGCGACGTAAGTGCAACGTCTACAGTGGCGTGGTACGCGCAAGCCTTAACCGGGCCTTCATGCAAGTGGTGGTCCGAGTCGTAGCTTGCTGGATTCTCTCTCAGGGGTGTGCGTGACGGCCGTCGAATCCCGTCCAGCGGCGGTGCTCGGGACGAGCCCCGGTCACCGGCCGTTCGGGGCCCGCGTCATGGCTTTCGTGGCATTGACCAAGCCGCGGATCATCGAACTTCTGCTGATCACCACAGTGCCGGTGATGTTCCTCGCCGAGCAGGGTGTGCCGTCCTTGTCGCTGGTCCTCGTGACCTGCTTCGGCGGCTACTTGTCGGCGGGCGGCGCCAACGCGCTGAACATGTACATCGACCGCGACATCGACGCGCTGATGGACCGGACCTCGCAGCGCCCGCTGGTGACCGGCATGGTCAGCCCGCGGGAGTGCCTGGCCTTCGGCCTCACCCTCGCGCTGGTCTCCACCGTGTTCTTCGGTCTGCTCGTCAACTGGCTGTCGGCGGCGCTGTCGCTCGGCGCGCTCCTCTTCTACGTCGTCGTCTACACGATGCTGCTGAAGCGGCGCACCGCGCAGAACATCGTGTGGGGCGGCATCGCGGGCTGCATGCCGGTGCTCATCGGCTGGTCGGCCGTCAAGAACGAGGTCTCCTGGGCCGCGGTCATCCTCTTCCTCGTCATCTTCTTCTGGACGCCGCCGCACTACTGGCCGCTGTCGATGAAGGTGAAGGACGACTACGCGCGCGCCGGCGTGCCGATGCTCCCCGTCGTGGCGGGCAACAAGGCCGTGGCGAGCCAGATCGTCCTCTACAGCTGGGTGATGGTGGCGGTCTCGCTGCTGCTGACCCCGATGGGGTACACCGGCTGGTTCTACACCTCGGTCGCGCTGGTCTCCGGCGGCTGGTGGCTGTGGGAGGCGCACGCGCTGCACGCGCGGGCCAAGGCGGGCGTGACGGGCGCGAAGCTCAAGGAGATGCGCCTGTTCCACTGGTCGATCACCTACGTGTCGCTGCTGTTCGTGGCGGTGGCCGTGGATCCCTTCCTCCGCTGATTACTCGCCGGTAGCATGCCCTCCATGGGAGACACCGCAGACACCGCAGCCGCCGCAGGCGCCGCGGACAAGAAGCAGGACCGTACGGCGGCGAAGCTCGCCAAGCAGATCGGCGCCTTCGCCAAGAAGCACGGGGGCGCCGAGGGCCAGCTCGCCCACATCGGGCAGGCCGGCACCCGGATCGTGCTCGTGGGAACGGACGGCGGCTGGGGCGACCTGGTCGCGCCGACGTTCCCGGTGGCGCAGCTGGCCGCCGAGAAGGCCGGGCTGACCCTCCACGAGGAGTTCGACGGGGAGTTCGCCGCGCGCGTGCGCACCGGCCCGTACGAGTGGACGCGGATGGCCGGCATCCAGCTCGGCGGACACGAGAACTAGGTCCTCGGTCAACAGCGCGAGCAACACCTCACACCCCGCTCACCCGTTAGGACGTGTGGAAGCCCCTTCCTCACGTCCGCAACGGGATGCCCGGATGATCGAAACGCCGCCCATGGTGGACCAGTACTGCCACGGAGTACTCCGTACGGAGCTGGGCCTGGGCACCTTCGAGGCCCAGCTGATCCGCTCGGCCGGCCCGCCCGCCGCGGGCACCACCTTCTTCGACACCCAGACCGGTTTCGCGGTGCGCCGCTGGTGCCCGCCGCTGCTGGGGCTGGAGCCGCACGCCGCCCCCGCCCGCTATCTGGCGCGGCGGCGCGAGCTGGGCGCGGCCGAGTCGACCCGGCGGCTGCTCAGGGGGGCCGGGGTCGCCGCGTACCTGGTCGACACCGGGGTGGCCGGGGACCTCACCGGGCCCAAGGAGCTGGCGCTCGCCGGGGACGCCGAGGCCTTCGAGTCGGTCCGGCTGGAGTTACTGGCCGAGCAGGTCGCCGACACCTCCGGGACGGTGTCCGCCTTCCTCGCCAATCTCGCCGAGGCCGTCCACCACGCCGCCGCCGGGGCCGCGGCCTTCACCTGCGCGGCCGCCTTCGACGGCGCCGGCGCCCCGGTCTCCGTACCCGATCCGCCCGGTCCCGGAGAGGTGCGCGGGGCGGCCGGGCGGTGGCTGGCCGGGCGGCCCAGGGGCGGGGCCGTACGGGATCCCGTACTCCTGCGGCACCTGCTGTGGAGCGCGGTGTCGTCCGGGCTGCCGCTCCAGCTGCACACGGGCGCGGGCGATCCCGCCCCGCTGACGGAGTTCGTACGGGCCACCGCGGGCCTGGGCGCGCGGCTGGTGCTGATCGGCGGCTACCCCCACCACCGGCACACGGCGCAGCTCGCCGCGGCCTTCCCGCACGTCTACGCCGATGCCGGTGCGGCCCTCGGGCAGACCGGGGCGCGGGCGGCGGCGGTCCTGGCGGAGCTGCTGGAGCTGGCGCCGTTCGGGAAGGTGCTGTTCTCCAGCGGCGGCCGGCAGCTGCCCGAACTGCACGCGGTGGGCGCCCTGGTGTTCCGGGAGGCGCTGGGCCGGGTGCTGGGCGGCTGGGTCGCCGAGGGGTCCTGGTCCTGGCGGGACGCGGACCGGGTGGCCGGGCTGGTCGCGGCGGGCAACGCCCGCCGGGTCTACCGCCTGGACGGCCCCGACGGGTCCTGACGGGTCCTGACGGGGCCCGACAGGACCTGACGGGTCTTGGGGGATCAGACGGCGGAGAGCTGGGGGTCGCCCTGGGAGGGGATCTCCGCCTGCTCGGCCGGCCGCTCGCGCAGGCTCAGCGCGACGCGGACCACGGCGATCCACACCAGGCAGGAGCCCAGCATGTGGGCGGCGACCAGGAGCTCGGGGACCTGGGTGGCGTACTGCACGTAGCCGATGGCGCCCTGGGAGAGCAGCACGACCAGCAGGTCGCGGGCGCGTGCCCGGGTGTCGACCGGAGCGTCCACGACGCGCAGGACCAGCCACATCGCGACGGCGAGGGCGCACACCAGCCAGGCGGCGATGGCGTGCACGTGGACGGTGGCGTCCCAGTCGAAGGGCATGCGCCGGATCTCGCTGCTGTCACCGGCGTGCGGACCGGAGCCGGTCACGACGGTGCCCGCCGCGATCAGGACGAGGGTGGTCGCGGCCAGCGCCCACGACAGCTTGCGCACCGGGCCGGGCACGCGCGGCCTGGGGGAGCCGTCGCCCTCGCGGGTGCGCTGCCAGGTGACCGTCGTCACGGTGATCAGCGCGGTGGCGAGCAGGAAGTGCCCGGCCACGCTGTAGGGGTTGAGCCCGGTCAGGACGGTGATGCCGCCCAGTACGGCGTTCGCCATCACGATGAAGAACTGCACCCAGCCGAGCTTCGTCAGGGAGTGCCGCCAGGGCTCGGCCGAGCGGGCGGCGATGATGGCCCAGCCGACGGCCGCGCTGAGCACGTAGGTCAGCATGCGGTTGCCGAATTCGATGGCGCCGTGGAAGCCCTGCTCCTGCGTCACGATCAGGCTGTCGTCGGTGCACTTGGGCCAGGTGTCGCAGCCGAGGCCGGACCCGGTCAGCCGTACCGCGCCGCCGGTGACGACGATGACCACGCTCATGACGAGCGCGGCGAGTGCGGCCCGCTGGACGGTCCGGGGTGACGGGGTCCAGCGGCTGGCGATGTGGGCGAGGGGGTTCAACACGCCCCATATCGTAGGCGACCCCTTGTGCAAAGTTTCACGAGGGGGTGCCCATGGTGGCGTCCGGGCCGACGACCAGGCGGTACTTCGCTCCCGCGGGTTCGCCCTCCTCGTGCCACCACAGCAGGATGCGCCAGGGGGCGCCGTCGCCCGGGTGGTCCGCCGAGCCGGTGAATCCGCGCAGCAATTCGCCCGCTACGTCCTCGGCCGTCCGATTCCTTACTTCTGTGGCGCTGTGCCAGGGATGCTCGAGTACGTTCCACAGTCCGTCAGGACCGCGCACCTCGAAGCGCCACACCGCGAGCCAGGGCGTGACCTCCAGCATCGTCCGCACCTGTTCGGGGTCGAGGCGCAGTCGGGCCGCGACCTCGGATTCCTCCACCCCCTGGATGCGGGCGGCCACCACGGCCTGCGGCAGCAGCCGTTCGGGCATCAGCCCCCGCGCGCGCAGGCCGACCAGGGACTCGAAGGCCAGGAAGCGCAGGCGCAGTTCCAGCTGGCGGCCGATGTGGTCCAGGGCCTCCTCGGCCTCCTCCGACTCCTCCGCGGCGGGATCCGCGAGCAGCAGCTGCCGGAAGTCGGACTCCGCGTCCACCGCCCAGGCCACCGCGTCCTCGGCGAAGCCCAGCTCGGCGAGGCGGTCCCCGAGGAACACCTTGGCCTGGGCGAGGCCCCGCCGGTTGACCGGATCGTGCTGGTCCAGTCCCGCCCACACCTCCACCGCGCTCCGGGTCAGGTCACGGGCCCGCTCACCGGCCGCCCGCTCCATGGCGCTCGGCCCCTCGCCGGCGGCCGGGCCCAGCGGGTGCTTCGGCAGCCGGGCCCCGTCGCTCAGCGGCCAGGCCAGCCACACCCCGTGGTTGATCAGCCCGCGGGCGTACCAGCGGGCGAACTCGGGGGAGTACCGGGCCGCGCGCTCGGAGCTGCGCAGTCCCTCCTCGATCGTGGCCAGCGCGCCCGCGCGGTCCCCCGCGGCGAACCTCAGGGCGGCCCGGTCGGCGAGGCGCAGCCCGAGCAGCGCGGTGCACTGCGGGTCGTCCGCGAGGGGGCGCAGGGCGCCGATCAGCTCGTCGAGGAGCCGCTCGCGCTCCTCCGGTTCCGCGTGCGCCGCCCCCGACCGCACCTGTGCCCACTGCTCGTCCAGCCGAAGTACGGCCTCCCGCTGCACCATGTCCGCCCCCCGGCTTCATGTGTGGAGGCGCCCATCCTCGCGGCATTCTCAGCGCGAGGGGAAGGGTTTCATTCCCAGCGGAAGAGCCGCGCGGCGGCGCCCAGACCGAGTACGGCCCAGCCGGCGAGCACGGCCGCGTCGCCCCACGGCAGCGCGGCCCCGTGCTGGAGCACCTCGCGCAGACCGTCGGACAGGGCGGCGATGGGCAGCAGCCCCAGGACGGACTGCGCGGCCTCCGGGAACTTCTCCAGGGGCACGATCACCCCGCCGCCGACCAGCAGCAGCAGGAACACCAGGTTGGCGGCGGCGAGGGTCATCTCGGCCTTGAGCGTGCCCGCCATCAGCAGCCCCAGCCCGGAGAAGGCGGCGGTGCCCAGCAGGATCAGCGCGGCCACCGACAGCGGGTTCCCGTGCGGGGACCAGCCCAGGGCGAAGGCGATCACCGTCAGCAGGGCGATCTGGAGCACCTCGGTGACCAGCACCGACAGGGTCTTGGCGGCCATCAGGGCCCAGCGCGGCAGCGGGGAGGCCCCGAGCCGCTTGAGGACCCCGTACCGGCGGTCGAAGCCGGTGGCGATGGCCTGGCCGGTGAAGGCGGTGGACATCACGGCGAGCGCCAGGATGCCGGGGGCGAGGAAGTCCACGGACTTCTCGCCGCCCCCCTCTTCAATGGGCACGGTGACGATGTCCACGGCGGAGAAGAGGGTCAGCAGCAGCGCCGGGATGATCACGGTCAGCAGCAGCTGCTCACCGTTGCGCAGCAGCATCCGGGTCTCCAGAGCCGTCTGCGCGAGGATCATGCGGGAGACGGGCGCGGCCCCCGGATTGGGGGTGAACGTGCCGGCGCTCATGCGCGCAGCTCCTTACCGGTCAGTTCCAGGAACACGTCTTCGAGGGTGTGCCGCTCCACCGTGAGGCTGTCCGGCATCACGCCGTGCTGTGCGCACCAGGAGGCGACGGTGGCCAGCAGCTGCGGGTGGACGTCGCCGGTGACCCGGTAGGTGCCCGGGAGGAGCTCGGCGGCCTGGGTGCCGTCGGGCAGTGCCTTCAGCAGCGAGGCGAGGTCGAGCGAGGGGCGGCCGGTGAAGCGCAGGGTGTTCTCGGCGCCGCCCCGGCAGAGCTGCTCGGGGCTGCCGTGCGCGATGACCCGGCCCGCGTCCACGATGGCGACCTCGTCCGAGAGCTGCTCGGCCTCGTCCATGTGGTGGGTGGTGAGGACGACGGTGACCCCGTCGGTGCGCAGCTCCCGTACGAGGTCCCAGGTCGCGCGGCGGGCCTGCGGGTCCAGGCCGGCGGTGGGCTCGTCCAGGAAGACCAGCTCGGGGCGGCCGACGACGGCCATGGCCAGGGCCAGGCGCTGCTGCTGGCCGCCGGAGAGCCGGCGGTAGGCGGTGCGGCCGCAGCCGCCGAGTCCGAGGCGTTCCACCAGGGTGTCGACGTCGAGCGGGTCGGCGTACAGCTTGGCCATGTGGCGCAGCATCTCGACGGCGCGGGCTCCGGAGTAGACGCCCCCGGACTGGAGCATCACGCCGATCCGCGGGCGCAGGGCCTCGGCCTGGGCCACGGGGTCGAGGCCGAGGACGCGGACGGTTCCGGCGTCGGGGCGGTGGTAGCCCTCGCAGGTCTCCACCGTGGTCGTCTTGCCCGCGCCGTTGGGACCGAGGACCGCGGTGACGGAGGCCGTACGGACGGTGAGGTCCAGGCCGTCCACCGCTGTCTTGGTGCCGTACCGCTTCACCAGTCCGCGGATCTCCACGGCGGGGTCGTTGCTCATGAGGGGTGAGTCTACGGAGCCGCGGGAGGGGGCGCGGGCCCCGGGGTCGAGGGGTGAAAGGCGGCCCGACACCGACCTGGCGTAGCGAAATACGGCTCTTTTCGATCCGACTCTCCTGGATGACCCAGCCGCTTTCCGTGAGCTTTTCCGGAACTCGGTGTTCGCTGTGACGGGGAACGCCAATGGGTCGAGGTGTGCTGGTGGGGAGCGGTTTACCGGTTCACAGGAGCGGCCCGGGAGGATTGCGGAATGTCCCCCTCCAAATAACTCTGCGTCGACAAATAAGGTAACCCTTAGTGATGGAGGCCACCAGGAGTGGCCTCCGTCACGGCTTGTCGGGGCTCGACTAATTACGCAACAATGGCGTTGTGAAATACGGCGAACGGCAGAACGAGACCCCCCAGGGGGAGCTCGCCACCGGGGAGCGGTCAACCCGCAACCGAGTGGCGCGCTCGATCCTGGACCACGGTCCGTCCACCGTCGCCGACCTCGCGCAGCGCCTCGGCCTCACCCAGGCCGCCGTCCGCCGCCACCTCGACACGCTCGTCACCGACGACGTGGTCGAACCCCGTGAGCAGCGCGTGTACGGTGCGCGCACCCGGGGTCGGCCCGCCAAGGTCTTCGCGCTCACCGACTGCGGCCGCGACGCCTTCGACCAGTCCTACGACACCCTCGCCGCCGACGCCATGCGCTGGATCGCGCAGTCGGTCGGCGGCGGCGAACAGGGCGAGGCGGCCGTCGCCGCCTTCGCCAGGGCGCGGATGGAGACGCAGGCGCGGGGCTACCGGGAAGCCGTCGAGGCGGCCGCCCCCGGGGACCGGGCGGAGGCCCTGGCCAAGGCGTTGACCGCGGACGGGTACGCTGCTACGGCGAAGAGCGCTCCCGGTCCGCACAGCGGTGAACAGCTCTGCCAGCACCACTGCCCGGTCGCCCACGTGGCCGAGCAGTTCCCACAGCTCTGCGAGGCGGAGACCGAGGTCTTCTCACGCCTGCTGGGAACGCACGTGCAGCGCCTCGCCACGATCGCCCACGGCGACGGAGTGTGCACGACGTTCATTCCGCGCAGCGCGGGCACCACACAGACCGACACATCAGTATCTGCAAGTACGGCCGGGAGGAACCCCGCATGACCACGGAGACTGCTCACCCTGAGCTCGATGGCCTGGGCACCTACGAATACGGCTGGGCCGACTCCGACGCGGCCGGTGCCGCTGCCAAGCGGGGTCTGTCCGAAGAGGTCGTCCGCGACATCTCGGCGAAGAAGTCCGAGCCCGAGTGGATGCTGAACCTCCGCCTCAAGGGTCTCAAGCTCTTCGACAAGAAGCCCATGCCGAACTGGGGCTCCGACCTCTCGGGCATCGACTTCAACAACATCAAGTACTTCGTGCGCTCCACCGAGAAGCAGGCCGCTTCCTGGGAGGACCTGCCCGAGGACATCAAGAACACGTACGACAAGCTCGGCATCCCGGAGGCGGAGAAGCAGCGCCTCGTCGCCGGTGTCGCCGCCCAGTACGAGTCCGAGGTCGTCTACCACCAGATCCGTGAGGACCTGGAGGAGCAGGGCGTCATCTTCCTCGACACGGACACCGCGCTCAAGGAGCACCCGGAGCTCTTCCAGGAGTACTTCGGCACGGTCATCCCGGTCGGCGACAACAAGTTCGCGTCGCTGAACACCGCCGTGTGGTCCGGCGGGTCGTTCATCTACGTCCCCAAGGGCGTCAAGGTCGACATCCCGCTCCAGGCCTACTTCCGTATCAACACGGAGAACATGGGCCAGTTCGAGCGGACGCTGATCATCGTCGACGAGGACGCCTACGTCCACTACGTCGAGGGCTGCACCGCCCCGATCTACTCCTCGGACTCGCTGCACAGCGCCGTCGTCGAGATCATCGTCAAGAAGGGCGGCCGCTGCCGCTACACGACGATCCAGAACTGGTCGAACAACGTCTACAACCTGGTCACCAAGCGCGCCGTGGCGTACGAGGGCGCGACCATGGAGTGGATCGACGGCAACATCGGTTCCAAGGTCACCATGAAGTACCCGGCCGTCTACCTGATGGGCGAGCACGCCAAGGGCGAGACCCTCTCCATCGCCTTCGCGGGCGAGGGCCAGCACCAGGACGCCGGCTCCAAGATGGTCCACATGGCGCCGAACACCTCCTCGAACATCGTCTCCAAGTCGGTGGCGCGGGGCGGCGGACGCACCTCGTACCGCGGTCTGGTCGAGATCGGCGAGGGTGCCCACGGCTCGAAGTCCAACGTGCTGTGCGACGCGCTCCTCGTCGACACCATCTCCCGCTCGGACACGTACCCCTACGTGGACGTCCGCGAGGACGACGTCTCCATGGGCCACGAGGCCACCGTCTCCAAGGTCTCCGACGACCAGCTCTTCTACCTGATGAGCCGCGGCATGACGGAGTTCGAGGCAATGGCCATGATCGTGCGCGGCTTCGTCGAGCCCATCGCGCGCGAGCTGCCCATGGAGTACGCCCTGGAGCTGAACCGGCTGATCGAGCTGCAGATGGAGGGTTCGGTCGGCTAGTTCCGGCCGCCCGCCCTTCCCGCAGCACATTCTTCTAGACGCAGACACGAGAGCGAGCAAGACGACAGCCATGGCTGAGGCTCAGAACATTCCGGCGGGTTCGACCACCGCCGGCGCGATCGCGGTGGCCGCCGAGTCCACCGTCGCCACCCGGATGAGTGCCCCCCCGTCCTTCGACGTGGCGGACTTCCCCGTGCCCCACGGCCGCGAGGAGGAGTGGCGCTTCACCCCGCTGGCCCGCCTGCGTGGTCTCCACGACGGCACCGCGGTCGCCGACGGCGCCATCAAGGCCCAGATCGACGCGCCCGAGGGCGTCACCGTCGAGTCGGTGGACCGCGGCGACGCGCGCATCGGCAAGGCCGGCATCCCGGTGGACCGGATCGCCGCCCAGGCGTTCTCGTCCTTCGCCAAGGCCACGGTCGTCACCGTGCCCAAGGAGGCCGTCCTGACCGAGCCGGTGCGCCTCACGCTGCACGGCGAGGGCGGCACCACCTTCGGGCACACCGTCTTCGACGTGCAGGCCTTCGCCGAGGCCGTCATCGTCATCGACCACACCGGTGACGCCGTGCGCGCCGCCAACGTCGACTTCCTGGTCGGCGACGGCGCCAAGCTCACCGTCGTCTCCGTGCAGGACTGGGACGACACCGCCGTCCACTGCTCGCAGCACAACACGCTGATCGGCCGCGACGCGACCTTCAAGTCGATCGTGGTCACCTTCGGCGGCGACGTCGTCCGCATCCACCCGCGGATCACCTACGCGGGCCCCGGCGGCGAGGCCGAGCTCTTCGGCCTGTACTTCACGGACGCCGGCCAGCACCAGGAGCACCGCCTCCTGGTCAACCACGTCGCGCCGCACTGCAAGTCGAACGTGGTCTACAAGGGCGCGCTCCAGGGCCAGGACGCCCACGCGGTGTGGATCGGTGACGTGCTCATCGAGAAGACCGCCGAGGGCACCGACACCTACGAGATGAACCGCAACCTCGTCCTCACGGACGGCGCGCGGGTCGACTCGGTGCCGAACCTGGAGATCGAGACCGGCGAGATCGTCGGCGCCGGCCACGCCTCGGCGACAGGCCGCTTCGACGACGAGCAGCTCTTCTACCTCCAGGCCCGCGGCATCCCGGCCGACGAGGCCCGCCGTCTGGTCGTCCGCGGCTTCTTCGCCGAGCTCGTCCAGCAGATCGGTGTCCCGGACATCGAGGAGCGTCTGCTCACCAAGATCGAGACCGAGCTCCAGGGTTCCGTCTGATGAATTACGTCAAGGCCTGCACGCTGAGCGAGCTGGAGGAGAACACCCCGAAGAGGGTGGAACTCGACGGCACGCCGGTGTCCATCGTCTCCACCGACGGGGAGGTGTTCGCGATCAACGACATCTGCTCGCACGCGAACGTCTCCCTCTCGGAGGGCGAGGTCGAGGACTGCATGATCGAGTGCTGGCTGCACGGGTCGGCCTTCGACCTGCGCACCGGCAAGCCCTCCGGTCTGCCCGCGACGCGCCCCGTTCCCGTATACCCCGTAAAGATCGAAGGGGACGACGTGCTCGTCTCCCTCACCCAGGAGTCCTGAGGTATCCATGGCAACGCTTGAAATCCACGACCTGCACGTCTCCGTCGAGGCCGAGAACGGCGCCCGCGAGATCCTCAAGGGCGTCGACCTCACCGTCAAGCAGGGTGAGACGCACGCCATCATGGGTCCGAACGGCTCCGGCAAGTCCACCCTCGCGTACTCGCTCGCCGGTCACCCGAAGTACACCATCACCGGTGGCACCGTGACCCTCGACGGCGAGGACGTCCTGGAGATGTCCGTCGACGAGCGTGCCCGCGCCGGCGTCTTCCTCGCCATGCAGTACCCGGTCGAGGTCCCCGGCGTCTCGGTCTCCAACTTCCTGCGCACCTCGGCCACCGCCATCCGCGGCGAGGCGCCGAAGCTGCGCACCTGGGTGAAGGAGGTCAAGTCCGCGATGGAGCAGCTCCACATGGACCCGGCCTTCGCCGAGCGCAACGTCAACGAGGGCTTCTCCGGCGGTGAGAAGAAGCGCCACGAGATCCTGCAGCTGGAGCTTCTGAAGCCGAAGATCGCGATCCTCGACGAGACCGACTCCGGCCTCGACGTCGACGCGCTGCGCATCGTCTCGGAGGGTGTCAACCGCGTCCGCGAGACCGGTGAGGTCGGCACCCTGCTGATCACCCACTACACGCGCATCCTGCGCTACATCAAGCCCGACTTCGTGCACGTGTTCGCGAACGGCCGCATCGCCGAGTCCGGTGGCGCCGAGCTCGCCGACCAGCTGGAGAACGAGGGTTACGACAAGTACGTGAAGGGTGGCGCGACCGCGTGACACAGCTGCCTGGCCTCCTCGACATCGAGGCGATCCGCAAGGACTTCCCCCTGCTGGATCGTGTGGTCCACGACGGGAAGAAGATCGTTTACCTGGACAACGCGGCTACTTCGCAGAAGCCGCGCCAGGTGCTCGACGCGCTGAACGAGTACTACGAGCAGCACAATGCCAACGTCCACCGTGGCGTGCACGTGCTGGCCGAGGAGGCCACGGCGCTGTACGAGGGTGCTCGCGACAAGGTCGCCGCCTTCATCAACGCGCCGAGCCGCGACGAGGTGATCTTCACCAAGAACGCCTCGGAGTCGCTCAACCTGGTCGCGAACATGCTCGGCTGGGCGGACGAGCCCTACCGGGTCGACCGCGAGACCGAGATCGCCATCACGGAGATGGAGCACCACTCCAACATCGTGCCGTGGCAGCTGCTCTCGCAGCGCACCGGCGCGAAGCTGAAGTGGTTCGGCCTCACCGACGACGGCCGGCTCGACCTGTCCAACATCGAAGAGGTCATCACGGAGAAGACGAAGATCGTCTCCTTCACGCTGGTCTCCAACATCATGGGCACGGTCAACCCGGTCGAGGCGATCGTCCGGCGCGCCCAGGACGTCGGCGCCCTGGTGCTGATCGACGCCTCCCAGGCCGCTCCGCACATGCCGCTGGACGTGCAGGCGCTCGGCGCCGACTTCGTGGCCTTCACCGGCCACAAGATGTGCGGCCCGACCGGCATCGGCGTCCTCTGGGGCCGCCAGGAGCTCCTCGAGGACCTGCCGCCGTTCCTCGGCGGCGGCGAGATGATCGAGACCGTGTCGATGCACGCCTCGACCTACGCCCCGGCGCCCCACAAGTTCGAGGCCGGTACGCCCCCGATCGCCCAGGCCGTCGGCCTCGGCGCGGCCGTGGACTACCTGTCCGCGATCGGCATGGACAAGATCGCCGCGCACGAGCACGCGATCACCGAGTACGCGATCAAGCGCCTCGCCGAGGTGCCCGACCTGCGGATCATCGGCCCCACCACGGCCGAGGACCGCGGCGCCGCGATCTCCTTCGTCCTCGGCGACATCCACCCGCACGACGTCGGCCAGGTGCTGGACGAGCAGGGCATCGCGGTCCGCGTGGGACACCACTGCGCGCGCCCCGTCTGCCTGCGCTACGGAATTCCGGCGACGACGCGAGCGTCTTTCTATCTGTACTCCTCTCCGGCCGAGGTCGACGCGCTGATCGACGGGCTGGAGCACGTACGGAACTTCTTCGGGTGACGACGAGTCGACGACGATGAGGCTGACGAGGACGCTGTGAAGCTGGATTCGATGTACCAGGAACTGATCCTGGACCACTACAAGCACCCGCACGGGCGTGGCCTGCGCGACGGCGACGCCGAGGTGCACCACGTCAACCCGACGTGCGGCGACGAGATCACGTTGCGCGTGAAGTACGACGGCGAGACGCTCACCGACGTCTCGTACGAGGGCCAGGGCTGCTCCATCAGCCAGGCCAGCGCGTCCGTACTCAATGAGCTGCTGGTCGGCAAGGACCTGGCCGAGGCGCAGAAGATCCAGGCCGTGTTCCTGGAGATGATGCAGTCCAAGGGCAAGGTCGAGCCCGACGAGGCCATGGAGGAGGTGCTGGAGGACGCGGTCGCGTTCGTCGGCGTCTCCAAGTACCCGGCTCGCGTGAAGTGTGCTCTGCTGAGTTGGATGGCGTGGAAGGACGCGACCGCCCAGGCTCTGGGCGACGCGGAGAGGAAGACGGCATGACCGAGAACGCGACGCCCGAGGCGTCGATCAAGCCCGCCACCGAGGAAGAGGTCCGCGAGGCCCTCTACGACGTGGTCGACCCCGAGCTGGGCATCGACGTCGTCAATCTGGGCCTGATCTACGGCATCCACATCGACGACGCGAACATCGCCACCCTCGACATGACGCTGACCTCGGCGGCCTGCCCGCTGACGGACGTCATCGAGGACCAGGCGAAGTCGGCGACGGACGGCATCGTCAGCGAACTCCGGATCAACTGGGTCTGGATGCCGCCGTGGGGCCCGGACAAGATCACGGACGACGGTCGTGAGCAGCTCCGCGCGCTCGGCTTCAACGTCTGATCACCGCCTGCGGATGAGGGCCCCCGGCACGGTCGTGCCGGGGGCCCTCTCTGCGTTCCGGCCCCTGCCCTCCCGCTCCGTCCCGCGCATGTCTTCTTGATCCGGAACGCTGTTCTCCGGGTGGACGGACGGCGTGCACCCGGAGTTGTCCACCGTCGCCGAACCTTCTCGACGGCCGTCACGACGTGGCGCCGCATACGAGAGGACCCTCCGTGACCGTTCGTTTCGCCGCCGGGACAGCCGGCGCCGCCGCCCTGCTGATCGTCGGGCTGACCGCGCCCGCACAGGCCGTGACGTACGGGACGCCGACGATCGCCCTGTCCGCGTCCTACTTGTCCGGGGCCGTCGGGGCCGTCGGGGACCCGGTCGTGAACGTCACCGTCGGCCAGAGCGGGGCCGATGCCTCCGCCCTGACGGTCAGCGCCTCGGCGTCGAGCAAGGCCTCGGTGGCCGGGACCGGCGACGTCACCGTCACCGGCGCCGGGGCGGTGCGGCAGCTGGCCGTCTCCGCGCGCGGCCGCGGCTACACCAACCTCACCGTCAAGGTGACCGGGCTGGGCGGCAAGACCGCCACCAAGACCCTCTCCTACGCCGCCTCGGCCGCGGTGCAGAACCCGGCCGACGCGCGCTACTTCACCGGTTCCGCGGACGCCTCGGCCGCCGTGGACGTGGGCGGCGGGTACGCGGTGGTGGCGGACGACGAGTCCAACGTGCTGCGCCTGTACGACCGGTCCCGCTCGGGCGCGCCCGTGAAGACCTGGGACTTCAGCTCGCAGCTCGGGGTCAGCAAGGAGGTGGACATCGAGGGGGCGACCCGGATCGGCGACACCATCTACTGGACGGGCTCGCTCGGCAACAACAAGGACGGCGAGTACAAGGCGCCCCGGAACACGGTGTTCACCACCACGGTGAGCGGGTCCGGCACGGGCACGCAGCTGGCGTACGGGCGCTCGTACAAGAAGCTCCGCGAGGACCTGGTCGCCTGGGACGAGGCGAACGGCAACCGCTACGGCTTCGCGGCGGGCACCGCGGACGGCGAGGCGCCCAAGCAGATCGACGGCTTCAACGTCGAGGGCCTGGAGTTCGCGCCCGGCTCCACGACCACCGCCTACCTGGGCTTCCGGGCCCCCCTGGCACCGGCCGTGCCGGGCGGCAGGGCGCTGATCGTGCCCGTCACCAACTTCGACAAGGTCCTGGCGAACGGGTCCAAGGCCGTCTTCGGGGCGGGCATCGAGCTGGACCTCGGCGGGCTGGCCGTCCGGGACCTGCGCAAGAACGCGGCCGGGCAGTACCTGATCCTGGCCGGCTCGTGGGCCGCCGACGACAACTCCGACCCGTACGCGCTCTACCAGTGGGACGGCGTCGCCGGGCACTCCCCGGTCAAGCGGGCCGACCTGCCGACCACCGACCCCGGCGGCTGGGAGGCCGTCGTGGAGGTCCCGGACCTGACGGCCGCGGGCGCCCGGGTGCAGCTGGTCACCGACAGCGGGTCCGCGGACCTCTACGGCGACGGCACCGAGGCCAAGGACCTGACGCACGCCGAGTGGAAGAAGGCGCGGGCGGCCTGGTTCACGCTGAACCCGTGATCAGGGGCTCCGCCGTGAGGGACCCGGAGAGGTGCTCACGGCGGAGCCGCCGGTCGGCGTAGAGCAGGCCGGCGGTCAGCTGGGGGAAGGCCGGCAGCAGGGCCGGCGCGAGCAGCACGCCGAGGGCGCCGAACCAGTACTGGAGGGCGTACGCGGCCCCCAGCGCCGACGCGCCCGCCGGAGCGGTGACGCACAGGGTCCGCCACCAGGCGCCGCGCACCAGGCGGGCCGAGCGGCGCAGGGCCGCCACGGGGCCGAGCCCCTCGTACCCGGCGGCCGTGGGCGCCAGGGCGAAGAGGACGGCGAGCCACAGGGCGACCGGGGCCAGGGGGAGCAGCGCGAGCGGCGGCAGCCCGGCGGCGAAGGCGGCGGCCCCCGGCCCGACGGCGGCGAGCAGGGACAGCAGCCGGGCGCCGAGCACCGCGGGCGTCCGGGGCAGGGCGGCCCGCAACAGCTCGCGCACGGCGACGCGGCGCCCGAGCACGGCCGGCCGGAGCAGGGCCGCGGCCAGGGCGCCGGAGAGGGCCCAGCCGAACAGCAGGAACAGGGCGAAGGCCGGGACGAGGGCGTAGACGAAGGCCCGGCTGCCGGCGGTGCGGGTCAGGGAGGCGAGGGTGGCCGCCCCGGCGACCGCGGCGACCAGCAGCAGACCGCCGAGCTGGCCGAGGAGCAGGGCGCCGAGCAACCGGCCGCCGTAGCGGCGCAGGGTGACGAGGGCGCCGCCGAGGATCTCCCCCGGTGTGAGGGGGCGCAGCGGTATCACGCCGGGCCGGGGAGAGCGCGGGGGCAGCCAGCCGCCGCCCTGATGGGTCCAATGCTGCGCCATGCGCGGGCCGCCCCTTCGTCTCCCCAGGAGGCGGACAGGGTAGCGCCGCGGGCCGCAGGAGTCCCGGGTCGTGCGGCGGGTCGCTTTATGTACAGGTGTACGCATCGATGTGTACCCTTGTACACATGCCCTACGTACTGCTTGCCGCGGCCATCGCCGCCGAGGTCGCCGGAACCACCGCCATGAAGTACAGCGACGGTTTCACCAAGCTGTGGCCCTCGCTGGGCACCCTGCTGGGGTACGTCATCGCCTTCACCCTGCTCGCGCAGACGCTCAAGTCGATGTCGGTCGGAACGGCCTACGCGATATGGGCGGGCGTCGGCACCGCCGCCATCGCCGCCATCGGCATGGTGTTCATGGGGGAGGCGGCCACCGCCGCGAAGATCGCCGGGATCGTCCTGGTGATCGGCGGGGTGGTCCTGCTGAACCTCGGCGGAGCGCACTGATGTCCCCCGGCGTGCGGCGCTACGACCCGGACCGGCGGCAGCGGATCATCGACGCGGCGATCCGGGTGGTGGGGGCCAAGGGCATCGCGGGGCTGAGCCACCGCAGCGCGGCCGCGGAGGCCGACGTACCGCTCGGGTCGACCACGTACCACTTCAAGACGCTGGACGACCTGCTGGTCGCGGCGCTGCGCCAGTCCAACGAGAGCTTCGCGCGGGCGCTGGCGGACTCGGCGGCGCTGGCCGACCCGGACACGGACCTCGCCCGGGCCCTGGCCCGGCTGCTGGGGGAGTTCCTGGCGGCGGACCGGAGCCGGGTCGAGCTGGAGTACGAGCTCTACCTCGCGGCCCTGCGCCGCCCGGCGCTGCGGCCGGTGGCGTCGGAGTGGTGCGCGTCCATGTCCGCCGCGCTCGCCCTGCGGACGGATCCGGTGACGGCGCGGGCGCTGGTGGCCGTCATGGACGGCATCGGCCTCCAGGTCCTGCTGACGGACGCCCCGTACGACGAGCCGTACGCCCGCGAGGTCCTGGGACGGGTGCTCCGCGGCGCCTAGGCCGTGCCGACCCGTGGCCGTGCCGACCCGTGGCCCGGCTATCGCGCGGAGCGGACCGTCGTCAGCGCCGTGGCCACGCTCGCCTCGATGTCCCGGATCGGGTAGATCACCTCGCGGACCGTGCGGTCGCGGTCCACGACCAGGGTGAGCCGCTTGATCCGGGTCACCCCCGCCGCACGGAACGTCGGCAGCCGCAGCGCCGCCGTCAGCGCCAGGTCCGCGTCCGAGAGCAGCGGGAACCGCAGCCGCTCGTGCTCCGCGAACTCCCGCTGCTCGTCCGGGCGCTGGGCCGACACCCCGTGCACGGTGGCGCCGGCCGCGGTGAACTCCGCGAGCTGGTCGCGGTACGTGCACGACTCGAACGTGCAGCCCTTGGCGCCGGGGATGCCGGCCCAGCCCGGCGGGTAGGCCTCGGCGCGCGCGTACGCGCCCGGGAAGCAGTACAGGACCGTGAACGGGGTGTCCGCCACCGGGTCGCTCAGCCCGCCGAAACGGTCCGGCAGCAGCAGCTCCGGCACCCGCGTGCCGCGCAGCGCGTGCACCCGTTCCGCCTCCCGCGAGGCCTCGTCGGTCGTCGCCGTCATCTCTCCCTCTCCCAGGACCCAGGTGTCTCCCCAGTCCTGGAGGGCCACCAGGACCGGCAGCAGCCCCCGCCCGCGCGGGGTCAGCCGGTACTCGTACCGCACCGGTCGTTCCTGGTACGGCTCGCGCGTCAGCACCCCGGCCTCGACGAGCATCTTCAGCCGCTCCGTCAGCACCTTGCGGGACATCCCCAGCTCGCGCTGGAGCTCGTCGAAGCGGTGCAGGCCGCGCGCGGTGTCGCGCACGATCAGCAGCGTCCACCAGTCGCCCACCACGTCGAGGGCCTGGGCGATGGCGCAGTCCGCGTCGCCGAGGTGTGTGCGCTGGGCCATGGGAGCTCCTTTGTCCGTTGACCCGAGGTTGTCATGCTGACATAGTCAGTTCCCAAAAGGAACTAACTCGGGGGCGGGACGTGCTGCAAGGCTTCAAAGAGGTACCGAGAGCGATCTGGATGCTCTCGCCCGGCGTGTTCGTCAACGCCGTGTCCAGCTTCACCTTCGTCTTCGTCTTCGTGTACCTGACCGGCCCGCGCGGACTCTCCGTCACCGAGGCCGGCCTCGTCACCGGAGTCGGCGGCATCGGCCTGATCGCGGGCAACTTCACCGGCGGCGGGTACGGAGACCGCTACGGCCACCGCCGCGTCCTGCTCATCGCCTCGTTCCTCGCCGGCGCCGGCCTCGTCCTCCTGCCGGCGCTGCCCACCGGCGCGCTGCTCGCCGTCCTGCCACTGGCCCAGTACGCCCTCGGGGCGATCCGCTCCGCCAACGCCGCGCTCGTCGCCGTGCTCGTCCCGGAGGGGGCGCGCCGCCAGGCCTTCGCCGTCGTCCGCTGCGTCTCCAACGGCGGCTTCACCCTCGGCCCGCCGCTGGGCGCACTGATCGCGACCGGCCTCTCCTACGACTGGCTCTTCGTCGCCGACGGCGTCGGCATCCTCTTCTTCGCGCTGTGGACCGCCCGGGTCGTCCCGGCACGCAGCGCGGACCGCACCCCCGCCGCGGCCCCGGACGGGGGTCTGGGCCGCGGCGCATGGGGGGAGCTCCGGGCCAGGCCCGCGGTCCTCGTCCTGCTGGGCGCGATCCTGGTGGTCGACGTCATCTACCGCCAGCAGTACTCGACCTTCCCCGTCTACCTCGCCGACCACGGCCTCGACACCGGCGCCTACGGGCTGATCATCGCCCTCAACGGCGCCGTCATCCTCGTCCTGGAACTGCCGGCAGCCGTCGCCCTGCGCGCCCGCCCGCCGCTGCGCGTCGTCGGCACAGGGCTCCTGCTCGTGGGCGCCGGGTACGGGGCGCTGCTGCTCGGGACCGGGATCGCGGCGGCCGTCGCCATGATGGTGCTGCTGAGCCTCGGCGAGATCCTCTACAAGACCCCCGCCACGGCCTACGTCGCCGACCAGGCGCCCCCGCACGCCATCGGGCTCTACCAGAGCCTGTACGCCGGGGTCTCGGCCAGCGGCGTCGTACTCGGCCCGCCGCTGGGCGGAGCGCTGTACTCCGCCGCGCCCGGGCTGCTGTGGCCGCTGTGCGTGGTGCTGGCGGCGGGGGCCGGCGGGGCGGTCCTGTGGGCCCACGCCAGGCAGCGGCGACACGCGGTCC
Organism: Streptomyces sp. NPDC048424; assembly: GCF_040651555.1. Classification (NCBI taxonomy): domain Bacteria; kingdom Bacillati; phylum Actinomycetota; class Actinomycetes; order Kitasatosporales; family Streptomycetaceae; genus Streptomyces; species Streptomyces sp. NPDC048424. The sequence goes on along the minus strand of NZ_JBEZKE010000007.1, from coordinate 93,543 downwards.
GACCGGCACATGAGACCGGTTCGCAACCTCATGCCGTCGCCGGTTAGGTTTCGGGCATGACTGCTACGCGTACCACCGGCGCCGTCGCCGCCGGACTTGCCACCCTCACCGCCGACGGCACCGTCCTCGACACCTGGTTCCCCGCCCCCGAGCTGACCGCCGAGCCCGGCCCGGCCGGCACCGAGCGCCTCACCGCCGAGCAGGCCGTGGAGCTCCTCGGCGCCGCCGCGGCCAAGGCGATCCGCACGGACGCGGTCCGCGGCGTCGAGGTCGTAGCCGTCCGCACGGTGATCGCCTCCCTGGAGGACAAGCCGCTGGACGCGCACGACGCGTACCTGCGCCTGCACCTGCTCAGCCACCGCCTGGTCAAGCCGCACGGCCAGAACCTCGACGGCGTCTTCGGCCTGCTGGCCAACGTCGCGTGGACCTCGCTGGGTCCGGTCGCGATCGACCAGGTCGAGACCGTCCGCCTCAACGCGCGCGCCGAGGGCCTGCACCTCCAGGTGACCTCGATCGACAAGTTCCCGCGGATGACCGACTACGTCGCCCCCAAGGGCGTGCGCATCGCCGACGCGGACCGCGTCCGCCTCGGCGCGCACCTCGCCGAGGGCACCACCGTCATGCACGAGGGCTTCGTCAACTTCAACGCGGGCACCCTCGGCACCTCCATGGTCGAGGGCCGCATCTCCGCGGGCGTCGTGGTCGGCGACGGCTCCGACATCGGCGGCGGCGCCTCCACCATGGGCACCCTCTCGGGCGGCGGCAAGCAGATCATCTCGATCGGCGAGCGCACCCTGATCGGCGCCGAGGCCGGCGTCGGCATCGCGCTGGGCGACGAGTGCGTCGTGGAAGCCGGCCTGTACGTGACGGCGGGCACCCGCGTCACCCTGCCGGACGGCCAGATCGTCAAGGCCCTGGAGCTCTCCGGCGCCAGCAACATCCTCTTCCGCCGCAACTCGGTCACCGGCGCCGTCGAGGCCCGCCCGTACAAGGCGGCCTGGGGCGGCCTGAACGAGGTCCTGCACAGCCACAACTGACGTACCCCCGCACCCGCCTGCGACTGAGCGCCCTTCCGTGGACCGGGAGGGCGCTCGGCGTACGTGCCGGGTGTGGACGAGTCCGGCGTCAGTGCAGGGGGATCGTGCGGATCAGGCCGGCGAAGGCCTGCTGTTCCGCCTCGGTCAGCTCCACCGTCTCCATCGGGTGCCCGGCGGAGCCGCGCTGGGCCGGGATCATCGGCAGACCCTCGGGGGCGGCCGGCTCCGGCAGGTGGAAGCGGCTGTCCCACAGCATGTGGCCGAGGCCGACGACCCAGACGATCACGGCCACGAGCAGCACGGCGAGGCCGATTTCCTGGGCGAGGGAGATGGAGGGGAACACGCGGATCCTCCAGGGAGGCGGGCAGTACAAGCCGGACAAGATCGGGCGTGCAGACACTCAACACCACAAGCGGTGGAATCGGTAGGGATGTGTCGAGCGTCACGCCAGGGCCGAAAGTCCCCCATCTTGCCCGGGAAGCGCCCGTTACGGCTTCAGCTGCAGCTTGAAGCCCTCGTGGCTGCGTGCGAAGCCCAGCCGCTCGTAGAAGCGGTGGGCGTCGGTGCGCCGGTTGCTGCTCGTCAGCTGGACCAGGCCGCAGCCGCGCTCGCGGGCCCGCTCGACGGCCAGGCGCATCAGTTCCGCGCCGAGTCCCGCGCCCCGCCGGTCCGCGCGGACCCGTACGGCCTCCACCACGGCCCGCTCCTGGCCGTTCTGGCCCAGGCCCGGTATGTACGTCAGCTGGAGGCACCCGAGGACGACCTCGCCCGTCTCGCCCGCCCCATCCGTCCGGTCCGCCCCGTCCGTGAGGACCAGCATCTCGTTGCGGGCGTCCGCCTCGATGGCGGCGAAGGCCCGCTCGTGCGCCTCGCCGACCACGATCGAGGCCGGGTCGAGGACCTGGTCCTCGTCGGCGAGCAGGGCGAGTACGGCGGGCAGGTCCCGGCGCGTGGCGTTGCGGAAGGTCATGGCCGGATTGTGGCAGGGGGTCCGGCCGTGACGGCGGCCGGACCCCCTGCGGCTCGTGGGAGCGGGGTGTTACGGGCGGAAGCGCAGCACCTGCGGGTCGTGGTCGCTGTTCTGCGCCGCGAACTCCGCGTTGATGTGCACGCTGTCGTACGTGAACTTCTTGATCGCCGGGCTGGTCAGGATCTGGTCCAGCACCTGCGCGTTGCCCTGGTAGACGTACGAGTAGCGCTCCGCCTTCGGCAGCGACTTGATCGCCGGGTACAGCGCCCCGCCGTCCGCGAGCGCGTCCGTCGTCGCCGAGAACTCGAAGTCGTTGATGTCACCGAGGACCAGGACGTTCGCGTTCTTGTCCGCCGCCAGGATCTCCTTGACGAAGCCGTTCACGGCCTGCGCCTGCAGGAGCCGCTTGGCCTCCGAGGAACGGACCGGCGGCTGGTGGTGCGAGGTCAGGCCCTCGTCGCCGCCCTTGGAGCCGAAGTGGTTGGCGATCACGAAGACGGTCTTGCCGCGGAAGACGAACTCGCCCGCGAGCGGCTTGCGGCTGTCCGCCCACGCCGGGTTCGCGGGGTCGACGCGGCCGGGGGAGTGGGTCAGGGCGGCCTTGCCGTTCTCCTTGACCACGCCGGTCGCCGTCACCGCGTCGCCCGGGGCGCGCTCGGTGAAGGAGACCCGCGCCGGGTTGAAGAGGAAGACCTGGCGGATGTTGCCGCCGGGCTCGCCGCCGTCCTTCTTGTCCTCCGGGTTGACGGTCCGCCACTGGTAGGCCGGGCCGCCCGCCGCCGTGATCGCCGCGGTGAACTTCGTCAGCGTCTGCTCGGCGGAGACGGTGCCGTCGTTCTTGGCGCCGTTGTCGTCCTGGATCTCCTCCAGGGCGAGGACGTCGGGGGAGGCGAGGTTCTCGACGACCGCCTTCGCCAGCGCGTCGAACTTCTCCTGCGGGTCGGTCGGGTCGAGGTTCTCCACGTTGTACGTGGCCACCGCGAGCTCCTGCTCGACCTGCGGCTTGGTCTTCTCGGGGGCGAGGGTGCCCGCCTTGACCGTGCCGAGGGTGCGGGCCACCAGCGTGTAGCCGCCGAACTGGTTGAAGTCCAGCGGGCCCTCGGTGGTGCCGGTCAGCTTGTCGCCGACGTTGGCCACCGGGAAGGGCTGCTGCGCGAGGGGCGCGAGCTGCTGGATCTGGAGGCGGCCGGTGTTCTGGGACTCGTAGGAGCCGTAGATCGTGCCACCGCGCTTGGCGGTGTTCTCCCAGCCCTTCACCGTGACCCACAGCTCCGAGTACGGGTCGGTGGCGCCGACCACGCGGGAGGTGCCGATCTTGACGTTCATGCCCTCCAGGGACTCGTAGTAGTCCAGGGCGTAGCGCGCGGGCTCCAGGGTCAGGCCGTTGATGCTGCCGGCGGCGGCCGGGTCGCCCGCCGGGGCGTACTCGGCGGGCACCGAGTACTCGTTGATCGCGGTGGCCTCGGGCAGCGCGTTGCCGGAGGAGACCACGGTCACCGTCGGCTTGGAGATCTGGGTCACCGACTGGTTGCCGGAGGTCAGGCCGCCGGGGACGTACTCGCCGACGGTGCCGGAGACCTTGACCGCGTCGCCCACGGCGACGGTCGGGGCGGAGCTGGTGAAGACGAACACGCCCTCGCTGGTGGCGTCGTTGTCGTCGGCGTCCGGGTCCTGGATCCAGAAGCCGCGCGAGCCGTACGTCCGCACGCCCGTCACGATGCCCTCGACGTCGGTGACCTGCTTGCCGTTCAGCGGGGATATGCGGGTGGTGCCCTGGATGTCGTGGATGCGTATCGGATCGGCGGACACGGCGCCTTCGGCCGCGTCGGCGGAGCCCGCGAGCAGGCCGGTGGCCAGTGCGGTGGCGACGAGGGCCGCGACGGCGGCGGAACGGGGATGCGAGGAGCGCATGGGCAGGAACTCCGGTGTGGGAGAGGGAAGGAGGGGCGCGGCAGCGGGGTCGCAGCGAGATCTGCGGGAGGCGTGCCGCTCCCGATACATCTACGCGCGTCAATTTCCTGTGTGGCCAGCAAAGTTGTCAAGCCCTCCAGGGAATACGACAGCTGACTGTGGGATGAACCAAAGGTGATGGCCCGCCGGATGGTCCCGAAATGCGTCTACGCTGGGGCGCCGAACGACGGCCACCGCTGTCATCTGCGCCACATCTGCCCTGCGCCGCCCTGCCTGTCATGTCGGCCATGTCGCCGATGTCCGCGCGCACATGACGGACCAACCGGCCGTTTCGACCCGCCCGCCCGGCTGCGCGCCCGGCCCCACCGCGTCCGCGAGGAGAACAGCACCATGTCCGCAGAGTCGCACCCCACGCTGCCGCCGGTACGGCTGCACTCCGACGCGGAACTGGCCCGCGACGCCCTCGTCGCCCCGCTGTTCGCGCGCGCCGTACGCCTCGCCCGCTGGGCCGGACCCGGAACGCGCGTCGACATCGGCGGCGAACTCGTCGCGGACCAGCTGCCCGAGGCCGTCGCGGTGCTCGGCCTCGACGCCGCCGACGAGGACTCCGCCGGGTACGCGGGGCAGGCCTGGCGGGTGGCCGTGGACACCGGCCTGGTCGATGTGACGGAGCCGGAGGAGGACGCCGGACAGGGTGACGGCCCCGGGAAGGGCGACGGCGCCGGGCAGGGCGGCGAGGAGGCGTTCGGCACGGCCGCGCCCGGCGAGGACCTGGCACTGGTGACGAGCGGCGCCCCCGGCGACGTGCTCGACCTCTGGCTGGCGGCCCTGGACACCGTGCTCGCCGACGCGGCGGTGCCCGACCTGGACGGCCTCGTCGACGCGCTGGACGCGGGCGGCGAGATCGACTTCGACCAGCTGGACTGGAACCCGGGCCGCGAGGCGGACTTCCTCGACGGGGTCCTCGCCAACCTCTACCTGCTCACCGTCACCGAGGGCGGGGCGGCGGACCGTCCGGTTCCGCTGCCGGTGCTCGCCGCGTCGATGGTCGTGCCCGACGGCATGGGCGAGCCCACCGACGCCGTGCTGGAGCAGGTCTCGGACGCGATGATGCGCCTCGACGACCAGTTCAGGCAGCTGGAGCCGATCGGGCTGGTCGAGTTCCGGCCCGTCGACGAGGAGCTGATGGCGGAGGCCGACGGACCCCTGGAGCCGGAGACCGCGGGCGCCGCGGACGAAGAGGACGTCTCCCGCTACGGCATGGTCCGCCTCACCCCGCTCGGCCTGTACGGGATCCGGGCCCGGATGCTGGAGGCCGGGGTCGAGGCCCCCGCCGTCGGCGAACTGGCCGACAAGGGCGCCGACGCACTGCTCGACGCGGTCTCCTTCTACCCCGAGAACGCCGCCCAGGCCGAGATCGAACAGTGGCTGGCAGGCCGCGAACTGCCCGCCGCGGTCGCCGAACTGCTGGCCGCCGCGCGCGGTGACGACGAGGGCGGCCCGCTGCGCCGGCTCCGGTGCCAGCAGGCCCTGGCGCCGGCCGGGCCCGAGGCCGAGCCGGCGGTCCGGGCGGTGCTGGACGACGCGGAGCTCGGCGGGCTCGCCCGGGTCTGGCTGGCGGAGCGCGGGGTGGCCGACGTACCGGCGCCGGACCCGGAGATGGTGTTCTGGCTGACGGTCGACACGATCGCGGCGCAGCTGGCCGCCGACGGGGAGACGGAGGAGCTGCCGCTCCTGATGGAGACCCTGACCGCGCATCACGCGGGATTCTTCGAGCAGGTGTGGCGGGTGGAGCACCCGGCGACGGCGTACGTCCTGGAGGCGATGGGCCGGCTGCACCCGGACAAGAAGGCGGCGAAGGAGGCCCGCAAGGCCGCGTTCAAGGCGCGCTCCCGCCGCCCCTGAGCCGGGCGGCCGGTGGGGCGGCCGGCGGAGTGGCGGGTGGGGCGGCTGGTCGGGTGGCTGGTCCGGTGGCGACAATGCGCCGTTCCTGGGGCCGGAGTTGGCCATTCCGACCACCGGCAAGGGGACTGATCCTCTTCGTGGGTAGTTCAGCCGCCGTTCACGTGCGGGCGAGAGCGTGTGCGCCGACGACCGCACGACAGGCGCACCACCTCCCCATCCCAGGAGACCCGATGCCGCTCAGCCGTAGAGACTTCACCGCCCGTACCGTCATCGCCGGCGCGGGCGTGGCCCTCACCGGGACGGTCGGCGCACTCGCCACCGCCCCGGGAGCGCTGGCGGCCGACGACAGCACCCACCGCGACGAGCACGGGCGGCCCTGCGAGCCCGGCTACGGCCCGCTCGTCCCCGACCCGGCCGGCATCCTCGCCCTCCCCGCCGGGTTCAAGTACCGCGTGATCACGCACAGCGGGGTCACCACGCTGGAATCGGGCGAGAGCACCCCGTCCAACCACGACGGGACCGCCGCCTTCGAGGGCCACCGGGGAGTCACCCTCCTCGTCAACAACCACGAGCTCAAGGGCCCCCGTTCGGGCTGGACCCACCCCGTCCCGCTCACCGAGGGCCTGGTCTACGACCCGGCCGCGGCCGGCGGCTGCACGGTCGTCGAGGTCCGGCGCGGCGGCGAGGTCGCCGAATGGGTGGGCATCGCCGGTACGTCCACCAACTGCGCGGGCGGCTCCACCCCCTGGGACACCTGGCTGACCTGCGAGGAGAACTCGGACCTCGCCGGCAAGAACGGCATGACCAAGGACCACGGCTACGTCTTCGAGGTCGACCCGCACGACCGCCGCGCCAACCGCGACCCGCGCCCGATCAAGGCGTTCGGGCGGTACGACCACGAGGCCGTGGTCATCGATCCGCGCCAGGGCCACGCCTACCTGACCGAGGACGCCTCCGGCCCCAACGGGCTGCTCTATCGCTGGACCCCGCCCCGCGGCTTCCACCACGGGCGCGGCAGGCTCCGTACGCTCGCGGCCGACGCCGGCGTGCTCCAGGCCGCCAAGTGCATCGACAGTTCGGGACGGTTCGTCGACGACTTCTCGCGCGCGACGCGGATCGGCACCGTCTACGGGGTCGACTGGGTGGACGTCACGGACCGCGACGCCCGCACCGTGCCGGTGCGCAAGCAGTTCGCGGACGGGGTGGTGACGCGCGGGCGCAAGCTGGAGGGCATGTGGTGGGCCGACGGAGGCGCGTACTTCGTCTCCTCCTACGCCCGTGAGGAGAGCCCGGGCGCGGCCCACGACGGCCAGGTCTGGTTCTACGACCCGAAGCGGCGCACGGTCCGGCTCACGGTCCTCATCGGGGTCAACGCCGACCCGTCGGTGGACGGCGGCTACGACGGCCCCGACAACATCACCGTGTCCCCGTACGGCGGCCTGGTCATCGCGGAGGACGGCTCGGGGCTGCAGCACCTGTTCGGCGCGACCGAGTCGGGCCGCACCTACCCGCTGGCGCGCAACGAGCTGAACGCCGGGTCGGCCGAGGAGCCGGAGTACTCCGAGTTCACCGGGGTCTGCTTCTCCCCGGACGGGCGCACGCTGTTCGCCAACATCCAGAGCCCGGGGATCATGCTGGCCATCACCGGGCCGTGGCGGCGCGGCCACTGACGCGGACGGGGCGCGGCGGGCCCGTGCGCACGGGGTGCGGGCGGGCACGGGCGCGCGGACGGGCGTGGGCGGCCGGCCGCCCACGCTCACGGGCCTGCGGAAACCTCCGCACGCGAGGCCTCGGCCCACTCGGAGAGCAGGAACTCATACGCCTCCGAGGGCCACTCGCCGTCCACCCGGGTTTCGACGAGGTGCCGTATCGCCTCGTTCGCCTCGGCGGCGGACGGGCGGGCGGGCCCCGCGGGTGTGAGTGTCTCGTGCATGGTTTCAAGGCTACGGGCGGACACTGACAGCCACTTACGGATTACGCGTGGCATCCATCACCCGGGATGCGCCGCCGTGGCTGCCGGTGCCCGCCCACCTGCTCAGAGTGCCTGTGCGGCGGGCTTGACCATGCCGCGCACTGTGCGCGACTTCACAAACTCGCCCATGGCCGTCATCTCCCACTCCCCGCTGAACTGCTTGATCAGCTTGGCCATCATCACGCCGGTCTGCGGCTCGGCGGTGGTCAGGTCGAAGCGCACCAGCTCCTCGCCGCTCGCCGCGTCGATCAGGCGGCAGTAGGCCTTCGCCACCTCGGTGAACTTCTGGCCGGAGAAGGAGTTGACCGTGAAGACCAGGCCGGTGGCCTCGGCGGGGAGCCGGCCGAGGTCCACGACGATCACCTCGTCGTCGCCGGCGCCCTCACCGGTGAGGTTGTCCCCCGAGTGCTTGACGGAGCCGCCGAGGATGGACAGCTTGCCGAAGTAGCAGCTGTCGATGTGGTTGCGCTGGGGGCCGTACGCGATGACGGAGGCGTCGAGGTCGATGTCCCGGCCGCCGAAGGCGGGCTCCCAGCCCAGGCCCATCTTGACCTGGGAGAGCAGCGGGCGGCCGCCCTTGACCAGGGAGACGGTCTGGTTCTTCTGGAGGCTGACCCGGCCCTTGTCGAGGTTGATCTTCCCCGCGCCGGCCGGAGCGGCCGGGGGTGCGGCGGGGGCCGCCGCCGGGACCGGTGCGGCCGGGGTGGGCGCCGTGGGGGTGGTGGCGCCGCCGAGCCAGGGGGAGGGCGGGTAGGAGACCGGCGGGGCGGGCGGGGCGGGGGGCGCCGGGGCGACGGGCGGGGCGACGGCGGTGGCCGCGGGAGCCGGCTCCTCGTCCACGGAGACGCCGAAGTCGGTGGCGATGCCGGCGAGGCCGTTCGCGTACCCCTGGCCGACCGCGCGCACCTTCCACGCGCCGCCGCGCAGGTAGATCTCCACGACGACGAGCGCGGTCTCGGAGCCCAGCTGCGGCGGGGTGAAGGAGGCGATCACCGCTCCGCCGTCGGCGCCCCGCACGGTGGCCGTGGGCTCGATGCCCTGGAAGGTCTGCCCGGCGGCGTCGGGGCTGGCCGTGACCACGATCCGCTCGATGCCCGGCGGCACCGCGCCGGTGTCCACGGTGATCGAGTCCGGCGCCGCACCCCCGCCGGACCGGTAGCTGACACCGGGGCCGGAGGGCTGGTTGAAGAAGATGAAGTCGGCGTCGGAGCGCACCTTGCCGTCGGCCGTCAGGAGCAGGGCCGATACGTCGAGCCGCACCGGCGCAGCCACGTCCACCGTCACACGGACGGCATTGAGCGGCAGGTTGGAACCAGGGGTCATAGCGGTCATGCCCGGAGAACGACCGGAGGGGCTTTGCCGTTCCCTTACCCTCGGGCGAGATTTCAGCGCCGGTAGCGGGGGCGCGGCCCTGTCCCGGCCGGGGGGTGCGGCCTCCGTCGAGGCGCGGCCCGTACCGGCCGGGTGCGGCCCCGTACCGGCCGGGGTGCCGGCTCCGCTCAGCCGCCGGTGACCCGGCGCGGCAGCCCCAGCGGGTTCGCCTCGCGCAGCTCCGCCGGAAGGAGCGCGTCCGGCACCGACTGGTAGGCCACCGGCCGCAGCCAGCGTTCGATCGCGGTCCCGCCCACCGAGGTGGAGTGCGAGGTCGCCGCCGGGTACGGGCCGCCGTGGTGCTGGGCCGGGGCCACCGCCACCCCGGTCGGCCAGCCGTTGACCACGATCCGCCCCGCCAGCCCCGTGACCTGCCCGATCAGCTCGGTGGCCGGGCCCGGTGCGCCCTGCGTCTCGGCGGCCGACAGCTGGAGCGTGGCGCTCAGGTTCCCGGGGAGCCGGCCGAGGACCGCGCCCGCCTCGCCCTGGTCGGCGTACCGCACGACGACGGTGACCGGGCCGAAGCACTCCTCCAGGAGGAGGTCGTACGCCCCGCCGCCGAGCAGGTCCCCGGCGGCCACGGTCAGGTAGCCCGCGCCGACGGTGTGCTCCCCGCCGGAGCCCGGGGTGACGGGCGCGTCGACGCCGGGCAGCCCGGCCCGCTCGCGCACCCCGGAGATGAAGTTCTCGCGCATCCGGTGGTCGAGCAGCACCCCGGGTTCGGTCTCGCCGAGCGCCTTGGTGAGCGCGCCGGTGAGACGGTCGCCCGCAACCCCCTCGGGGACCAGCACCAGCCCGGGCTTCACGCAGAACTGGCCGACGCCGAGGGTGACCGAGCCCGCGAGTCCGGCGCCGATCTCCTCGGCGCGCTCGGCGGCCGCGGCCGGGGTGACCACGACGGGGTTGAGGGAGCCCAGTTCGCCGTGGAAGGGGATCGGTACGGGCCGGGCGGCGGCCGCGTCGAACAGCGCCCGCCCGCCGCGGACGGAGCCGGTGAATCCGGCGGCGGCCACGAGCGGATGGCGGATCAGCTCCAGGCCGGCGTCGAACCCGTGGACCACGCTCACCACTTCGGCCGGGAGTCCGACGGCGGCCGCCGCCCGGCGCAGCAGCGAGGCGCACAGCTCGGAGGTGGCCGGGTGGTCGGGGTGCGCCTTGACGACCACCGGGCAGCCGGCGGCCAGCGCGCTCGCGGTGTCCCCGCCGGGGACGGAGAAGGCGAGCGGGAAGTTGGAGGCGGCGTAGACCGCGACCACGCCGAGCGGCACCTTGTAGCGGCGCAGTTCGGGGCGGGGCGGGCTGAGGGAGGGGTCGGCGCGGTCGATCCGGACGTCGAGGTAGGCGCCCTCGTCCACGGCGTCGGCGAAGGCGCGCAGCTGGCCGGTGGTGCGGGCCAGTTCGCCGGTGAGCCGGCCCGGGCCGAGCGCGGTCTCGGCGTCGGCGGCCTCGATGACGTGGGCGGCGGCCTCGTCGAGCAGCGCGGCGGCGGCGCGCAGGAAGGCGGCGCGGACGGTGGCGTCGGCGAGCGCGCCGCGGGCCGCGTGGGCCGCCCGTACGGCTTCGTCCACCTCCTGGGACGTGGCCTCCACCGCAACCTGCTCGCGCTGCTTCCCGGTGCGGGGGTCCACACTCCAGACTGGTGTCGTTGTCATGGCCCACTGCCTCCTGGATCGTTCAGTATTCTGAACGCGGTTCCGGTGGATGAATGATCACATCTGCTGCGGACTCTATTTCCGCGTCCTCCGCGTGACAAGAGGCGACCAGAGGGGAAGCAGGCGTATGACGACGACCGAGTCGGGGATCCCGGTTGCGGCGGCGCCGGTCAAATCGGCGGTACGGACGGTCCTGCTGCTGGAGCACTTCGCGGCCCGGCCCGGACTGCACAGCCTGGCCGACATCCAGCACGACCTCTCCCTGCCGAAGTCCAGCCTCTACATGCTGCTGCGCACGCTGGTGAACCTGGGGTGGGTGGAGACCGACGCGACGGGCACCCGGTACGGCATCGGCGTACGGGCCCTGTTGGTCGGCAGTTCGTACATCGACGGCGACGAGGTGGTCGCGGCGGCCAGGCCCACCCTGGACCGGCTCTCCGACGACACGACGGAGACCATCCACCTGGCGCGGATGGACGGGACGAGCGTGGTGTACCTCGCCACCCGGCAGTCGCAGCACTACCTGCGGCCCTTCACGCGGGTCGGGCGGCGGCTGCCCGTGCACTCGACGGCGCTCGGCAAGGCGCTGCTGGCCACGCACACGGACGACGAGGTGCGCGCCCTGCTGCCGAAGCGGCTGGAGGCGGTCACCGAGCACACCATCACCGACCGCGAGCGGCTCGTCGAGGAGTTGGCGCTGGTGCGGGAGCAGGGGTACGCGCTGGACCGGGAGGAGAACACGCTCGGGCTGCGCTGCTTCGGGGTGGCCGTCCCGTACCGGACGCCGGCCCGGGACGCGGTGAGCTGCTCGGTGCCGGTGGCCCGGCTGACGGCGGCGCACGAACAGGTCATCAAGGCGGCGCTGTTCGAGGCACGGGACCGGCTGTCGGTGGTGACGCGCCGGATGTGAGTGGGGCGGCGGAGTGTGTGCTTCCTCCCCCGGGTGGGGGAGACGGTTCCCCTTTGAGGGGGAGGCGGTGGGGGCGGTCGGCGCGGGAACGTTGGGTCATGAGCACACGAGCCGTGAGGACGGCGTACGCGACGAGGCCGACGGCCCCCGCCCGGGGGGCCGGGCGGCGGATCCTGGGGGCGGTGGCCATCGCGGCCACCGTGCCCTACCTGGCACTGAAGACCGCCTGGCTGGCCGGGAGCCGGATCGGGATACCGGACGGCAGCGTGCTGCTGGAGCCCGGGCCGTTCTTCACCGCCGCCAATGCCGTCACGATGGTCATGGACGCGAGCGTCGTCCTGCTCGTCCTGGTGCTCACCAGGCCCTGGGGCATACGGGTGCCCGCCTGGCTGCCTGCCGTCCCGGTCTTCGTGGCGACGGGACTGCTGACCCCGATCGTCATCGCGTTCCCGGGCCAACTTCTCATACGGGCGCTCGGCTTCGGGGCGGACCCCGCCGTGGTGGCCGCCCGCGAGCCGTTCCTGGACCCCTGGGTGTTCAACGTGGTCTACGGCGGCTTCATGGTCCAAGGACTCGCCCTGGCCGGGCTGTTCGTGCCCTATGCGCGAGAGCGCTGGCGCCGGCGGTGGCAGGGCGTGACGGGGGTGCGGCTGCCGTCGTCCACGGGGGTGGTGGCGGCAGCCGCAGCCGCGGCCGGCCTGGCGGTCGCGGCGGTGTACGCGTACTGGGCCTTCGGCGGCACGGCCGGGCTGGGAACAGAGCAGGCGGCCGCGCACTCCGCGGAGACGGGCGTCGTGGCGGTGGTCCACATGACGTGCGCGCTCGCCGCCGGAGCGGGGGCGATGCTGCTGGCGCGTGGCAGGGGGCTCCGGGCGCGGTGGCCGCTCGCTCTCGCCTGGGTGGGCTCGTCTGCGGCCCTGTGCTGGGGGACCTGGGTGCTGCTCGCTTCGCTGGGACCGCAGCTGGACGGTGGTGAAGGACCTTCTTCCGCAGCCCTGTTGGCCTACGCTAGCCAGATGATCACCGGATCGCTCGCCGCCGTCGTCGTCAGCCGGTTCCTCATATCCCGCCGCGAAGGATGACGCGGGGCGCCCTGAGCCGGCTGCTGGGGGCACGGGCCCGGCTGCGCTGGGTGCACCTGATCCTCGGCGGGGCGCTGCTGATGCCGTACTTCCTGCTCACCCAGGTGGGGGTGGGGATCGTGGCCGGCGGGGTCAATGCCCTCAGTTCCCTCCCACTGACGCTCGCGGCTTATACGGCGGCCCTGCCGCTGGTCGCGGTGACCGCCGTCTTCGGACTGGTCCGGCCGTTGTCCGTGGCGGCTGTTCGGGCCATGTGCGGGGTGCCGGGGGAGCGGCTGGCCGAAGGGCCGGCGCGGTCCTGGGCGGCGCGGGGCCGGACCTCGGCGTGGTGGACTCTGCACCTCGGGCTCGGCGCGCTGATCAGTGGGATGACCCTCGCGGTGCCGCCCATGGCGGTGGTGCTGATCACGCTGCCGCTCGTGAGCGGACTGCGGAGGGCCGAGCTCGGACTGGGCTGGTTCAGCACCGGGGCCGATCCGTACGTGGCCCCCCTGTTCGGGATCGGCCTGCTGGGCGGGCTCGTCCTGTGCGCCGCGGGGGCCGGGGCGCTGGTGGCCAGGATGGCGCCCGTACTGCTCGGGCCGACGGCGGCGGACCGGCTGGCCGCAGCCGAGGAGCGGGCCGCCGACCTGGCGGTGCGCAACCGGCTGGCCCGGGAGCTGCACGACGCGGTCGGGCACGCGCTGAGCGCCGTCACCCTCCAGGCGGTCGCCGCCCGGCGGATGCTGGAGCGGGACCCCGGTTTCGTACGGGAGGCGCTGGCCGCGATCGAGGACACCACCCGGCGGACGGTGGGCGAGCTGGACGCCGTACTGGGCCTGCTGCGGGACGGGGACCCGGCCCGGCCGGACGCCACGCCCGCGCCGACCCTGGCCGTCGACCTCGACGGGCTGCTGGCCCGTACCCGGGCGGCCGGCGCCACCGTCACCGCGCACCAGGACCCCGGCCCCGTGGGGGACTGGGCAGGGCTTCCGGCCATCGCCTCCCGCGAGGCGTACCGGATCGTCCAGGAGGGCCTCAGCAACGCCCTCCGTCACGGCACCGGCCCGGTGGACGTGAGGATCCGGGTACGGGCCGGCCACGAGAACGGACATCGCGAACTGGAGATCACCATGACCAATGCGCCCGCCGCCCCCGGCGAACGGGAACCCCGCACCACCGGGGGCCGCGGACTGCGCGGCTCTGCGGAACGGGCCGCACTGCTCGGCGGCAGCGTCGAGGCCGGACCGTACGAGGACCGGTGGCGGCTGCGGGCCGTCCTCCCGCTCGCCGGAGGCGGCCGATGAACGTGCCGACGCCGCCCACCCCGCCGGGGCGTCCGCGGCTGCGCATCGTGCTCTGTGACGACGAGCGGATGGTCCGCACCGCGTTGCGGGTCATCCTGGAGGCCGAGCCCGACCTGCAGGTCGTCGGCGAGGCCGCCACCGGCGCCGAAGCGGTCCCGCTGGTCCGCTCGCTCGCCCCGGACGTGGTGCTGATGGACGTCCGGATGCCCGAGATAGACGGGATCCGGGCCACCGAGCAGATCCTCGCCACCATGGCCGAGCCGCCCCGGATCGTGGTCGTCACCACCTTCGAGAACGACGCCCACGTCTACGACGCGCTGCGCGCGGGAGCCGCGGGCTTCCTCCTCAAGCGGGCCGACCCCGACGAGCTGATCGGCGCGGTCCGGCTCGTCGCCCGCGGCGACTCGCTGCTCTTCCCCGCCGCGGTGCGCTCCCTCGCGGCCGCCCACACGGCCGGCGGCGCCCCGGCCGCCACCGCCCCCTGGGTGGCCCGGCTCACCGACCGCGAGGCCGACGTACTGCGCCTGATGGCCACCGGGCTGTCCAACCACGAGATGAGCGAGCGCCTCGGCGTCGGACCGCAGACGGTCAAGACACACGTCGCGTCGGTCCTCACCAAAACCGGCTCCCGCGACCGCACCCAGGCGGTCATCGCGGCCTACGAGGGGGGCTTCATCATGAAGAAAAGCTGAGAACCCCGCCACAATCGGGGCAGAGCGGAACGGCTGGGGCCACTGAGACGTCCTTCTGGGGGATGAACAAGACGATCAGGCGTGCGTCGGTCTTCTGTCTGCTTCTGGTGCTGGCCCTGCTGGTCCGCGTCACCTGGGTGCAGGCATACCAAGGCCAGGCCCTCGCAGACGACAAGCACAACCGCCGGAACCTCATCGGGCAGTACGAGAACCCGCTGGGCAACATCATCGTGGGCGGGGAGGCGATCACCGGCTCGGTGAAGACGGGCGGCAAGGACTTCGGCTACAAGCGGACGTACGTCGACGGCCCCCTCTACGCGCCGATCACCGGGTACAGCTCCCAGGCCTACGGCACGAGCATGCTGGAGGGCATCTACAAGAACGTCCTCAACGGTTCGGACAACCGGCTGAAGACCGTGATGGACATGCTCACCAACAAGCGGGCCGCCCCCGGCAACGTCCTCACCACCATCGACAAGGACGTGCAGAAGGCCGCCTACGACGCGCTCCAGGGCAAGCAGGGCGCGGCCGTCGCCATGGACCCGAAGACCGGTGAGATCCTCGCCGTGGTGAACAACCCCTCCTTCGACCCGGGCAGCATCGCCGGCGCCAACGACCAGAAGGCCTGGGACGAACTGTCCGCGGACAAGGGCAAGGCCCTGGAGAACGTGGCGCTGCGCAAGCCGCAGGCGCCCGGCTCCACCTTCAAGCTGGTCACCCTCGCCGCGGCCATCGAGAACGGCCTCGTCACCAACCTCGACCAGCAGACCGGCATCGCCGACCCGTACACGATCCCCGGCACCCGCACCCTGCTGCCCAGCGAGGCGGGCTCCGCGGCCTGCAACAACGTTTCCGTGCGCACCGCCCTGCGGCTGTCCTGCAACAACGTCTTCGCCGAGCTCGCGTCAAAGCTCGGCCAGGACAAGATGCGTGCGACGGCCGAGAAGCTCGGTTTCAACGTGCAGATCGACACCCCGGTCCGCACGAACCCGGCGAGCAAGTACCCGTCGAAGAAGATGTCGATCGACCAGGTCGCGCAGACGGGTATCGGCCAGTTCGACGTGCAGGCCACCCCGCTCCAGATGGCGATGGTGACGGCCGCGATCGAGAACGGCGGCAAGCTCGTCGCCCCGCACATGGTCTCCGAGGTCACCGACGGCAACGGCGACGTGCTGGAGAGCTTCAAGGACCCGAAGTCCCAGCAGGTGATGAACGAGAAGACCGCGTCGATGATCCGGGACGCCATGCGCACGGTCGCCACCGAGGGAGGCGGCAAGCCGGCCCAGGTGACGGGCGCCGAGGTGGGCGGCAAGACCGGCACCGCCCAGCGCGGTGTCAACAACAGCCTCGCCCCGCTGGCCTGGTTCACCTCGTACGGCAAGCTGGGCGGCAAGCAGATCGCGGTCGCCGTGGTGATCGAGAACTCGGACACCGACCGCTCCGAGATCGGGGGCGGCAAGCTGGCCGCCCCCATCGCCCAGAAGATGATGGAGGCGTGGCTGAAGAAGTAGCCGCGCCGCGGACAGCGCCGACGCGCCGGGAACCGACGGGGTTTCCGGCGCGTTTGCCTTCCCGTGATCAGAGCCGCGGAGCCCGCAGACCTCGACGCCATCGCCGCCCTGCACACCCGGGCCCGGGCCACGTACTACCGGGGCCACATCCCCGAGCAGGCCTACGCGGGCGACATCGAGTTCCGGCGGACGCGCGAGGGCTGGTCCCGGGCCGTCGCCCGTGACCCCGCCGAGGGCGCGGTCCTCTGCGCCGAACAGGACGGCGAGCTCACCGGGGTCGCCGCCTTCCGCACGGAGCACGGCGAGACCACCCTCACCCAGCTCCACGTCGACCCGGTCCACTGGCGCCGGGGCACCGGGGCCGCCCTGCACGCCGCCTGCCTCGACGTCTGGCGCCGCGCGGGAGTCACCCGGGTCCGCCTCGAGGTCTACGAGCACAACCTCCGTGCCCAGGCCTTCTACGCCACCCACGGCTGGCGCCCGGACCCGTCCACCGCCCACGCGGGCACCCACCGCACCCTCTGGCTCCGGATCGGTCCCCCGCCCGCCGCGGACCCGGCCGGGGAGCCCGCGGGCGCTCCGGGTGCGGAGCGCGCCCTTCGCGGAGAAGCTTGAAGCGACCGGCATTCCGTAGAGAGGACGCCCCATGTCCATGTTCGACAAGCTCAAAGACCTGATCAAGGGACACCCTGACCAGGCCCGTCAAGGAGTCGAGAAGGCCGGAGACGCCTTCGACTCGAAGACCGGGAACAAGTACCAGAGCCAGGTCGACACGGCACAGCAGAAGCTCAACGAGCAGATCGGCGGCAACGAGCCCCCCGCCCCCGGGGACCCCAGGCCGCCCCAGCGCTGACTCCAGGTCTCCGGATCCGCATGCCCACGGGGACTGCGCCCGCTCACCCGGCGGTGCAGTCCCCGCATGCCGCCCGTACGCCCGCGGCCCGTACGCCCGCTGCCGTACGTCCGCTCTCCGCCGTGTCCGGGGAATGAGACGGGCCCCGGGGTGGTTGAAGGGGAAACCGTTTTGTCCCCCGAACCCGGAGAGAAGAAGGATCATGCGCGTCGAGATCTGGAGCGACATCGCCTGCCCCTGGTGCTACATCGGCAAGGCCCGCTTCACGAAGGGGCTGGCCGAGTTCGCGCACCGCGACGAGGTGGAGGTCGTGTTCCGGTCCTTCGAGCTCGACCCGGGCAGTGCCAAGGGGGTCACCGCTCCCGTCGTGGAGATGCTCGCCAAGAAGTACGGCCGCACCCTCGACGAGGCGCGCGGCATGGAGGAGCACGTCGCCGGCAGCGCCCGCGCCGAGGGGCTGGAGTACCGGACCGAGGGCCGCGACCACGGCAACACCTTCGACGTCCACCGCCTGCTGCACCTGGCCGCCGCCCGCGGCCGGCAGGAGGAGCTGCTCGACCTCGCCTACCGGGCCAACTTCGCCGAGGAGCGCTCCGTCTTCGACCCCGAGACGCTGGTCGTGCTCGCCGTCGAGGCCGGACTGGACGAGGCCGAGGCCCGCGCCGTCCTCGCCGACGACTCCGCCTACGCCGCCGAGGTCCGGGCCGACGAGCGCGAGGCCGCCGAGCTGGGCGCGAACGCCGTGCCGTTCTTCGTCCTCGACCGCCGCTACGGGATCTCCGGCGGGCAGCCGGCCGAGGTGTTCACCCGGGCCCTGGAGCAGGCGTGGGCCGGGCGGGAGATCGAGGAGCCGGCCGCCGGGGCCGAGGCGTGCGAGCCCGACGGGGCCTGCGCCGCCCCGCAGGCATAAGGATGACTTGGGGTGGGCGCAGATAACTCGGCAATGGACTTTGGGTCGTTCCTGTCGCAGAGTTGACGGCATGGATCTTCTCGCCGAAGCAACCCGTGCCGAGTTCGCCCACTCCACCACCTACCTCAACACCGCCACCTGCGGGGTGCTCCCGCGTTCCGCCGTCGCGGCCGTACGTGAGCTGGCCGAGGCGGCGGGGGCCGGCGCTCCCACCGGCTTCGGCGACTTCGACCGCGTCGACCGCTCCCGTGAGGCATTCGCCCGCCTCGTCGGAGTGGACGCCGAGCGGGTGGCCGTCGGCTCGGCCGTGTCCACCCACGTCGGCCTCATCGCGGCCTCGCTCCCGCCCGGCGCCGAAGTCCTGTGCCCGGAGGGCGACTTCGCCTCGGTGATCAACCCCTTCGTGGTGCGGAGCGACCTCAAGGTCCGCTTCGCGCCGCTGGAGTCCCTCGCCGAGGCCGTCGGCCCGGACACCGCCCTGGTCTCGCTGAGCGCCGTACAGTCCGCGGACGGCCGGACGGCCGACCTGTCCGCGGTGCGCGCGGCGACGGCGGCGCACGGGGCCCGGATGCTCGTGGACGCGTCGCAGGCGGTGGGCTGGCTGCCCTTCGACGCCTCGCCCTACGACTACACGGTCGCCGTCGGCTTCAAATGGCTGCTCGCCGTCCGCGGGGCCTCGTTCATGACCGTGTCGCAGGAGGCCCAGCGCACCCTGACCCCGCTGCACGCCGGCTGGGTCGCGGCCGAGTCCATGTGGGACTCCACCTACGGGCCGATGCCGGAACTGGCCCACGGGGCGCGCCGGTACGACGAGTCCCCGGCCTTCCTCGCCTACCACGCGTCCGAGGCCTCGCTGGCCCTGATCGAGCGGATCGGCATCGAGGCCATCCACGCCCACGACACCGCCCTCGCCGCGCGATACCGGGCCGGCCTCGCCCGCCTCGGCCACGAGCCCGTGCCCGGCACGGCTGCCATCGTCTCGGTGCCGGGGCTCGCGGACCGGCAGCCCGGCCTGCAGGCGGCCGGCATCGCCACCTCGGCCCGCGCCGGATCCCTGCGGGCCTCGTTCCACCTCTACAGCACGGAGGCGGACGTGGACCGGCTGCTGGACGTCCTCTCCGCGCCCTGAGGCGGAGGGCGCGCCCGTACGCCGCGCACGTACAGTGCCGCCATGAGCGATGTGCTGCACGTGAAGGGGCGGGTGCTGGTCGGGCCCGACGAGGTCCGCGACGAGCTCTGGGTGGTCGGCGGGCGGGTCTCGTACGAGCGCCCGCCCGGGGCCCGCGAGGTCACCACGGTGACCGGCTGGGCCCTGCCGGGGCTGGTCGACGCGCACTGTCACGTGGGACTGGACTCCCACGGCCCGGTCGACGCCGCGACCGCCGAGCGCCAGGCCCTCACCGACCGCGACGCCGGCACCCTCCTCATCCGCGACGCCGGATCGCCCTCCGACACCCGCTGGATCGACGACCGCGAGGACCTGCCGAAGATCATCCGGGCCGGCCGGCACATCGCGCGCACCCGCCGCTACATCCGCAACTACGCGCACGAGATCGAGCCGGCCGACCTGGTCGAGTACGTGGGCCGCGAGGCGCGGCGCGGCGACGGCTGGGTGAAGCTGGTCGGCGACTGGATCGACCGTGACGCCGGGGACCTGGCCGCCTGCTGGCCGCGCGCCGAGGTCGAGGCGGCCATCGCCGAGGCGCACCGGCTGGGCGCCCGCGTCACCGCGCACTGCTTCGCGGAGGATTCGTTGCGCGACCTGGTCGAGGCGGGCATCGACTGCGTCGAGCACGCCACCGGCCTCACCGAGGACACCATCCCGCTGTTCGCGGAGCGCGGGGTCGCGATCGTCCCGACCCTGGTGAACATCGCGACGTTCCCGAAGATGGCGGCGGGCGGCGAGGCGAAGTTCCCGCGCTGGTCGGCGCACATGCGGCGGCTGCACGAGCGCCGGTACGACACCGTACGGGCCGCCTACGACGCGGGCATCCCGGTCTACGTCGGCACCGACGCCGGCGGTTCCCTGCCGCACGGCCTGGTCGCGGCGGAGGTGGAGGAGCTGGTGAAGGCCGGGATCCCGCCGCTGGACGCCCTCTCGGCGACGGCCTGGGCGGCGCGCGAGTGGCTCGGCCGGCCCGGTCTGACAGAGGGGGCGCCGGCGGACCTCGTGGTCTACGGCGCCGACCCGCGGGCCGACGTACGCGCGCTGGCCCAGCCGCTGCGGGTCGTCGTGAACGGCAAGGTCAGGGCCTGAGCCGGGAGTCGGCGCCCTGTTGACGCCGCGTGACATCGCAGGCCCGTCGGTCGTTGAAGACGGCCGCACGGGCCGACCGTCCGTGAAAGGAGGGAACTCGCGTTCCTCCTGAGGCGCGGCAAATCGAATACGTGCATGGAAACCACCCTTTGGAGTGAACTCACGTCAGGTTGCCGCCCGTTCACTCACAGTGCGTAAAGATTCCGGGGTCGAGGCCGTCGGCGCGCGCAATGTCCCCCATTGGCGGCGCGACGGCACCCATCTCCCCGGGGGTTCCACCACCTTGAACAGCAACACCTTCCGCATGCCCGCGGCCGTCCTGCTCGCCACGGGAGCGGTGGCCCTCCTCACCGCCCCGCCCGCCCTCGCCACGGGAGGCGGCGGAGCCGGGGCGGGCGGCGAGGGCAAGGCCGGCGCCGTCGTCCTGCGCGCGGGTCTGGACGTGGGCCTGCTCAACAAGACCGTTCACGTCCCGCTGAAGGCGACCCTCAACGAGGTCAGCGCCCCGGCGACGGCCGAGAAGACGGCGCTGACGGTCACCCTCGACGGGGTCGAGGGCAACAAGCCGGTCAGCGTCCTGCGCGCCGACGTGGCCACCTCCAAGGCGACCGCGGACAAGAACCGGGCGGAGGCGGAGGCGAACCTCGCCAAGGCCTCGGTGCACGTGCCCGGGCTGCCCCTGCTCTCGCTCGTCGAGGTGGAGAAGGTCACCTCCAAGGCCGTCTGCGAGGCCGGCAAGAAGCCGGTGGCCAGCGCGAACGTCCTCGGGAAGGTGACGGCGCTCGGCAAGAAGGTCACCCTGTCGGCGGGCGGCCCCACCAAGCTGGAGGTCCCGGGCGTGGGCGTGGTCAACCTGGAGCTGTCCGGGACGCAGACCACCTCCACCACGGCCGCCGCGGTCGCGCTGCGCCTGAAGGTCTCGGTGAACCCGCTGAACCTGAACGTGGCGCAGGTGGACGGCGAGATCGTGCTCGCCGAGGCGCACTGCGAGACCCCGGCGGGCCCGGCGCCCTCGTCGGCGCCGCCGGCGGCGGACCCGGACATCAAGCCCCAGACCGGGACGGGCAGCGGGTCCGGGACCGGCTCCGGCATCGCCTCGGGCGTCACCGCGGACGCCAACCTGGCCGAGACCGGCGGGGGTTCGCTGACCCCCTACGTCGCGGGCGGGGCGCTGTTCCTGCTCGGCATCGGCGGGGTCGCGCTCCTGGTGACCCGTCGGGGCAGGGCCTCGTAGGACCGCGGGCCCGCCCCACCCGGGCCGCTCGGACCACCCGGGCCGCCGCCCCGAGGAGCACACGGAGGGGAGTGCTCAGCGGGTGGCGTGCTCGGCGGGAGGCGCGCCGCTCAGCGGGTGGCGTGCTCCAGCCCCTGCCCGCCCGCGCCGCGTGACATCACGGCCTCGGTGACCTGCTGGTCGATCCGGGCGTACTCACTCCGCTTCGCGGCGGGCAGGGCGGTGTCGGAGGCCGCGCAGGAGGCGCAGACGACACGGAACGGCGGCCCCATGTCCGAGTACTGCGTGAGGTATTCGGCCTTCACGACCTCCCAGCGGCCGGGGTGGGCCGCAGCCGGGGCGAAGGTGAACCGGGGCACCGAGGACTGGTTGCCGCGCAGTTTGTCGGCCGGTACGAAGCTGGCGACCTGGTCGCCCATCCCGAAGACCACCCAAGTGCCGTTGATCTTCTCGTAGGGCTGTGGCACGTGGTTGTGCGTGCCGATGATCAGATCGATGTCGGGGAGGCCGTCGGCCGAGCGGGAGGCGGTCAGTGCCTGCGCCAGTTCCTTCTGCTGCTCGTCCGGCGCCGTCTGCCACTCGGTGCCCCAGTGGACGCTGAGCACCACCACGTTCGCGCCGCCGGCCCGGGCGGCGCGGGCGTCGGCGATGATCCGGTCCTTGTCGATCAGGTTCACGGCCCACGGCTTGTCCTGGGGGAGCGGGATGCCGTTCGTGCCGTACGTGTACGAGAGCTGGGCGACCTGCGCACCGCCGGCCGTGAGCCGGGCCGGGGACTTGGCCTCCTCCGCGCTGCGGGCCGAGCCGACGTGCGGGATGCCGACCCGGTCGAGGTGGTCCAGGGTGCGGGCGAGACCCTCGTAGCCGTCGTCCAAGGTGTGGTTCGAGGCGGTGGAACAGCCGTCGTACCCGGCGTCCTTGAGGGCGTCCGCCAGCTGGTGCGGGGCCTTGAAGGTGGGATAGCCCGTGTAGGGGCCGCCGGGGCGCCCGTACGGTATCTCGTGGTGGCATATCGCCAGGTCGGCGGCGGAGACCAGGGGTTTGACCCCGGCGAGTATCTTCCGGAAGTCGTACTCCCCGGCCCCGTCGGCGTCGTCCGCCGACCGCTGGACGATCGAGGGGTACGGGATGATGTCGCCGGTCGCCACCAGGGTGAACGGGCCGTGCCCCGGCCCGGTGGGGGCGGGGGTCGTGGCGCTCGCCGCCGGGACGGGCTCGCCCAGCCGCTGCTCCGGAGCCGTCGCGCTGCCGCCGTCGCCGAGGAGCCGCGGCGCGGCGAGGACCCCGCCGCCGATCACCACCAGCCCCGCCCAGGCCGACCCCTATCCGCCCCGCCACCTTCATGGACCGCCCCCGTCATCGGTTGTCCCGCCATCGTAGGCGCGGCCCGTCCCGCCGGCCCGGCGACCCGGTCCACGGCCCGGGCGCCGAACATCGAAGCCCGTCCCGGATGACACCCCACCCCGGCACCGGCCCGACCGCAGCCGGCCGGGCCCCGGTTCAGTGCGCGGCGAGCGCCAGGGCGTGGTCCAGGGCCTGGAGCAGCCGGCCCGTCGTCACCCGGTCCCGGACCGCCAGCCGCAGCCAGGAGCGGTCCAGGCCCGGGAAGGTGTCCCCGCGGCGGACGGCGAAGCCGAGGGCGCGCAGCCGGGTGCGGACCTCCGCGGCCCCCGCCACCTGGATCAGCACGAACGGCCCCTCCGCCACCCCCACGACCGTCACCTCGTCGAACTCCGCGAGCCCGGCCAGCAGATGGGCCCGGTCCACCGCGATCCGCCGCGCCGCCTCCTCCGCCTCGGCCAGCGCCGCCGGAGCCACACAGGCCTCGGCCGCCACCAGGGCCGGGGTCGACACCGGCCACAGCGGCTGCGCGGCCGCCAGCTTCGCGATCACCTCCGGCTCGGCCAGCACGTAGCCGATCCGCAGTCCCGCCAGCCCCCAGGTCTTCGTCAGGCTCCGCAGCACCACCAGCCCCGGCAGGTCCACCCGTCCGGCCAGGGCCTCCCGCTCGCCCGGGACGGCGTCCATGAACGCCTCGTCCACCACCAGGATCCGGCCCGGCCGGGCCAGCGCGGCCAGCGTCGCCGCCGGGTGCAGGACGGACGTCGGATTGGTCGGATTGCCGATCACCACCAGGTCCGCGTCCTCCGGCACCGCCGACGGGTCCAGCCGGAACCCGTCCGCCGCCCGCAGCACCACCCGCTCCACCCGGCGCCCCGCGTCCCGCAGGGCCGCCTCCGGCTCGGTGAACTGCGGATGCACCACCACCGGCCGTACGGCGCCCAGCGCCCGCGCGATCAGGACGAAGGCCTCCGCGGCCCCCGCCGTCAGCAACACCCGCTCGACCGGCAGCCCGTGCCGGGCCGCCACGGCCGCGCGGGCCGCCCGGCCGTCGGGGTAGGCGGCGAGGTCCCCGAGGGAGGCGGCGATCCGCTGCTTGAGCCAGGCCGGCGGGGTGTCCGCCCGTACGTTGACCGCGAGGTCCACCAGCGCGGAGCCCGCGTCGACCACCTCGGCGTCCCCGTGGTGGCGCAGGTCGTGCGCGTGCGCCGTGGCCACCGCGCAGGTGGCCGCCATCGACCGCCGCTTGGGCACGAGGAGTTCCCCGCCCGTCGCGAGGGCCGCGGCCTCCGCCACCGAGGGGGTCCCGGCGGCGGTGCGGGCCGTGTCCGAGGGGTGCGGCACGCCGATCGCGGCCAGCTGCTCGGCGGGATAGCCGACGAGGGGTACGCCGAAACGTTCCGCCGCACCCGCGATCCCCGCCTCGCCCACCTTCGACTCCACCGTGGCCAGGGCCGTCACCGCCTCCGCGGTCAGCCCGGCCCCCCGCAACGTCTCCTCGATCAGGGCGCAGACCTCCGCGACGGACACCCCCGCGCGTCCGCCGACCCCGACCACCAGACGCGTCGTGTAATCGCCCACCGGGAGTCCTCCCTCCGTAGTCATCGTCACCCTCACCCTCACCGGCACATCACCGGCACGTCACCAGTACCCGTACGTCACCGGCAGCGGTACGTCGTCAACACTCCGATGCCCGCCACCCGCGCGCGGAAGTGCGCACGGCGCGCGGAGTCTGTATTCAGGGGCACATGGCCGTGATCGTGGCGTTGGGTGCGTTCCTGATGACCCTGGCGGGCGGATGGGCGGCGCAGCGCGTCACCGACCGCCGCCACCTCGTGCTGGGCCTGGCCGGCGGGCTGATGCTCGGAGTCGTCGGCCTCGACCTGCTCCCCGAGTCCCTCCACGCGGCGGGCGACGAGGTGTTCGGCGTCCCGCTCGCCCTGCTGCTCTTCGTGGGCGGATTCCTGGTCGCGCACGTCGTGGAGCGGCTCCTGGCGGTCCGCCAGGCAGCGCACGGCGCCGAGGACGGCGCCCGCGTCCCGCAGGTCGGGCTCACCGCGGCCGCGGCGATGGTCGGCCACAGCCTCGCCGACGGGGTGGCCCTGGGCGCGGCCTTCCAGGTCGGCGGCGGAATGGGCGTGGCCGTGGCGCTGGCCGTCATCACCCACGACTTCGCCGACGGGTTCAACACGTACACGCTCACCCGCCTCTACGGGAACGACCGCCGCAAGGCCCTGATGATGCTCTTCGCGGACGCCGTCGCCCCGGTCGTCGGCGCGGCGTCCACTCTCCTGTTCACCCTTCCGGAGGAACCTCTCGGCGCGTACCTCGGGTTCTTCGGCGGCGTCCTGCTCTACCTCGCGGCCGCCGAGATCCTGCCCGAGGCCCACCACAAGCACCCCGCCCTGTCCACGCTGATGTGCACGGTGGGCGGGGTGGCCGGGATCTGGCTCGTGGTCGGCATCGCGGACTGATCTCACGGCCGGGCCGCCGCCGCTTCGACGAAGCGGAGCGCGACGGACGGCTCCGCCGCCCAGTGCGTGTGCAGGTAGCTGGCGTGCACGCCCTGCTGCACGAAGCCCTCGACCCGGCGTTCGGGGTGCGTGAACCCCCACGCCGGCGCGGCCCCGGCGCCCGGCTCGATCACCGTCCGGTGGAACTCGTGCCCGCGCAGCCGGGTGCCGTTGGCGGCGAGCACGCTGTCCGACACCGCGACCGCCTCGCGGTAGCCGAGGGTCAGTCGCTCCGACATCCGGGCGTCGGCGTCGAGCACCCCGCACATGGGCTTGCCGTCCAGCGACCGCGCGAGGTACAGCAGCCCGGCGCACTCGGCGGCCACCGGGCCGCCGGCCCCGGCGAAGCGGGCCACGGCCTCGCGGAGCGGTTCGTTGGCGGACAGCTCCGGCGCGTACACCTCGGGGAAGCCGCCGCCGATCACCAGGCCGGTGGTTCCGGCGGGGAGCGCCTCGTCCCGGAGCGGGTCGAAGGTGACGACGTCCGCCCCTGCGGCTTGCAGCAGCTCGGTGTGCTCGGCGTAGGAGAACGTGAACGCCGGTCCGCCCGCGACGGCGACCACCGGCCGCGTGCTGGGATCCGCGGGCGCGGCGCCGTTGCCGGGGCTCCGCCCCGGACCCCGCGCCTCAAACGCCGGCGAGGCTGAATGGGGCGACCAGGCCTCGCAGGCCAGCGCAGGGGCCGTGCGGGCCAAGGCCATCAGGGCGTCCAGGTCGCAGCCTTGGCGGACCTGCTCGGCCAGCGCCGCCACCGCGGCCAACGCATCCGCGCGCCGCTCCGCCACCGGCACCAGGCCAAGGTGGCGCGAGGGGGTGGCCACCTGCGGAGCCCGACGCAGGACGCCGAGCACCGGCATCCCCGCTTCCTCCAGCGCCTCCCGCAGCATCACCTCGTGCCGGTCGGAGCCGACCTTGTTCAGGATCACGCCCCCCAGCCGCACCTGCGGGTCGAACGAGGCGAAGCCGTGGACGAGCGCCGCCACCGACCGCGACTGCGAGGAGGCGTCGACCACCAGCACCACCGGCGCCCGCAGCAACTTCGCGACCTGCGCCGTCGACGCCAGCTCTCCCCTGCCCGCCGCCCCGTCGTAGAGCCCCATCACGCCCTCGACCACGGCGAGGTCGCACCCGGCCGCCGCGTGCGCGAACAGCGGAGCGACCAGCTCCGGCCCGCACATGAAGGCGTCGAGGTTGCGCCCCGGCCGGCCGGTGGCCAGCGCGTGGTAGCCCGGGTCGATGTAGTCGGGCCCGGCCTTGTGCGGGGACACGGCGAGGCCGCGCTCCGAGAAGGCCGCCATCAGCCCCGTGGCGACGGTGGTCTTGCCGCTGCCCGACGAGGGCGCGGCGATGACCAGCCGGGGAACGTTGAACGAAGTCACCACTCGATGCCCTTCTGGCCCTTCTGGCCGGTGTCCATCGGGTGCTTGACCTTGGTCATCTCGGTGACGAGGTCCGCGAACTCCACCAGCTTCTCCGGCGCGTTGCGGCCCGTGATCACCACGTGCTGCGCACCGGGACGGTTGCGCAGCACCTCGATGACCTCGTCGACGTCGATCCAGCCCCAGTGCATCGGGTACGCGAACTCGTCCAGCACGTACAGCTTGTGCGTCTCGGCGGCCAGATCGCGCTTGACCTGCTCCCAGCCCTCCTTGGCCGCCTGCTCGTTGTCGAGCTGCGCGTCCCGCTGGACCCAGGACCAGCCCTCGCCCATCTTGTGCCAGGCGACCGCGCCGCCCTCGCCGGAGGCGCCGAGCACCTTCAGCGCGTTCTCCTCGCCGACCTTCCACTTCGCCGACTTGACGAACTGGAACACCCCGATCGACCAGCCCTGGTTCCAGGCGCGCAGCGCCAGCCCGAACGCAGCCGTGGACTTGCCCTTGCCGGGGCCGGTGTGCACGAAGACGAGCGGACGGTTGCGGCGCTGGCGCGTGGTGAGTCCGTCGTCCGGAACGACGGACGGCTGTCCCTGAGGCATTACGCGGCCCTCCTGTTGCTGTCGGATGTCACTGCGGTACGTACGTTCTTCACGAGCCCGGCCAGCGAGTCGGCCCGCAGCCCGTCGAGCGTGACGGCGGGTCCGCCGAGGTCGGCGGCCAGTACGCCGGCCAGCCCCAGCCGGACCGGCCCGGACTCGCAGTCCACGACCACCGAGGCGACACCCCCGGCCTGCAGCAGCCGCGCGCTGCGCCCCGCCAGCTCCCGGGGGGTGCCGTCGGTCCGGCCGGCCGCGGTCCCGGCCGAAGTGGCCCGGCCGTCGGTGACGACGACGAGCAGCGGCCGGCGCGAGGGGTCCCTGAGCCGTTCGATCCGCAGCACCTCGTGGGCCTTCAGCAGCCCGGCGGCCAGCGGGGTGCGGCCGCCCGTCGGCAGCTGCTCCAGCCGGGCCGCGGCCGCGTCCACCGAGGAGGTCGGGGGCAGCGCCAGCTCGGCCGTGGCCCCCCGGAAGGTGATCAGGCCGACCTTGTCCCGGCGCTGGTAGGCGTCCAGGAGCAGCGACAGCACGGCGCCCTTGACCGCGCTCATGCGCTGTCGGGCGGCCATGGAGCCGGAGGCGTCGACGAGGAAGAGGACGAGGTTGCCCTCGCGGCCCTCCCGCGTGGCCTGACGCAGGTCGTCCTTGCGGATGACCAGGCCGCGCCCGTCCCGGCCGCGGGCCCTCTGGTGCGGGGCGGCCGCGTGCACGGTGGCCATCAGGTGCAGCTTCGTCAGGTGGCCGCGGGGGCGCTGGGCGCCGGTGGTCCGGCCGTGGGCGGTGCGGGCGCGCGAACGCCGTCCGGCCGCGCCCTCGCCGAGCCCCGGCACGCTCAGCATCTTCGTCCGGAACGGCTCGGCGGCCCGTACGGCGGCCTGCTCGGGCCCGCCGCTCTCCTGGGCGGAGGGCTGCGGGGACTCGGGTGCCTCCGGTGCCTCCGGTGCGTCCGTGGGCTCGGACTCGGGCTGCCGCTCCGGCCCGGGAGCGTCGGGGCCGTCGCCCTGCGGGGGCGTGCCACCGGGACCGCCGTCGGGGCCGCCGTCCTCGGGGCCGCCGTCGTCGGGACCCTCCGGCTCCGGGTCGGGCTCCGGGTCGGGCTCGGGCTCCTCGTCGGGGAACTCGTCCAGGATCCGGTCGAGCATCTCCTCGTCGAGCCCGGGCGCGTCGAACGGGTTGCGGCGCCGCCGGTGGGGGAGCGCCAGCAGCGCTGCCTGCCGTACGTCCTCCTTCCGTACGGAGGTCCGCCCGGCCCAGGCGGCCAGCGCGGTCGCGGTGCGCGCCATCACGATGTCGGCCCGCATGCCGTCGACCTCGAAGCCGGCGCAGGTCGCCGCGATCTGGAGCAGCGCCGTGTCCCCGAGCACGACCTGCGGGAGCAGCGCCCGCGCGGCCACCACCCGGGCACGGACCTCGTTCTCGTCCCCGGCCCAGCGGGTGGCGAAGCCCGCGGGATCGTCCTCGTACGCGAGCCGGCGGCGCACCACCTCCACCCGCTGGGCGGGCTCGCGGGAGGCGGCGACCTCGACCGTCAGCCCGAAGCGGTCGAGCAGCTGCGGGCGCAGCTCGCCCTCCTCGGGGTTCATCGTGCCGACGAGCAGGAAGCGGGCCGCGTGCCGGACGGAGACGCCCTCGCGCTCCACGTACGAGGCGCCCATCGCGGCGGCGTCCAGCAGCAGGTCGATCAGGTGGTCGTGGAGGAGGTTGACCTCGTCGACGTAGAGGATCCCGCGGTGGGCGTCGGCGAGGAGGCCGGGCTCGAAGGCCTTCACTCCCTCGGCGAGGGCCCGCTCGATGTCGAGGGCGCCGACCAGGCGGTCCTCGGAGGCGCCCACGGGCAGCTCGACCATGCGGGCGGGCCGGGCGCGGCCGGGGCCGTTCTCGTGCGGGCCGTCGGGGCAGGCCGGGTCGGGCGCGCCCGGCGCGCACGAGAACCGGCAGCCGGGCACGACGTCGACCTGCGGCAGCAGCGTCGACAGCGCGCGCACGGCGGTGGACTTCGCGGTCCCCTTCTCGCCGCGCACGAGCACACCACCGACCGCCGGGCTGACGGCGTTGAGAAGGAGCGCCAGCCGCAAGTCGGCTTGGCCGACCACTGCGGTGAACGGGTAGGGCGTGCTCATGCGTTGCTCACTCCTTGGAAGGTGGTGCGGACCGTTGCCGTGTGCGGCTCCGCTGCCGGGGCTCCGCCCCGAACCCCGCGCCTCGATCGCCGGCGGGGCTTGATTCGGCTGGTGCCGTGCGCCTGGTGCGGCCGGATCGCCCGCAGAGGCCGGCCGGTCACGGCGCGCCCGGCGGGAGGAAGGGGAGGCCCGCCGGGGCTCCGCCTTCGATCAGCCGCAGCAGGGCGTCCGTATCGGCGTGCTCCTCGATCAGGTCGCCCAGCAGGTCCAGCTGCTCCTCCCGGAGGGAGGCGAACGAGGTGTCCGGGGCGGGGACGAAGCGGCGCCCGGCCGCGGCGGCCACCTCGCGCAGGAACGCCCGGCGGAAGCCGTCCGACTCCAGCGAGCCGTGCCAGTGGGTTCCCCACACCGACCCGACGCGGCAGCCGTCCAGGAAGGGCTCCCCGCCGAGGACCTCGGCCACCCCGTGGTGGATCTCGTACCCCTCGACAGGCTCGCCGAGCGCCGAGCCCACCGGCCGAGCCAGGGTCTTCTCCCGCTCGAAGCGCACGCGTACGGGCAGCAGCCCGAGGCCGTCGACCTCGCCCGCCCGCGATTCGACCTCGTCCGAGATCCGCTCGCCCAGCACCTGGAACCCGCCGCAGACGCCCAGTACCGGCCGCCCTTCCGCGGCCCGCCGGACCAGGGCGTCGGCGAGGCCGCGCTCGCGCAGCCACGCCAGGGCCTTCACCGTGCCGCGCGTCCCCGGTACGACGACCAGGTCCGCGTCGGCCAGTTCCTCGGCCCGGTCCACGAACCGCACCACGACCCCGGGCTCCGCCGCGAGCGCGTCGACGTCCGTGAAGTTCGACATCAGCGGCACCGCGCACACCGCGACCCGCAGCACGTCCTCGCCCACGGGCGGCGCCACCACGGACTCCCGTACGGCACCCCGCAGGGACACCCGCAGGCCGTCCTCCTCGTCGATGCCCAGCCCGTGCTGGAACGGCAGGACACCGTAGGTCGACCGCCCCGTCAGCCCGCGGAGCATCTCCATGCCGGGCTCCAGCAGCGAGACGTCGCCGCGGAACTTGTTCACCAGGTACCCGGCGATCAGCGACTGGTCCTCCGGCGACAGCAGCGCCGTCGTCCCGAAGAAGGACGCGAAGACCCCGCCCCGGTCGATGTCCCCGACCACGACCACCGGGAACCGCGCGGCCCGCGCGATCCCCATGTTCACGATGTCGGTCCGGCGCAGGTTGATCTCGGCCGGACTTCCCGCCCCCTCGCAGATCACGGCGTCATACGTGCCCCGCAGCTGCTCCAGGCAGTCCGTGACGATGCCGAGCAGCTGCTCCTGCCTGCCGCCGTGGTAGCCGCGGGCGCTCATCTCGCCCACCGGCTTGCCCAGCAGCACCACCTGGCTGCTCCGGTCGCTGCCGGGCTTGAGCAGCACCGGGTTCATCAGCGCGGTCGGCTCCACGCGCGCCGCCTGGGCCTGCATCGCCTGGGCGCGCCCGATCTCGGCGCCCTCCCGCGTGACGAAGGAGTTCAGCGACATGTTCTGCGCCTTGAACGGCGCCACCTTCACGCCCCGGCGGGCCAGCCAGCGGCAGATGCCCGCCGTGACCACGCTCTTTCCGGCGTCCGACGTGGTACCGGCGACCAGGAGTCCACCGCCGAGCTTCGCGCCGCTCATCGACGTCCCTTCCTCGTCCTGCCGGATGCGCCGGATGCGCCAGATACGCCGGATACGCCGGAGACCAGCGTCCGGGCGGCCACACAGGCCCCGAGCGCCAGCCAGGTCACCTGTCGCGACAGCCGTACCGCCCGCTCGATGTCCGCGACCTCCACCGGCCGCCCGGCCCCGCCGTTCAGCACCGCCCGGTGCTCGACGCGCCCGCCGTACGCGAGGGTGCCGCCCAGCCGTACGCCGAGCGCTCCCGCGAAGGAGGCCTCGACGGGCCCGGCGTTCGGGCTCGGGTGCGCGGCGGCGTCCGCGCGCCAGGCGCGTACGGCTCCCCGCCGGTCGGGACCGGCCAGTACGGCGGCGGCGGCCGTCAGCCGGGCACCGGGCCAGCCGGCCAGGTCGTCGAGGCGGGCGGAGGCCCAGCCGTAGCGCAGGTAGCGGGGGGACTTGTGGCCGACCATCGCGTCCAGGGTGTTCACGGCGCGGAAGGCCAGCAGGCCGGGGACACCGCCGATGGCGCCCCACACCAGGGCCCCGACCACCGCGTCTGAGGTGTTCTCGGCGACCGACTCCACGACGGCGCGGGCCATCTGCTGTCCGTCCAGGGACTGCGGGTCGCGCCCGCACAGGTGCGGGAGCCGCTCCCGGGCCACCTCGGTGTCCCCGGCGGCGAGCGCCCCGCCGATGGCGCGGGCCTCCCGGCCCAGCGAGGTGCCGCCCACGACGGCCCAGGTGGCGGCGGCGGTCAGGGCGATACGGGCGGCAGCGGGCCGGGAGCGCACGGCGCGGGCGCCCAGCGCACCCACGGCGGCCGCGCCTCCGGCGCACACCAGCGTGTGCAGGAGGCCTCGGGCGCGGTCGTCGCGCCACAGGGCGCGTTCGACGGCGGCGGCGGCCCGTCCGAAGGCGGCCACGGGGTGCCCTCGGCGGGGATCACCGAGGATCCGGTCGCCGATCAGGCCCGCCGTGGCGCCGTACGCGAAGACGCGATCGGCACGCATGGTGACAGGTATGTCCTCACTCAGGGTCCGCGCCCTGGTTCGACGTGT
The DNA here is from genome assembly GCF_040651555.1 of Streptomyces sp. NPDC048424. Taxonomy (NCBI): domain Bacteria; kingdom Bacillati; phylum Actinomycetota; class Actinomycetes; order Kitasatosporales; family Streptomycetaceae; genus Streptomyces; species Streptomyces sp. NPDC048424. The sequence continues at coordinate 61,326 of NZ_JBEZKE010000007.1, read as the reverse complement.
CCGGCGGCGAGAGTTCCTGGCTCCCGGGGCGCACGCGCGGCGTGCGCTCCCCGGTGACAGTGGCGGGACCGCGCCGGATTCGCACCGGACTTCCTCTCCATGCCGCCGTATTGGCTCGGGCAGTCCACCACGCACCGAGAAGGCCCGTCAACTCGCCGTTGACCTGCGGTGCGGCACGGGTGGGGATGCGAAAAGCTCCCTCCGGGACAAACCCGGAGGGAGCCTTCACGCCTGGTCGGCCGCGGGGCGGCGGATCAGGCGACGATCAGGTAGATCCCGTAGCCCACGGCTGCGGTGATGACCGCGAAGCAGGCGTACGCGCCGCTGCGGGCGAGGGTGGCGGTGCCGCCCTGCTCGGTGGCGGTCTCGTGCTTGGACAGGCCCACCAGGCCCAGGGTGAAGAGGGCCACGAGGGCGACGGTGGCGAAGAGGCTGACCCCGAAGACGGAGCCGAGCGCTTCCCAGTCGATCTTCATACTGCCGCTTTCTGAATGTCCGGGTCTCGGTGTGTCTCGGTCAGACCGCCGCGGCCGGAGCCGCCGGGGTCTGCGTCGCGGCCGGGATGGTGGCCTTGAGGTCTTCGTCCGTGACCGCGGCGGTGGTGCCGGCGGCGGCGACGGTCGGCGGGACGGTGACCGCGGCGATCGCCGTGGTGACGACACCCGGCTCCTCGGCGCGGGCCGGCTCCACCTCGTTGACGTTGTTGTGGTCGACGACCTGGCGGCGCGAGATGAACCAGATGGCCAGGCAGGAGCCGATCAGGAAGAGCGTGACCGCGGCGATGCCGATGTCACCGGCGCGCATGACCAGCTCGGCACCGGCCGAGACCAGCGCGGCGGCCGGCAGGGTCAGGCCCCAGGCGACGAACATGCGGGTCGCGGTGGACCAGCGGACCACACCGCCCTTGCGGCCCAGGCCCGCACCCATGACCGCACCGGAGCACGAGTGGGTGGTGGAGAGCGAGAAGCCCAGGTTCGAGGAGGCGAGGATGACGGACGCGGCCGAGGTCTGGGCGGCGAAGCCCTGCTGCGGGTGCAGGTCGGTCAGGCCGCTGCCCATGGTGCGGATGATGCGCCAGCCGCCCAGGTAGGTGCCCATCGCGATGGCCATGCCGGCGGAGACGATGACCCAGACCGGCGGGTTCGCGTCGGGCGCGATCGCGCCGCCGGCGATGAGGGCCAGGGTGATGATGCCCATCGTCTTCTGCGCGTCGTTGGTGCCGTGCGCGAGGGAGACGAGACCGGCCGAGGCGATCTGACCGGCGCGGTAACCCTTGGCGGAGGTCTTCTCGCCGACCTTGTCGCCCAGCTTGTAGGTGAGCTTGGCGGCCAGGTACGCGGCGATGCCGGCCACCAGCGGGGCGGCGATCGCGGGGATGAGCACCTTGGTGACGACGACGCTGCCGTTGACCGCGCCGATGCCGGCGGAGGCGACCGCGGCACCGATCAGGCCGCCCATCAGGGCGTGCGAGGAGCTGGAGGGCAGTCCGACCAGCCAGGTGACGAGGTTCCAGAGGATCGCGCCGACCAGGGCCGCGAAGATCACTTCTGGCTGGATGCCCTCTTCGTTGACGAGGCCCTTGGAGATCGTCTTGGCGACCTCCACGGACATGAACGCGCCGACGAGGTTGAGCACGGCGGACATGGCCACCGCCGTCTTGGGCTTGAGGGCGCCGGTCGAGATGGTGGTGGCCATCGCGTTGGCCGTGTCGTGGAAACCGTTCGTGAAGTCGAACACGAGAGCGGTAATGATCACGATCCCGAGGAGAAGCGTTATGTGCTCCATTTACCCAGGCTTCTGTTTGACGTCAGTGGCTCGGCGACCGTAGGCAACCTGGATGAACGGAAGGTGAACTGACTCGGGCGGAGCGGTGTACTGGCCCGGGGTGCGATCGGGACATTCGTCCTGATTCTGACGTAGATAACTCGATAAATGCACGTCAAAGCCGGGTGAATGCACCCCTCCGCAGCACGGCGGAGGTGTACGGGAGCCCCCACCCGGACCCCGGAAAGAGACCCAGATCACTCCACCCCCGGCGGTCACGCGGCGAACTGCGGAGCGATCTCCTCCGGTGAGCCGTCGGCGGCGCTCCGGTGGCCCTCCGCACCCCCCGCCGGGACACTGAAACCGTGCGTACCGCGACAGCAACGGCAGCGGCCGTCACCACGACCCTCCTCGGCGCCGGTGCGGCCGCGGTCGCGGCCGGCCGGCACGCCGCCGACGCGGCCCTGCGCTCCGCGCCGGGGCGCCCGCTCTCCGGCGGGCAGCGGCTCAGCGTCCACTCCACCGCAGCCGGCCGGGTTTCGCTGACCCGCTCGCTGACCTCCCTGCGCCCCGGCACCTACGGCCTGGTCGCACCCGGGGTGCACGCCGTGGTCGGGCCCGTCGTCAGCGACGCCGACCACTACCCGGACACCGTCGTACGGCGCCTCCTCACCGTCAACCACGGCGCCCTCGCCCCCGGCACCCGTGTCACCCTCACGCCGCAGGTGTACGTCGGCAACCCGAGCACCGCCCTCGGGCTCGACCACGCCGACGTGGACGTCCCCGGGGAGCTCGGCGCGATGCCCGCCTGGTTCGTGCCCGCCGCCCGGGACACCTGGGTGATCACCGTGCACGGCCTCGGCGGCACCCGCGAGCACCCGATGGTGGTCATGCCCTTCCTGCACCGCCACCAGCTGCCCGTCCTGGACCTGGCCTACCGCGGCGACCTCGGCGCCCCCGCCTCCCCCGACGGCATCGGCCACCTCGGCGAATCGGAGTGGCGCGACCTGGACGCCGCCATCCGCTACGCCGTGCGCTACGGGGCCCGCCGCGTGATCCTCCACGGCTGGTCCACGGGCGCCACCATGGCCCTGTACGCCGCCGAACGCTCGGCGCTGGCCGACCGGATCTCCGGACTGGTCCTGGACTCGCCGGTGCTCGACTGGCACACGACCCTGCGCGCGCTCGCCGCGGCGCGCCGCACCCCCGCCGTGGTGCTGCCGCTGGCCGTCTGGGCCGCCGAGGGCCTCACGGGCCTGCGCGCCGACCGCCGCCCGCCGGGCGCGGATCCCGGAGCCCTGCGCGTCCCCGTACTGATCTTCCACGGACCGGACGACACGCTCGCCCCCTGGGGCCCCTCCCGCCGGCTCGCCGCGGCCCGCCCCGACCTCGTCGGCCTGCACACCGTGCCCGGAGCCGGACACGGAGCCATGTGGAACGCCGACCCGGCCGGCTACGAGGAAGCCCTGCGCCGCTTCCTCACCCCGCTCATGTGAAGGCCTGTTGAAGGCCTGTCATGTGAAGGCCGTGTGACGGACATGTTCCTGCGGGCGTGTTGTCCCGGTCTGCACCGCGGGCAGCTGGTGGCAACGGCTGATTCCGTTTGGGCTTTCGGCCAGTGACGGGCGAGACTGCTTCCGTGACGTCCCGAAAGCCTGATGAGCAGTTGGCTCGCGACTCCAGACTCCGACTCGTCTCCCCGCGTTCCGTCGCCGCGGCACGCAAGGCGGTGACCGACCGACGCAGCCGGCCCGCCCCGAGGCCCCCGGCGGGCACCCCCGCCACGGCCGACCTCGCGAACCGGGCCCGTGCCTCGCTCGCCGACGCCGTACGCCTGACCCGCTGGGCCGAGCGCAACCTCGGCGCCGGAGACGGCGGACGGCCCGCCCCCACGGGCGCCCTGCCGCCCTCGGACGTCGAACGCGCCGCCGGGGAACTGGGCCTGACGCACGGGCAGATCCGGGTCGGCTGGGACCGCGCACGGCTCGCCGGCCTGGTCGAGGTGCACGGCGGCCACGCCCGGCCCGGCTGGCGGCTGCGGGCCTGGGACCGCGACGACACCGCCGTACTGCGCGGCTGGGTCGCCCTCTTCGACGCCTGGTCGCTCGTCCACCCCGCCCCCGCCGACATCGCCCCCGCGGCCGTCGCCGAGGTCGTCGAGGCGATGCCCCAGCTCCTCTCCCTGCTCCAGCTCTCCGACGGCCCGGTGACCGTCCCCGACCTGCTCGACCTGCTCGGGCAGCGCGTCACCGAACTGCGCGACGAGCGGTGCGAGATCCCGTACGACGCCGAGCCCGCGGCCGCCGGAACCGGCTCCGAGGAGGCCCGCCCCGCCCCCGTCCCCCTCGCCCGGCTGCTGCGCTGGGCGCTCGGCGGACTCGCCGCCGTGGACGCCGTCACCCTCGGCCCCGCCCGGGCCGCGCTCACCCCGCTCGGCAGCTGGGCCGTCTGGGTCAAGCTGGAGCAGATCTGCGTCGCGGCGCAGAGCCCCGCCGGGAACATCGAGCAGTCCGCCGCCGCCATGCTGCACGGCTGCGCCCGGCTCACCCCCGGCCCGGCCCGCGCCGAGTACCAGGCCTGGCTCGCCGCCCGCCCCGTCGGCCACGCCGTCGCCGAGCTCCTCCAGGCCGCCCGCGGCGAGGACGCCCTGCTGCGCGGCCTCGCCTTCGAGGCGCTGCGCGTGGTCGGCGCCCCCGCCGAACCCGAGGTGCGCGCGACCGTGCGCGAGCCCGCGCTGCGCCCCTACGCCCTGCTCTGGCTCGCCGAGCACGACGGGATCGACCCCGACGAGGCGCAGCACGTCCTCACCGCCGAGGAGTCGACCTGGCTGTGGGTGGACACGGCGGCCGCCATCGCCGACCACGGCGAGGCCGAGCTGCTGGCCCGCCACCTGGACTCGGCCGTCCGGACCACCGTCCCCCGGCTGCTGGACGAGGTCCGCGCCGTCGGCCACCCGCGCACCGTCCAGGTCCTGGTCGCGCTGGCCGCCGCCCATCCGGACCCGGCCCTGGCCAAGGCCGTCCGCCGCGCCGCCTTCCAGGTCCACACCGGCGGCGCCTGAGCCCTGGCCGGGCGCCATGCGGTGAGAGGCCGCCGTGCCCGGCCGTGCCCGGGCCGTCCCCGCACGGGGCCGCGTACCGCTGCCCCATGCGGACATCCGTGCCGCCGTGCTCCGGCCAGGGCGAGGCGGGGCACGGACCCGCGCAGACAGCCGTCCGGCCTTGCCCTCGGCCAGGGCGCGCCGCCGCGGGTCTCAGACCTGCGGCGCGTACGTGCCGAAGCTCCAGATGTTCCCCTCGGCGTCCCGGGCCATGTAGTCGCGCGAGCCGTAGTCCTGGTCCTTGGGCTCCATCACGATCTCCACCCCGTGCTCGGCGGCCCGCCGGTGGTGGGCGTCCACGTCGTCGACCACGACATAGACCCCCGAGGGGCCGGCGCCCTCCATGGCCTTGTCGAAGACCCCGCCGGTGCCCTTGCTGCCCAGCATCACCATGCCGTTGCCGTAGGCCAGCTCCGCGTGCACCACCGAGCCGTCCTCACCCTCGTACACCGCGACCTGGCTGAACCCGAAGGCCTCGGTCAGCAGCCGGATGGCCGCCTTCGCGTCGCGGTAGACCAGCGTGGGACAGATGGACGGAACGCCTGCCATGACGATCACTCCCTCTCGTGACGGTGACCCGCGTCACACCAGCATGGCAGGCGGCGCCGACAGTCAGCGGAAGGTGTTGCACTGGGCCATGTCGCCCGTGCGGTAGCCCTGGTAGAACCACTGCTGCCGCTGCTCGGCCGAGCCGTGCGTCCAGGACTCCGGGGTCACCCGGCCCTGGAACTTCTCCTGGATCCGGTCGTCGCCGACCGCGGCCGCCGCGTCCAGCCCGTCCCTGATGTCCTGCTCCGTCAGGTTCGTGATCAGCGGCCGTCCGGTGGACTCGTCCGGGGTGCGCGTCGCGTTGTGCGCCCACACCCCCGCGTAGCAGTCGGCCTGCAGCTCGACCTTGACCGCGTTGCTGTTCGCGCCCTGCCGCCCGTCCTGGGAGCGCTGGAGCGTGCCGAGCAGGTTCTGGATGTGGTGCCCGTACTCGTGGGCGACGACGTAGGCCTGGGCGAAGGGACCGCCGCTCGCGCCGAACTTCGTCCGCAGCTCGTTGAAGAAGCCGAGGTCCAGGTAGACCTGCCGGTCGGCGGGGCAGTAGAAGGGGCCCACCGCCGAGGTGGCGGTCCCGCACGCGGTGTTCACCCGGCCGGTGAAGAACACCGTCGACGCCGGGCTGTACTGACCACCGCGCCGGGCGAACTCCTGCCTCCAGAAGTCCTGGGTGCTGTTGACCACCGCGACCAGCCGGCAGTCCTCCCGCGCGTTCGCGTCCTGCCCCGTCCTGCACTCCTGCTGCACCTCGTTGACGGAGGACGCGGCCGGCCCCGGCTCCTGGTCCCCCGAGGACAGTCCGAGCTGGTCCGGACCCACACCGAAGAGCAGTCCCAGGACGAGCGCGATGATGCCGACGAGGCCGCCGCCGACCGTGGCCCTCCCGCCGGGGATGCGGCTGCCACGCACATCCTTGACCTCGGAGGTGTCCAGGTTGGCGTTGTCGTCGAACTGCATCCCCGCACCGCCCTCTCTTCGTGGGACCGGTGGGCCACGTGACCGTCCCTGCGGCGAGTATCGGCCCATTCCTCCCGGTACGCGCCCCGGCACTCCCCGGGATCCCTGGGCCGAACGGGGGACGCTGCGGAGCGGCTCCCGGCCGCCGGGCGGTCCGGCCCGCGCCCGGAAACCAGTTGCACACCCCCGGTAGAATGTCTCCCATGGCAAATCTCCTCGCGGATTAGCGGCGTCGAAGCATCGCGTCCTGCCCCCCTTCCGCCGTCCCGACCCGCCCTGGAGTATTTCCGTGATCACCGCCACCGGCATCGAGCTGCGCGCCGGCGCCCGCATCCTCATCGAGTCCGCCTCCTTCCGTGTCGCCAAGGGCGACCGCATCGGCCTGGTCGGCCGCAACGGAGCGGGCAAGACCACCCTCACCAAGTGCCTCGCGGGCGAGGGACAGCCCGCCGCCGGCTCCATCGCCCGCTCGGGCGAGGTCGGCTACCTCCCGCAGGACCCGCGCACCGGCGACCTCGACGTCCTGGCCCGCGACCGGATCCTGTCCGCGCGCGGTCTCGACGTACTGATCAAGAAGATGCGCGCCAACGAGGAGCGCATCGCCACCGGCGCCGGCGCCACCCGCGAGAAGGCGCTCAGGCAGTACGAGCGCCAGGAGACCGAGTTCCTCACCAAGGGCGGGTACGCCGCCGAGTCCGAGGCCGCCACCATCTCCGCGGCGCTCAGCCTCCCCGACCGCGTGCTCGGCCAGCCGCTGCACACCCTCTCCGGTGGTCAGCGCCGCCGCGTCGAGCTCGCCCGGATCCTCTTCTCGGACGCCGACACCCTGCTCCTCGACGAGCCCACCAACCACCTCGACGCCGACTCCATCGTCTGGCTGCGCGACTACCTGAAGAACTACCGCGGCGGCTTCATCGTGATCTCCCACGATGTCGACCTGGTCGAGACCGTCGTCAACAAGGTCTTCTACCTCGACGCCAACCGCGCCCAGATCGACGTCTACAACATGGGCTGGAAGCTCTACCAGCAGCAGCGCGAGGCCGACGAGAAGCGCCGCAAGCGCGAGCGCCAGAACGCCGAGAAGAAGGCCGCGGCCCTGAACTCGCAGGCCGACAAGATGCGCGCCAAGGCCACCAAGACCGTCGCCGCGCAGAACATGGCCAAGCGCGCCGACCGGCTGCTCGCCGGCCTGGACGCCGTCCGCGTCTCCGACAAGGTCGCCAAGCTGCGCTTCCCGGACCCGGCACCCTGCGGCAAGACCCCGCTGACCGCCGAGGGCCTCTCCAAGTCCTACGGCTCGCTGGAGATCTTCACCGACGTCGACCTGGCCATCGACAAGGGCTCCCGCGTCGTCATCCTCGGCCTCAACGGCGCCGGCAAGACCACGCTGCTGCGCCTGCTGTCGGGCACGGAGAAGCCCGACACCGGCACCGTCGTCCCCGGTCACGGCCTCAAGCTCGGCTACTACGCCCAGGAGCACGAGACCCTGGACCCGGAGCGCACGGTCCTGGAGAACATGCGCTCCTCCGCGCCCGACCTGGACCTGGTCGCCGTGCGCAAGACGCTCGGCTCCTTCCTCTTCTCCGGGGACGACGTGGACAAGCCCGCCGGGGTGCTCTCCGGCGGTGAGAAGACCCGTCTGGCCCTGGCCACGCTGGTCGTCTCCTCGGCGAACGTGCTGCTGCTCGACGAGCCCACGAACAACCTCGACCCGGCCAGCCGCGAGGAGATCCTGGGCGCCCTGCGCACGTACAAGGGCGCAGTCATCCTCGTCACGCACGACGAGGGCGCCGTCGAGGCGCTGGAGCCCGAACGGATCATCCTGCTCCCGGACGGCGTCGAGGACCTGTGGGGCCCGGACTACCGGGACCTGGTGGCGCTCGCCTGACCCCGGAGGGGCCCCGTCCGATCACGGTCCGGGCCTGCGGTGACCCTGATCCAGTTCCTTATGGATCATTCGGCTCAGGGGTGATCCATCATCTGAGTGAGACGGTCTCGTACCGTTGCGCGTCGTACGACGGCCCCGGCCGCACCCGTGAAGGTGCGCGACCGGGGCCGCTCGTTTTCCGCCGCCCCGCCTCTGACCTGGCGATTCCCGGTGGAGGTGGCGAAGTGTGACGGAAGTCATGCAGCGGAAGAGAAGATTCCGTTCTGCTCGTGTGTCCACGGCTCGGGAAATGCCGCCGTACCGACCTTGCTGAATGGGTGGCCAGGAAGCGTGGGAGGGGTGATCATGAGAAGTCCAGAGCGCACTTCCCATGAGGAGGCACGGGTGGCCGAGACTCTGAAGAAGGGCAGCCGGGTAACCGGCGCCGCGCGCGACAAGCTCGCGGCAGACCTGAAGAAGAAGTACGACTCCGGTGCGAGTATCCGGGCGCTGGCCGAAGAGACCGGTCGGTCCTACGGATTCGTCCACCGGATGCTCAGTGAGTCCGGGGTTTTGCTGCGCGGTCGCGGAGGCGCGACGCGCGGTAAGAAGGCGGCTTCGGCCTGACCCCGGACCCATCGGTTCCAACGCTCCAAAGGCTCCAACGGCTCCACAGCTCACTTGTTCCGACGTTTCCTTCGGTGACCCCCGGTCGGCCCCGTGGTCGACTGGGTGGTTACTGTGCAGTCACTTAGGCCGGGCTTGCGGCCGACTGCACACCGGAGGCATACACAGATGGCTCTGCTCGACAAGGACGGCGTACGACTCACCGTCGACGACACGGTCGCCACGGTGACACTGACCAATCCGGCCAAGCGAAATGCCCAATCCCCCGCGCTCTGGCGGGCTTTGGCCGAGGCCGGGAGGTCGTTGCCGGGCACCGTCCGGGTCGTCGTGCTGCGCGGTGAGGGCAAGTCCTTCTCCGCAGGGCTCGACCGGCAGGCGTTCACCCCCGAAGGCTTCGAGGGCGAGCCGTCCTTCCTCGATCTGGCACGTGGATCGGACGAACTGCTCGACTCCACGATCGCCGAGTACCAGGAGGCGTTCACCTGGTGGAGGCGTAACGACATCATCTCCGTCGCCGCCGTGCAGGGGCACGCGATCGGCGCCGGCTTCCAGCTCGCGCTCGCGTGCGATCTGCGCGTGGTCGCGGACGACGTGCAGTTCGCCATGCGCGAGACCAGCCTGGGCCTGGTCCCCGACCTGGCCGGAACCCAGCCCCTCACCTCCCTGGTCGGCTACGCCCGCGCGCTGGAGATCTGCGCGACGGGCCGCTTCGTGCATGCCGAGGAAGCCGAGCGGGTCGGCCTCGCCAACCTGGTCGTCCCCGCCGACGAGCTCGACGCCGCCGTCCAGGACCTCACCACCGCGCTGCTGGCCCCGCCGCGGGACGCCGTGATCGAGACCAAGGTACTCCTGCGCGCCGCGCACTCCCGTCCGTACGACGACCAGCGCACCGCCGAGCGCGCCGCCCAGGCCCGCCGCCTGCGCGACCTTGCGGGGCTGTCCGACTGACGTGTCGGGGGCTCCGCCCGCCCGCGCCCGCGGGCGGGCGGAGCCCCCGGGCACGGCCGGAGCCGGTGAACCGGATCCGGCCGAGCGGCGTAGTCCCGAGGCGCGAGCGCGGCCGCGCGCTTAACGTGGTGCGGAGTGAGTCCGATTCCGCACGCGCGAAAGGGCACGCCATGACCGAATCCTCATCCGGTGGCGGTGGCTACGCCAAGGAACCCGGCGACCGGGGACGCACGAGCATCTCCGACGGCGTGGTCGAGAAGATCGCCGGGCTGGCCGCCCGCGAGGTGGTCGGCGTACACGCCATGGGCAGCGGCACCGCCCTCTCCCGTACCTTCGGCGCCGTCCGCGACCGTGTGCCCGGCGGCCAGAAGGCTTCCGTCAGCCGCGGGGTCAAGGCGGAGGTCGGCGAGGTCCAGACCGCCCTCGACCTGGAGATCATCGTCGACTACGGCGTGTCGATCCGCGACGTGGCACGGGCGGTCCGTGAGAACGTCATCTCGGCGGTCGAGCGGATGACCGGCCTGGAGGTCGTCGAGGTCAACATCGCCGTCAGCGACGTCAAGCTGCCGGACGAGCCCGACGAGGAGCCGGAGACCCGTCTCCACTAGCCGAGAGGAGCCGTAATGAGCATGGCGATCGCCGGCCTGTTCGCCGGAATGGCCCTGGCGTTCGCCGGGTACTTCGGCGGTTTCGGCGCCTTCCTCCTGGTGGCGGCCCTCGGCGCCCTCGGGTTCGTCGTCGGACGCTTCCTCGACGGGGACCTGGACGCCGGGGACCTGTTCCGCCGCCGTGACGACCGGCGCGGGTGAGGGGCCGATGAGCACCACGCAGCCCCGGGCCACCCCGCCGCGGGTGGCCGCCGCCGACCGCGGGTCCACCCTCATCGCCGACCGGGTCGTCGCCAAAATCGCCGCCCAGGCCGCCAGGGAAGCCCTCGCAGCCCCCTCGGGCGCGCCCCCGCACGCCACCGTCACCGTCCACCACGACATCGCGCGGGTACGGGTGAGCCTGGAGCTCGACTACCCCTCCGACGTCGCCGCCCAGTGCGCCGCCGTACGCGCCCGGGTGGCCCAGCGCGTCGAGGAGTGCGCGCAGATGTCCGTGCCCGAGGTGGACATCGAGATCGAGCACCTGCACTCCGCCCACACCCGGACCGCCGCGGGGCGGGACCGGCGGCTGCGGTGACGGCCCCCGGCCCCGGCCGCGCCCACCGGTTCCGCTCCGCCCGGCGGGTGCCCGCCGCGCTCACCGCCCTGGCCGTGCTGGGGGTGGCGGGCCTGTTCCTGTACGACCTGGCCGCCGTACGGTCCGGCCGGCCGGCCATGAGCTGGCGCAGCGACCTCGCCCACTGGCTGGAGACGGCGACCCCCGCCGACCTGTCGGTGCAGCTGACCGGCGCCGCCCTGGCCCTGGCCGGGGCGGTCCTCCTGCTGCTGGCGCTCACCCCCGGGCTGCGCCGGATCCTGACCATGCGGACGCCCGGCCAGGGCGCGGCGGTACACGCCGGGCTCGGCCGCAAGGACGCCGCGCAGGTCCTGCGGGACCGGGCGATGGAGGTGTCCGGGGTGCGCTCGGTCCGGGTCAAGGTGGGCCGGTCCCACGTCGGGGTGCGGGCCACCTCGCACTTCCGCGAGCTGGACGACGTACGGGCCGACCTGGACGCCGTGCTCGCCGTCGGCATCGAGGAGCTGGGCCTCGCGCACCCGCCGCGGGCGCGCGTACGGGTCAGGAGGTGAGCGGGATGCTCGCGGTGGTGAACCGGATCCTGCTGGCGGTGGCCGGAGCGGTCCTGCTGGCGGCCGGCATCGTGCTGCTGATGGGCTGGTGGCCGCTGCACGGGCGGCACGCGCCGCTGCTGACGGCCCAGACGAGGCACCGGTACTGGCACGCCGACGGATGGTGGTGGTGGGCGGTGCTCGCCGGGCTCGGCGTGGTCGTACTGCTGGCCCTGTGGTGGCTGCTGTCCCAGCTGAGGCGCCCGCGGCTGCCCGCGGTGGTCGTGGACACCGGGGACGGAGCCTTCGCCCTGCTGCGCGGGCGCGCGCTGGAGGCGGCGGTGGCCGCGGAGGCCGGCGCGCTGGAAGGCGTCGCCGGCTGCCGGGTCGCGCTGCGCGGGCGGCGCGGCTCGCCCGCACTGCGGGTCGCGCTGGAACTGGAACCCCACGCGGTCCCCGCCGACACGCTGGCCGCCGTGGCCGGCCCGGTCCTGACCCACGCCCGTACCTCGGCGGGCCTTGCCGAACTGCCGACGGAGGCCCGCCTCAAGGTGGCGTCACACCGGGCGCAGCGGGTCACTTAGGCCGGGCCCGGAGCCCCACGCGGGGTCAGAAGCCGTGGCGGGAGCCGCCGTCGACCGGGAGCATGATGCCCGTCAGGTACGAGGCGGCCGGGGACAGCAGGAAGGCCGCCGTGCGGCCGAACTCCTCCGGGGCGCCGTAACGCCGCAGCGGGATCCGGGACTCGTTCCCGGCGCGGGCCGCGTCGGCGTCACCGCCGAGCGCGTCGAGCTCCCGTACGCGGTCGGTGTCGATGCGCGCCGGGAGCAGGCCGATCACCCGGATCCCGCGCGGGCCGAGCTCCACCGAGAGGGACTTCGCGAAGCCCGCCAGGCCCGGGCGCAGGCCGTTGGAGATGGTCAGCCCGGGGATCGGCTCGTGGACCGAGCCCGACAGGACGAAGCCGATGACCCCGCCCTCGCCCAGCTCGGCCGCCGCCGCCCGCGCGAGGCGTACCGCGCCCAGGAAGACCGACTCGAAGGCCGCCGACCACTGCTCGTCGGTGTTGTCGGCCGCGAAACCGGGGGCCGGGCCGCCGACGCTGATGAGGATGCCGTCGAATCGGCCGAAGCGCTCGCGCGCGGTGGCGACGAGCCGCCCGGCCACCGCCGGGTCGGAGTTGTCCGCCGCCACACCCACGGCGTTCGGGCCGAGCTCGGAGGCGGCGTCGGCCGCCCGCTTCTCGTCCCGGCCCGTCACGAGGACCTTCGCGCCGTCGGCGGTCAGTTCCCGGGCGGAGGCGAAACCGAGGCCGCGCGTGGCCCCGGTGACGATGTAGACACGGTCTTTCAGTCCAAGATCCATGCCGACACGCTACGCCGTCGCGGGCTCCTGTTCGACGGCTTCGGCCTTGGCCGCCGCTTCCTCGCGGTCGCGCTTCTCCCGCCGCACGAGGACCACCCAGCCGACCGGCACCGCGGCCGCGAACAGCCACCACTGGACGGCGTACGCCATGTGGGGACCGATCGAGTCGTGGTCGGGATCGGCGACGGTCTCGGGGCCGGCCTCGGGGGAGGGGGCGGTGAGCTCCAGGTACCCGCCGAGGACCGGCTTGCCCAGGTACTCCGCCTGCTGCGCGCTGTTGATCAGCATGACCTGGCGGTCCGGCAGGCCCTTGCGGTCCTTGATGCCGCTGCCGCCGCTCGTCTCGTCGGCCTTCAGCCGGCCGGTGACGGTGACCTCGCCCGAGGGCGCGGCCGGCACCGGCGGGTAGGCGCGGGGGTCGTCGCCGCCCGGCACCCAGCCCCGGTTGACCAGCACCACCCGGCCGTCGGAGAGGACCAGCGGGGTCAGGACGTGGAAGCCGACCTTGTCGTCGTTGTCGGTGCGCATCCGTACGACGACCTCGTGCGCGGAGTCGTACGTGCCGGTCGCGGTGACCGCACGCCAGAAGTCCGCGCGGGGGACCCGGTGGCCGGGGGAGGTGACCTCGGTCATGGGGACCGGCTCGGCCCGCAGGTTCGCCTCGATCAGCTGGTTCTGCGCGACCCGGTGCTCATGGCGGTGGTACTGCCAGAACCCCAGCTTGATCATCACGGGGATGAGGGCGAGGGTGATGAGGGTGAGGCACACCCACTGCCGGGTCAGCACAAAGCGGTACACGCCCACGACGGTACCCCCAGCGCGGAGGACCCCGGCGGCCGGGTGGCCGTCCGGGGTCACGGGGTACGGGATCGGGGGCGGGGCGAGGGGGAGGACGTGGGGGAGGAGGTGGGAGTCAGACGCGGTCGACGATGCCCACCTTCCCCTCCGCGCGGGCGCAGTGCGCCCCGCAGAACCACTGCCCCGAGACCTCGACGCCCTGCCCGATGATCGAGACCCGGCAGTGCTCGCAGACGGGCGCCATGCGGTGGATGGCGCAGGAGAAGCAGTCGAAGACGTGCACGGCGCCCTGCGCGTGCACCTCGAAGGACATGCCGTAATCGTTTCCGCAGACCTCACAACGTGCCATGCGCCGAATGCTGCGCACGGCGGGGGAGCGGAACAAGATCCAGCGGGGTGAGTCGCCGCGCCTGCACCCGGCCGGCGCAACGGCACTTCCCCGTCCCGGCCCCCGTCCCCGTTCCCGTCCCGGCCCTCGGGCTCAGCACTCGGCCGGGGCCACGTCCCGCAGCAGCTGGGTGAAGGCGGCCTCGTCGACGACCGGCGTGCCGAAGGACTTCGCCTTGACCGTCTTCGACGTCGCCGAGTCGGGGTCGTTCGTCACCAGGAGACTGGTGAGCCGCGACACGCTCGTCGCGATGTGCAGACCCGCCTCGACCGCGCGGTCCTCCAGCAGCTCCCGCTCCACCGAGGTGTCACCGGAGAAGGCGATCCGCATGCCCTGCTTCAGCGGCTCGCCGTCCTTGTAGCGCCCCGGATTGGGGTGCGGGCACGGCGGTCGCTTGCGCGAGGGCCGCCAGCCGCTGCCCCGGTACGAGGACTGGTACCCCACGCGCGGGGCGGCGGCCGAGTCCGACCACTCCGTCAGCGGCCGGCACTCCAGCAGGGGCAGCCGTACGCCGCCCTCCGCGGCCGCGTGCAGCGACGGGCGGAAGGCCTCCGCCAGCACCCGGGCGTCGTCGAGCGCGTGGTGGGCGCGCTGCTGGACCACGCCGAAGTGCGCGGCGAGCGACTCCAGCTTGTGGTTGGGCAGCGGGAGGTTCAGTTCCTTCGACAGGGCGATGGTGCACAGCCGCTGACGGACCGGCGCGGTCTCGGCGGCCCGCGCGTACTCCCGGGCGATCATCTGCCAGTCGAAGATGGCGTTGTGCGCGACCAGCACCCGGTCCGCGAGGCGGCCGGCGAACTCCTCGGCGATGTCCTTGAACAGCGGGGCTCCGGCGAGCACCTCGCTCGTCAGCCCGTGGATCCACACCGGTCCCGGGTCCCGCTGCGGGTTGACCAGGGTGTACCAGTGGTCCTCGACATTGCCCTGCGCGTCGAGCCGGTAGACGGCGGCGGAGACTATCCGGTCGTCGCGGGCGAGCCCGGTCGTCTCCACGTCGACGACCGCGTACCCCTGTGGGTAGGCGGTCGGCCACGTCGTCTCTGCGGTCGTACGGTCGTCGAGCATGGTCACAGAGGATATCGGCCCCGACTGACAGCCGTTGCCGCGATGCCTCTTCGGCCCGGCTGCGCGGCCGGTTCGCCGGCGCTCACGATCCGGGTTTCAGCAGGGAGGCCGTCAGGGCGCGTACGGACAGCAGGAACAGGCGTTCCGGGTCGGCCGGGCGGGCCAGGGCGCGGGCGAGGGCCGGGTCGTGGGGGGCCGCGGCCGGGTCCCAGAGCTCGCTCTCGGCCGGGGACTGGGCGGGGGAGCGCTCACGGTTGCGCTCGACGAGCAGGAAGCCGACGATCTGGAACTGGATCGCGCGCACCGCGTCGGCCGCGCGGGCGCCGCGCAGTCCCGCGGCGTGCACCTCGTGGACGAGCGCCTGCTGCGCGGGCAGGAACATCCGCTCGGTGAGGCCGCGCTCGTGGACCATCGCGATCAGGTGCGGGCGCTCGCGCAGTTCGCGGCGCAGGGTCCGGGCCACCGACTGGATGCGGTCGGCGGGGGTGCGGCCGACGGGCCTGATCGCGCCCATCTCCTCCACGGTCCGCCGGACGAGGGCGTCGAGCAGCGATTCGCGGTTGCCGACGTGCCAGTAGATGGACGTCACCGCGGTGCCCAGTTCGGCGGCGAGCTTGCGCATGGTGAGGGCGGCCGGACCGTGCTGCTTGACCAGGGACGCGGCGGCGTCCAGCACCTCGTCACGGGTCAGCGTTGATCTGGCCATGGCTGCGGGCCGCCGATCTGTCGGAGTGTCAGTTCCAGTCCGTGCACGGGTCTTTACCCTTTATCCAAGGCGGTGTAACTGTGTTACAGAACCGATTCCGCTCAATGACGAGGGATGGGGCGACACATGGCACGCGTACGGTACGGAGCGCGGACCGAGGCCGAGATCGCGGCGTCGCGCGAGAAGAGTTCCAAGCTCCCCGACATCTGGTCCACCGGCGTGGTGGCCGTCTGGGAGAGCGACCCCGACGTCGTGGCGGCGGTCCTGCCGCCGCCCCTCAAGCCGGCCGACCGGCCCCTCGTACGGGCCAACATCAGCAAGGTCGACCTGCCCGGCTACCCGCTCGGCGCCGGCTCGGTGGCCGTCGCCGCCCAGCACGGCGGGGTCGAGGGCTGGTACCCGCTGGTCATGCCGATGACCCACGAGCGCGCCCTGATCGGCGGCCGCGAGGTCTTCGGCGAGCCGAAGAAGCTGGGCGAGGTCACCGTGGAGCGCGACGGCCTCGTCGTGCGGGCCGTCCTCGCCCGGCACGGGATCGCCTTCGTCGAGGTGCGCGGGGCGGTGGACCGCGCGCTGCCGCTGCCCGAGCCCACCCAGAAGACCGACTTCTACTTCAAGTTCCTTCCGGCAGTGGACGGTTCGGGCTTCGACGCCGACCCGGTCCTCGTCCACTGCACGCGCAACGAGAAGGTCCGCAAGCTGGAGCACATCACCGGGGACATCGTCCTGCGCGAGTCGATGTTCGACCCCATCGCCGACCTCCCCGTCCGCCGGATCGTGGAGATCACCATCGGCGAGAAGACCACCGACCAGAAGGGCCGCGTCGTCGAACGGGTCAGCGCCCAGGCCCTCCTCCCGTACATCCACCAGCGATACGACGACCCGATGCAGATCCTCGACGCGCCCCCGGAGGGATCGTCAGGGGGGAGGGGCTGACATGCGGATCGAACCCGGACAGGTGGCCGTCGTCACCGGAGCCGCCAGTGGCATCGGCCTCGCGATGGCCCGCCGCTTCGCCGCCGAGGGACTCAAGGTGGTCCTCGCCGACGTGGAGGAGGGCGCCCTGCGCAAGGCCGCCGACGAGCTCACCGCGGACGGGGCCCAGGTGCTCGCACGGCTCGTCGACGTCAGCGACCGCGACTCCGTGACCGCGCTGGCCGACGCGGCGTACGAGGGCTTCGGCGCCGTGCACGTGCTGTGCAACAACGCGGGCGTCGGCTCCGGCGCCGAGGGCCGGATGTGGGAGCACGAGCCCAACGACTGGAAATGGGCCTTCTCCGTCAACGTGTGGGGCGTCTTCCACGGCATCCAGGCCTTCGTCCCCCGCATGATCGCGGGCGGCGCGCCCGGTCACGTCGTCAACACCTCCTCCGGCGACGGCGGCATCGCCCCCCTGCCCACCGCCTCCGTCTACGCCGTCACCAAGGCGGCCGTGGTCACCATGACCGAGTCGCTCTACGCCCACCTCAAGGCGGAGGGCGCCGCCGTCGGGGCCTCCGTCCTCTTCCCCGGACCGCACATGCTGCGCACCGGACTGTGGGAGTCGCACCGCAACCGGCCCGAGCGGTACGCGAAGGAGCGGCCGCGCAAGTCCCCGTACCGCAGCCTCGACCAGTACGAGGCCGCCATGAGGCAGGCCGGCCACCAGGTGGACTTCACCCCCGTCGAGGACGTCGCCGAGCACGTCCTCGACGGCATCCGCGCCGACCGCTTCTGGATGCTCCCGGCCAGTGAGCACAGCGACCGGCAGATCCGGGCCCGGTCGCAGTCGATGCTCGACCGTGCCAACCCCGCCTACCTGGAAAGCTTCATCCTCGACTGAGGGGCGTTCGTCGTGAGTGACATAGCGAGTGACACACCGTACGAAGACCCGTACCTGATCATCTCCTCCGACTGCCACGCGGGCCTGCCCACGGAGCAGTACCGGCCCTACCTCGACTCCCGCTTCCACCCCCAGTTCGACGAGTTCCTCGGCGAGCGCGACGCCCGCCGCGCGGAAGCCACCCGGCTCGGCGTCCGCAACGAGGCCTTCGCCGAGAAGTGGTTCCACGACCACGAGGAAGGCCTGCGGGGCGGCTGGGACACCGGGCAGCGGCTGAAGGAACTCGACGGCGACGGCGTGGCCGCCGAGGTCGTCTTCCCCGACGCGGACGCCGTCGACAGCCAGACCGCAGCCCCCTTCGGAGTGGGCCTCGGCCTCTCCGGCGACCAGGACCCCGAGCTCGGCATGGCGGGCGCGCAGGCCCACAACCGCTGGCTGGCGGAGTTCGTCTCGGAGAACCCCGAGCGCCACTGCGGGGTCGCCCTGCTCCCCATCACGGGCGAACCGTCGAAGGTCGTCGCCGAGATCCACCGGGCCAAGGAGTCCGGGCTGGGCGCGCTGATGATCCCCGCCATGTGGGTGGACAAGGCGCCCTACCACGACCGCCGCTACGACCCCGTGTGGGCGGCGGCGGCCGAGACGCGGATGCCGATCGTCACCCACTCCGGGTCCTCGCCGCGCCACGAGTACGGCGACCACCTGGGCATCTTCGTCTCCGAGGTCACCTGGTGGCCGGCCCGCCCGCTGTGGTTCCTGCTCTGGTCGGGGGTCTTCGAGCGCCACCCGGGCCTCAAGTTCGGCGTGGCCGAATCCGGGTGCTGGTGGCTGCCGAACCAGCTGTGGTTCATGGACCGGCTCTACCTCGGCGCGCACGGCGGCAAGAAGCTCTCCCCGTTCGAGGAACTGAAGCGGCCGCCGAGCGAGTACCTGGACCGCCAGGTCTTCGTCTGCGCGACGAACACCAAACGGCGCGAACTCGCCCAGCGCTACGAGATCGGCGTGGACAACATCCTGTGGGGCTCGGACTTCCCGCACCCGGAAGGCACCTGGCCCGACACCCGGAACTGGCTGCGCAAGACCTTCCACGACATCCCGGTCGACGAGACCCGCCGGATGCTCGGCCTCGCGGCGGCCGAGGTCTTCGGCTTCGACACGGAGAAGCTCGCTCCCGTCGCCCGTCGGATCGGCCCCACCCCGGCCGAGCTGGGCCAGTCCCCGGACCAGGCGGCGGTGGCGGCCTCCTGGGCCCGCTCCCGCGAGACGGGCCGCCACTGGCTCACAGGCGGCGACTTCCCGGTACTGGGGGTCTCGTGATGACGGACGACCAGGACCGCTACACGGTCATCTCGGCGGACTGCCACGCGGGCGCCGACCTGCTGGACTACAAGCCGTACCTGGAGAAGCGGTACCACGACGACTTCGACGCCTGGGCCGCCGGCTACGTGAACCCGTACGAGGACCTCCTCGCGGACACGGCGGACCGCAACTGGAACTCGGCGCGGCGCCTCGCGGAGCTGGAGGCGGACGGCATCGTCGCCGAGGTCGTCTTCCCCAACACCATCCCGCCGTTCTTCCCCAAGGCCTCGCTGATGGCGCAGCCGCCGACGGCCGCCGAGTACGAGATGCGCTGGGCCGGCCTCCAGGCCCACAACCGCTGGCTGGCGGACTTCTGCGCGGACGCGCCGGGCCGGCGTGCGGGCGTGGTGCAGATCCTGCTGAACGACGTGGACGCGGCGGTGAAGGAGATCCGCCGCACGAAGGAGGCGGGCCTCACGGGCGGCGTCCTGCTGCCCGGCGTCCCGCCCGGATCGCCGGTCCCGGAGCTCTACTCGGCGGCGTACGACCCCATCTGGGCGGTCTGCGACGAGCTGGACGTCCCGGTAAACCACCACGGCGGCTCGGCGTCGCCGCCGCTGGGCGACGAACCGGCCGCCCGCGCGGTCTTCATGGTGGAGACCACGTGGTTCTCGCACCGCGCCCTGTGGCACCTCATCTTCGGCGGCGCCTTCCGCCGCCATCCGGGCCTCAAACTGGTCCTGACGGAGCAGGGATCCGGCTGGATCCCGGGCGTGCTGGAGATGCTGGACTACTACCACGGCCGCCTTGTCGCGGCCTCGGCCACGGCGGAGGCCAAGTTCGGGGCGGGCCTCGCGGAGTCGATGGGCAGCGGCCCGAGCGAGGTCTGGCGGGAGAACTGCTTCGTGGGCGCCAGCTTCATGCGCCCCCACGAGGTCCCGCTCCGGGACCGGATCGGCCTCGACAAGATCATGTGGGGCAGCGACTACCCGCACGACGAGGGCACCACCCCCTTCTCCCGCGAAGGCCTCCGCATCGCCTACGCGGGCCTCCCGCGCGAGGAGGTCGCGGCGATGGCCGGCGGCAACGCGGCCCGCGTCTACGGCTTCGACCTCACCCTCCTGGACCCCCTCGCGGCCAAGCACGGCCCCCTGGTCTCGGAGATAGCCGAACCCCTGACGCACACCCCACCGCAAGCCACCAGCCCGGCCTTCGCCAAGGGGGGCTCGGTCCGGGTCTGGTAGCGCAGTTCCCGCCGGAGTGGATCACTGCAGGCAGGTGATCCGCTCCGGCGGGAACAGGTGGGCGCCGAGGATCTCCGTGCCGCGGTACACCTGGACGGTCAGCTCCGGCAGCCCCGCGAGCTCTGTGAGGTCGACCGTGCCGCAGGCACTGAAGGTGAGGGTGGTCAGGCCGGTCAGCTCCCGCCAGACGTCGGGGGCGGAGGTGAGCCGGCAGTCGGCGAGCCACAGCGTCCTCAGCCGCGGGAACCGCAGCACGTCCCGGGGGTCGAGCTCGTGCTGGTGGATCATCTGCAGCCGGGTGAGGTCCGGTGCCCGCTCCAGTTCCCGCAGCTCACGTCCTTGCCGCTTCCCCGCGATGCTCAGGAAGCCCAGTTCGGGCCAGCGCTCCAGTCCGTCCAGGGACATGGACTCCGTCCCCTCGTTGAGCCACAGGCCGGTCAGAGACTGCTCCCCCGGAAGCTCTCGTACGGACCGGTGCCCGCCCGTCCCGCCGAGTCCTAGAGACAACAGGCCGGGCAGTCGCTCCAGGACGTTCAGTTCGACGTGGCGGCTGCCGATGGTGAACAGGTGCTTGAGCGGGATCCCGGCCAGGGGCCCCAGGTCCGACAGGCCCGGGCAGTGCAGGCTGAGGTGTTCCAGCTCCCGCAGCGCCGCCAGCGGCCCGATGTCAGTCAACCGGGGGGAGTCCAGCACGTACAGCTCCCGCAGTCGTTCCCGCCGGGCGATCTCGGAGGGGACCTGCCGGACGTCGAACAGCCGCAGGCGTTCGAACTGGCCGAGCCCCTCCAGGCAGGCGAGTTGCTCGGCCGTGCGCAACGACAGCACCCCGGAGCCCAGGCTGGCATCGGCGAGCACCGCTTCGGCGTACCTGCGGGTGTCGAAGCGGCCCCAGGCGTCGTCGAGTTCCTGCGTCGCCCTCGGGCGGGTCTCCTCGCGGAACCGGCGAATCACCGACAGGGCGCGCTCCCCGCCCAGCAGGGCCGCTGTACGGATGGTCCCCGCCACCTCCAGCTCGCTCGGCCCGTCCGCCGGGGACGGCAGCAGGTCCAGGACCAATTCGCCCGCCCCGGCCAACTCCTCAGCCTGCTCCGGGCCGCGCGGCGGCAGCAACTCCAACGTACGGTCCATGACAGCCACCCCGACCTCCCGGTCAAGCTCCGGGGCGTGTTCCAGGCAGGTCACCGAGAGAAGGATCAGCCGGTTCCGGACCCCCTTGACCTTGTCGGCCCGCCGCATCAGGCCCCGCAGCAGGCGGCTGCGCTCGTCGGGGCGGGCGTGGCCCACCGCCATGCGGACCACGTCGTCCCAGGTGTCGTCGTGGGCGTTCTTCACCAGCACACCGAAGTCCCTGGACTCCACGGCCGCTTTGGCTCCCAGGTAGTCCTGGAAGGTGCGGTGGACGAAGATCACCGAGCCCGGTACCGGCTCCAGGAGCAGGCCGCTTCGGATCAGCAGGTGGGTGAAGACCTGCTCCGCGCCGCCCTGCGCCCGTACCTGAGGCATGGATTCGAGCCATTTGCCGAGGAGTTCCACGGCTTCGTCGCGGCCCGCCTCCAGCTGCCCGTTGCGGATCAGCCAGTACGCGAGCCGCTGGAGCAGCGAGATCTGCTCGTCCCGGGTCAGGTACACCCCCTCGACCCCACTGATCTCCCGCTCCGTGTCCCGGCGGACCAGCAGCATGTCCAGCGCCGCGTCGTACAGCTCTTTGCGGGCCCGGGGCAGCTGCATGCGCCGGTCCTGGTTCAGGGCGCAGAGCAGTGCGCACATCAGTGGATTGGTGGCCAGCCGGGCCAGGTCCCGCCGGGAGGCGACCGCTTCCAGCAGTGAGGCCTCGTACGCGTCCACCTCCTGCCCCTCCGAGCGGGCCGCCGCGTGCCAGTGTGCGACGAAGGCGCGGATGTCCCTCTGCTCCATCGCCAGCATCGACTGTGTGGCGAAGCCGATGCCCGAGAGCCAGTCCTCCGGGACCGCGGACGGGCGGGTGGTGACCACGTACCGGGCCTTCGGGAAGGCGGAGACGAGCGAGCGCAGCCAGGCCTCCGTGCGACCGCGCAGCCGATGCGGGACCTCGTCCACACCGTCGACCAGAACCAGCGCCCGTCCACTGAGCATGAGGTCCTCCACCCAGCCGGGCGGGGCCGAAAGCGGGACGCCGCCGGCGCGCAGGAAGTCCTCCGGCAGCGGCAGGGTGCCCGGCGCGGTGAAGGAGCGCAGCCGGAGCACGAACGGGACGCACGTGCTCCACGGCCCGTCGGTCCGCCGCGCCGCGTTGAGCGCCAGCCACTGCACCAGCGTGCTCTTGCCCGAGCCCGCCGGGCCGCGCAGCAGGACCCGGTCGGCCGAGGCGAGGGCCTGCTCCGCCCGCACGGGGGTCTGGTGCACCTCCGGCTCGCCCGGCAGCAGCAGCTGCTCGCTGCTGACCGCGAGGCTGATGTAGGCCACGTCCAGCGGCAACTCCTGGCGGGAGCGGCTGAGGGTGAGGCCGAAGAGTCGGAGGCGGCCGTGGGTCCGGGCGATGTACTCGGCGTAGCGCTCCTCGAAGGCGTACGCCGTGCCGTCATTGGCGGCGCCGAGGCGGTCCACCGCGCGCGCCAGCTCCCCGGTGCGCCGCACCAGTTCCACATCGGTCCGGGCCCCGAAGCCCGGCAGGGTCGTCACGTGCTCCACCGCGTGCTCGCAGCACAGCCGGACCAGTCGCCCGTACAGGGCCTCGGCCGCCGGGGCGAGACCGGCCGGCGGCGGGGGCACGGCCGCCGCCAGGGCCGCCGGGTCGAGGTCCGCCGAGTACAGGGCCTCCGCGCCCAGCGGGCCGAGCGCGGCGAAGGAATCGGCCACCGCGTCCAGTGCCGCCAGTCGTTCGTGCTCCGGGAGGCGGGCGGTGGCGTCGGCCAGGCGGGCCGCCAAGGTGTCCGCCAGGCGGCGCATCTCCCGTTCGCCCAGCTCGGCCGGCGGCCGGCGCCAGGGCTGCGCCGGGCGGGCCGGGGCCGGGGTCAGGCCCGCACCCGGGGCGCGGGCCAGGAGGGACTTCAGCAGGGTGCTCGCCGCCGTCCCCGCGACCCGTAAGAGAACCGTCTCGATACCCGTCATTCCGCAGCCTCCCCTCGGCTGGACATCATCTCGCGAACCATCGGTAACCCCGATGGATACCGATCGGTAACAACCTCTAGCGGTGTCCCCGGAGGCGCCTCTATGGTGCGCTCATGCCGAACCTGCCCGATGTCGTGCTGTGGTCCATACCGGCCTTCGTGCTGCTCACCGTCCTGGAGGTGGTGAGCTACCGGATCCATCCCGACGACGACGCGGCCGGGTACGACACCAAGGACGCGGCCACGAGCATCACCATGGGGCTCGGCAGCATCGGCTTCGACCTGCTGTGGAAGATCCCGGTCGTCGCCGTCTTCACCGCGGTCTACGAACTCACCCCGCTGCGGGTGCCGTTCCTGTGGTGGACCGCCCTGCTGATGCTGCTCGCGCAGGACTTCCTCTACTACTGGCAGCACCGGCTCCACCACGTCATCCGCATCCTGTGGGCCTGCCACGTGGTGCACCACAGCAGCCGGCGGTTCAACCTCACCACCGCCCTGCGCCAGCCCTGGACCAGCGCCACCACCTGGTGGTTCTACCTGCCGATGGTGGCCCTCGGCGTGCATCCCGCGGCGATCCCGTTCTGCTACGGACTCAACCTCCTCTACCAGTTCTGGGTCCACACCGAGCGCATCGGCAAGCTGCCCCGCGCCTACGAGTACGTCTTCAACACCCCCTCCCACCACCGCGTCCACCACGCCTCGCAGGGCGGATACCTGGACCGCAACTTCGGCGGGATCCTGATCGTCTGGGACCGGATGTTCGGCTCCTGGGTGGGGGAGACGGAGCGGCCCGTCTACGGGCTCACCAAGAACATCGGCACCCACAACCCGCTGCGCGTGGCCACCCACGAGTACGCGGCCATCGCGCGGGACGTGCGCGCCGCCGCGAACTGGCGCGAGCGCGCCGGACGGGTCTTCCGCGGCCCCGGCTGGCAGCCCGCCCCCGCCGGAGCCCCCGCCCCCGCCGAAGCCCCCGCCGCCGCCTCCGCCGAAGCCCAGGCCCCCGCCGTGGACGCCGCCGCCGACGCCCGGACCTCCGTACGGGAGACCACCGCGTGAGCACCGCACCGTCCCCCGAACGCCCGGCCCCCTCCTGGGCCGCCGGCCGCGCGCCGGGCGGCCGGGACCGCCTCGGCCGCCTCGCCCTCGCGGCCTTCGCCGCGGCCACCGCCGTCGACCTCGTCTCGCTGCTGGCCGACTGGCACCTCGGGCACCTCATCGCCAAACCGCTGCTGATGCCGCTGCTCGTCACCTACGTGATCACCCGCGGCGCGCCCCGGCTGCTGGTCGCCGCCCTGCTGTTCGGCTGGGGCGGGGACCTGGCCCTGCTCTTCGACGCCGAGCCCGCCTTCCTCGTCGGCATGGGCTCCTTCGCCGTCGGGCACGTCTGCTACCTCGTCCTCTTCGGCAAGCGGCCCGCGAACCCGCTGCTCGGGGGCGCGTACGCACTCGCCCTCCTCGGGACCGTCGCCCTGCTCTGGTCCGACCTGCCGGCCGACCTGCGGATCCCGGTCGCCGGCTACAGCCTGCTGCTCACCGCCATGGCGTTCCGCTCCAGCGCCCTCGGTCTGCGGGCCGGGATCGGCGGGGCGCTGTTCCTGCTCTCCGACACCCTCATCGCCTCCGGGGTCGCCGAATGGCCCCAGCTGCCCCGCCCGGACTTCTGGATCATGGCCACCTACCTGGCCGCCCAGTACCTCCTGGCCACCGGTTCGACAGCCACCCGGGAAGCAGGCGTACCGTAGGACGGTCCTCAGTCGTACAAGACTGAACAACCCCGAGCCGGAGGACTGCACCACCATGCGCGCCACCGTCATCCACGCCCCGCACGACATCCGTGTGGAGGAGGTGCCCGACGCTGCGATCCAGCGCCCCGAGGACGCCGTCGTCCGTGTCCTGCGCGCCTGCATCTGCGGCAGCGACCTGTGGGCCTACCGCGGCGAGGCCGAGCGCCAGCCCGGCCAGCGCATCGGCCACGAGTTCCTGGGCATCGTCGAGGAGACCGGCTCCGCCGTGTCCGGCCTGCGCGCCGGCGACCTGGTCGTCGCGCCCTTCATGTGGTCGGACGGCACGTGTGAGTACTGCAAGGAGGGCCTGTTCACCTCCTGCGACCACGGCGGTTTCTGGGGCTCGGTCGGCCACGACGGCGGCCAGGGCGAGGCCGTCCGCGTCCCGCACGCCGACGGCACCCTGGTCAAGCTGCCCGCCGAGGCCGTCTCCGACGACCACCTGCTGACCGGTCTGCTCGCGCTCTCCGACGTCATGGGCACCGGTCACCACGCCGCGCTGGGCGCGGGGGTCCGCCCGGGCTCCACGGTCGCCGTCGTCGGTGACGGCGCGGTCGGCCTGTGCGGTGTCCTCGCCGCGAAGCGCCTGGGCGCCGAGCGGATCATCGCACTGGGCCGCCACACCGTCCGTACGGACATAGCCAGGCTCTTCGGGGCCACCGACGTCGTCGCCGAGCGCGGTGAGGCCGCGGAGGCGGCCGTGCGCGAGCTCACCGGCGGCCGGGGCGCCCACGCGGTCATCGAGGCGGTCGGCACCGAGCAGTCGATGCGCACCGCCGTGAACATCACCCGCGACGGCGGGGCCGTCGGCTACGTCGGCGTCCCGCACGGCAGCGGCACCGGCCTCGACCTCGGCGTGATGTTCGACCGCAACATCACCCTGCGCGGTGGCGTGGCCCCGGTCCGGGCGTACATCCCGGAGCTGCTGGATGACGTGCTGAGCGGCGCGATCGACCCGTCGCCAGTCTTCGACCGGGCCGTGTCGCTGGACGAGGTCCCGGACGGCTACCGCGCGATGGACGACCGCAGCGCGCTCAAGGTGCTGATCAAGCCCTGACCTGTCGAACGCACGGGCCGGGCGGGGTGATCCCCGCCCGGCCCGTTCCGTCCGTCCGCTCACGTCCTCCGCTCGTGCCGCAGGGCTACTTCACGGCCTTGAGCGCGTCGATCACGCCGTATCCGTAGTACCCCGTCTGGCCCCACTTGGCCTTGCAGGTGGTGGCGTCGACCAGCGCGCCCGCGGCGTCGTAGATCTGCGTCGGGCAGGCCGCCTTCGTGGACTGCGCCTTGAGCATGGCCTGCAGCTGGGAGGGCGTGGCCCCCGGGTGGGCGCTCTTGAGGAGCGCCGCGACGCCCGCGACGTGCGGGGCGGCCATCGAGGTGCCCTGCTTGTAGCCGTAGCCGCCGCCCGGGACGGTCGACAGCACGCGTCCGTTCGCGTCGGGGGTGGCCGGGACCTGCCACCTGTCGCCGCCGGGGGCGGCCACGTCCACGACCCCGAGGCCGTAGCTGGAGTAGTACGAGCGCAGTCCCTTGTCGCCGGTGGCCGAGACGCTGACCACGCCCGGCAGCTGCGTGGGCAGGTCCAGACAGACGCTCGGGTCGATGGTGCGCGGCACCGGGGTGGTGTCGTTCGGGCTGCTCTCGTCGACGAGGGAGTCGGCCGCCAGGTCCTGGTTGGAGTTGCCGGCCGAGGCCACGTGGAGCGTGCCCTTGCGCTCGGCGTACTTCGTGGCCCGGCCGATGGCCTCCACCAGCGCCTTCTGGTCGTCGTCGGTCCTGCAGTTGAAGAGGTACGGGTCGACGTAGTAGCTGTTGTTGGTCACCTCGATCCCCTTCTCGGCGGCGAACATGAAGCCGCAGACGACTGCCTCGGTGTAGAAGAGGCTGGTCCCGGGCTCGCTCACCTTGATCGCGGCGATCTTCACGCCCGGTGCGACACCGCTGATGCCGAGGCCGTTGCGCGCGGCGCCGATGGTGCCGGCCACGTGCGTGCCGTGGTCGCTGCCGTCGGGGTACGGACGCCAGGCGCCCTCGGTGGTGTCCGCGACACCGCCGACGCAGTTGGCCGACTGGCCCTTGGAGAAGTTCGGGGCGAGATCGGGGTGGGTGTCGTCCACCCCCGTGTCGATGATGCCCACGGTGACGTTCCGACTGCCATCGTTGATCTTGTGAGCCTCGTCGGCCTTGATCGTCCGCAGGTCCCACTGGTTGGGCTCCAGCGGCTCCTGACCCTCCTGGGCCAGCGCCGCGGCCTTGGCGGCGTCCGCCGCGCTCAACCGCTGTGTCGTGCCTTCCTCGGTGGTCTGCACCGCCTGCATCGGGGCCGTCCGGGTGGCGCCGACCGACACGAACAGACCGCGCTGGGCGCGCAGCTGCCCGGCGAAGTCCGGGTTCTGGGAATGTGCGACGACGACCCCGATCTGCTCATAGGCCGTCACCACCGTTCCACCGGCCCGCTCGACGGCCTTCTTCGCCGCCTTCACCGTGGCGTACGCGTTCAGGTTCGCCACGTACGACAGCTCGGGCCCGGAGGCCGTGGGCTTCGAGGCCGTCGCCGCGTCCGCCGTGGTGCCGAGCGGTGCGGCGGAGGCCGCGACCGAGGGCAGGAAGGCGAGCGAGGCGGTGAGCGCCAGGCCGACCGGCACGGCGAGGGCGCGCCGGCGGACGGATCCCAGATGAGCCATGGGTTCTCCAGATCATCTTTGGAAAAGCCGTCCGCACGCGGTCGCGTCGGACGGGTTCATGACAAGCGAACCTAGCGCTGCCGTTCGTCCCTACGCCATCAGTTCGAGAAATCGGAATCCGAAGAATCCATGGGTGTTGAACCGTCCCGACACGCCGTACGTGCCGTTGACAGGGGGGCTCAGCACCACCGGCCCCCCACACGGAGGTTGTTTTGTCCGTCGTCCCCACCGCACCCGCGTCACAAGGAGATCCCCCCGTGACCACCGAAGCAGCGCCGCCGCCGGGCAGCGCGGGAACGCCCCTGGCGGGCCCCACGGCCGAAGATTTCGCGAGCGTCCAGCAGAGCGCCGAGTTCGCCGAACTGCGGAGCTCCTACCGCTCCTTCGCCTTCCCGCTCACCGTGGCCTTCATCGCCTGGTACCTGCTCTACGTCCTGCTGTCCAACTACGCGGGCGGCTTCATGGGGACCAAGGTCTTCGGCAACATCAACGTCGCCCTGGTGCTCGGCCTCGCCCAGTTCGCGACGACCTTCCTCATCGCCTGGCTGTACGCGCGGCACGCGGCCACCCGGCTCGACCCGAAGGCGGAGGCCATCAAGGCGCGGATGGAGGCCGCGGAATGAGCGGAGCGCTCCACCTGACGACGGCCGCGGGCGCCTCCGAGCACCGCCCGCTGATCATCACCCTGTTCGGGCTGTTCGTCGTCGCCACCCTGATCATCACCGTCTGGGCCGGCCGCCAGACCAAGGACGCCGCCGACTTCTACGCGGGCGGCCGACAGTTCACCGGCTTCCAGAACGGCCTCGCCATCTCCGGCGACTACATGTCCGCCGCTTCCTTCCTCGGCATCGCCGGAGCCATCGCCCTCTTCGGCTACGACGGCTTCCTCTACTCGATCGGCTTCCTCGTGGCGTGGCTGGTCGCCCTGCTGCTCGTCGCCGAGCCGCTGCGCAACTCCGGCCGCTACACGATGGGCGACGTACTCGCCTACCGGATGCGCCAGCGGCCCGTCCGGACCGCCGCCGGCACCTCCACCATCGTGGTCTCGATCTTCTACCTGCTCGCCCAGATGGCCGGCGCCGGCGTGCTCGTCTCGCTGCTCCTGGGCATCACCAGCGACGGCGGCAAGGTCGCCATCGTCGCGCTGGTCGGCGTCCTGATGATCGTCTACGTGACCATCGGCGGCATGAAGGGCACCACCTGGGTCCAGATGGTCAAGGCCGTCCTGCTCATCGCAGGCACCCTCCTGATCACCTTCCTGGTGCTGGTGAAGTTCAACTTCAACATCTCCGACCTGCTGGGCAAGGCCGCGGAGAACAGCGGACAGGGGGCGAAGTTCCTCGAGCCGGGATTGAAGTACGGCAAGGACTCCACCTCGAAGCTGGACTTCATCTCGCTCGGCATCGCCCTGGTCCTGGGCACCGCCGGCCTGCCGCACATCCTGATCCGCTTCTACACGGTGCCCACCGCCAAGGCCGCACGGAAGTCCGTGAACTGGGCCATCGGCATCATCGGCGCCTTCTACCTGATGACCATCGCCCTCGGGTTCGGCGCCGCGGCCCTGCTCGACCGGGCCGAGATCATCAAGTCCAACAAGGCGGGCAACACGGCGGCGCCGCTGCTCGCCCAGGCGGTCGGCGGAGGCCCGGACTCCACCGGCGGTGCCGTCCTGCTCGCCGTGATCTCCGCGGTCGCCTTCGCCACCATCCTCGCCGTGGTCGCGGGCCTCACCCTCGCCTCCTCCTCGTCCTTCGCCCACGACCTGTACGTGAACGTGATCCGCAAGGGCAAGGCCACCGAGAAGGAGGAGGTGCGCGCCGCCCGCTGGTCCACGGTCGTCATCGGCGCCGTCGCCATCGGCCTGGGGGCGCTGGCCCGCGACCTCAACGTCGCCGGGCTCGTCGCGCTCGCCTTCGCGGTCGCCGCCTCCGCCAACCTGCCGACGATCCTCTACAGCCTCTTCTGGAAGCGCTTCACCACCCAGGGCGCGCTCTGGTCCATCTACGGCGGGCTGATCTCGGCGGTCGGCCTGGTGCTCTTCTCCCCGGTCGTCTCCGGGAAGCCCACCTCGATGTTCAAGGACGCGGACTTCTTCTGGTTCCCCCTGGAGAACCCGGGCATCATCTCGATCCCCCTCGGCTTCTTCCTGGGCTGGCTCGGAACGGTCCTCTCCAAGGAGAAGGCCGACCCCCAGAAGTTCGCCGAGCTGGAGGTGCGCTCCCTCACCGGAACAGGGGCGCACTGACATCATCCGAACACCCAGCGTGGCCGCGTCGTAGGTCCCTACGACGCGGCCACGTTACGTCTCGTTCATTTGGGCACCCCTTCGCGACACGGGCGTCGCGTAGGCTCGAAATAGAACGCGTGAAGTAGATCCAAAGATCGCGCGTACCTCTAGATCCGGACAGGGGAGGGGGCCCACAGTGCTTCTCGACACCTACGGCCGCGTGGCCACTGACCTGCGCGTCTCACTCACCGACCGGTGCAACCTGCGCTGCACGTACTGCATGCCCGAAGAGGGGCTGCAGTGGCTCGGGAAGTCCGATCTGCTCAGCGACGACGAGATCGTCCGGCTGATCCGCATCGCCGTCACCCGGCTCGGCATCACCGAGGTCCGCTTCACCGGCGGCGAGCCGCTGCTCCGACCCGGCCTGGTCGGGATCGTCGAGCAGTGCGCGGCCCTGGAGCCCCGCCCCAAGATGTCGCTGACCACGAACGGCATCGGTCTCAAGCGCACCGCGCAGGCCCTCAAGGCCGCCGGCCTGGACCGGGTGAACGTTTCCCTGGACACCCTGCGCCCCGAGGTCTTCAAGACCCTCACCCGCCGCGACCGGCACAAGGACGTCATCGAGGGCATGGCCGCGGCCCGCGAGGCCGGCCTCACCCCCGTCAAGGTCAACGCCGTGCTCATGCCCGGCCTCAACGACGACGAGGCCCCCGACCTGCTGGCCTGGGCCGTGGAGAACGAGTACGAGCTCCGCTTCATCGAGCAGATGCCGCTCGACGCCCAGCACGGCTGGAAGCGCGACGGCATGATCACCGCCGGGGACATCCTGCAGTCCCTGCGCACCCGCTTCACGCTCACCGAGGAAGGCGCCGCCGAGCGCGGCTCCGCCCCGGCCGAGCGCTGGGTGGTCGACGGCGGCACGGCCACCGTCGGCGTCATCGCCTCCGTCACCCGCCCGTTCTGCGGCGCCTGCGACCGTACGCGGCTCACCGCCGACGGACAGGTCCGTACGTGCCTGTTCGCCACCGAGGAGTCGGACCTGCGCGCCGCCCTGCGCTCGGGCGCCCCGGACGAGGAGATCGCCCGGCTGTGGAAGGTGGCGATGTGGGGCAAGAAGGCCGGGTCCGGCCTCGACGACCCCTCGTTCCTGCAGCCCGACCGCCCGATGTCCGCGATCGGCGGCTGACCCGGACCGCGGCAGCGGTCAGCGCAGGCGTTCCGAGCCCTCCGGCTGCACCCACTCGTCGAGCTTCACGACGTCCTTGAGGAAACCGCGGACCCCCAGGAACTGGGAGAGGTGTTCGCGGTGCTCCTCACACGCCAGCCAGGTCTTGCGCCGCTCCGGCGTGTGCAGCGTCGGGTTGTTCCACGCCAGGACCCACACGGCCGCGTCGCGGCAGCCCTTGGCGGAGCAGGTGGGAGTCTCGTCGGAGCCGGGGGCGCTGGAGGAAGTCACAGGCCCACATTAGAACGGAATGGCGACGCCGAGCAGCCACGGGGGGAGCTGCCCGGCGTCGGTCCGTCGCTCCGACGGGGGATGCGGAGCGCGTGAGCAGTATGTCACGCAGGACCCGGTGCAGTGCACCGGAACTTCATGATTGATCTGAGCTTTTCTTGAGGTTTCCCGCGTCCAGCGCCGGCCGCACCGGAGCGGGGATGAAGTGGGAGGGCAGCGAGGGCGTCGACTCGCGCCCCGCGTTGGCGATGACCACGGCCACGTACGGCAGCAGGGCTCCCGCGACGAGCGTCACGATGGCCACCGGGCGCTGCACGTTCCACAACAGCACGGTCGCGATGACCGACAGCGTCCTGATCCCCATCGAGATCACGTACCGGCGCTGGCGGCCCCGCACGTCCTCGTCGAGGCCCATCCGCGCACCGGTGATCCGGAACACCTCGGCCCCGTTCCGCTTCTGCCGCTTCGTCCGTTCCACGCTCCACCACCCGATCGCCCGCCGGGCGCACCCCGGCCCGGACCCTCCCACCGTACGCCGCCCCCGCATCCGCGAGGAGAGGGGGCACCCCCATTGGGGCGTGCCCGAAATGCGCGGTACGCCGGACGGGCCGAAACTGGGCCCACGTGCGCACAACGCGCCAGGAGGAGGCTCGACATGTCTTGGTTGTGGGCGATCATCGTCGGTTTCGTGCTGGGGCTGATAGCCCGGGCCATCCTGCCGGGCAAACAGCACCAGCCCCTCTGGCTGACCACCCTCTTCGGCATCGCCGGCGCGGTCCTCGGCAACGCCGTGGCCACCTGGATCGGCGTCGGGGAGACCAAGGGCATCGACTGGACCCGGCACCTGCTGCAGCTCGCCGGCGCGGTCCTCGTGGTCGGGCTGGGCGAAATGCTCTACGGAGCGATCCGGGGCCGCAAGCGGCAGATGACCTGAGGCTCTCCGGATCATGACGGAGGGGCCGGCCGGACCCATCGGATCCGAACCGGCCCCTCCGCCGTGTTCCGTGCGCCGTCGTACGAGGCGAGGCCTCAGGCGCCGGTGACCTCGACGGCCGCCAGGTTCTTCTTGCCCCGGCGCAGCACCAGCCAGCGCCCGTGCAGCAGGTCCTCCTTGGCCGGTACCGCGTCCTCGGCGGTGACCTTCACGTTGTTCACGTAGGCGCCGCCCTCCTTCACGGTCCGGCGGGCGGCCGACTTGCTCGAGACCAGGCCGGTCTCCGCGAGCAGGTCCACGACCAGGCCCAGCTCCGGGATCCGGGCGTGCGGCAGCTCGGACAGGGCCGCCGCCAGCGTGGCCTCGTCCAGCTCCGCCAGCTCGCCCTGACCGAACAGCGCCTTCGACGCGGCGATCACGGCGGCGCACTGGTCGGCGCCGTGCACGAGCGTGGTCAGCTCCTCCGCCAGCGCCCGCTGCGCGGCACGCGCCTGCGGCCGCTCGGCGGTCTGCGCCTCCAGCGCCTCCAGCTCCTCACGGGACTTGAAGGACAGGATCCGCATGTAGGTGGAGATGTCCCGGTCGTCCACGTTCAGCCAGAACTGGTAGAACGCGTACGGCGTGGTCATCTCCGGGTCGAGCCAGACGGCCCCGCTCTCGGACTTGCCGAACTTGGTGCCGTCCGCCTTGACCATCAGCGGGGTCGCCAGCGCGTGCACCACCGCTCCCGGCTCGACGCGGTGGATCAGGTCGAGTCCGGCCGTCAGGTTGCCCCACTGGTCGGAGCCGCCCTGCTGGAGCACGCACCCGTAGCGCCGGTACAGCTCCAGGAAGTCCATGCCCTGGAGCAGCTGGTAGCTGAACTCGGTGTAACTGATGCCCTGGTCGGAGTCGAGCCGCTTGGCGACCGAGTCCTTCGTCAGCATCTTGTTGACCCGGAAGTGCTTGCCGATGTCCCGCAGGAACTCGATGGCGGACATGCCCGCCGTCCAGTCCAGGTTGTTCACCATGAGCGCCGCGTTCTCGCCCTCGAAGGACAGGAACGGCTCGATCTGGGTGCGCAGCCGGGTCACCCAGTTCGCGATGGTCTCCGGGTCGTTCAGGGTCCGCTCGGCGGTCGGCCGCGGGTCGCCGATCTGCCCGGTGGCCCCGCCGACCAGCGCCAGCGGCCGGTTCCCGGCCAGCTGGAGCCGGCGCACGGTGAGCACCTGCACCAGGTGCCCCACGTGCAGCGAGGCGGCCGTCGGGTCGAAGCCGCAATAGAACGTGACCGGACCGTCCGCGAAGGCCTTCCGCAGCGCTTCTTCATCGGTGGACTGGGCGAAGAGCCCGCGCCACTTCAGTTCGTCGACGATGTCCGTCACGGTCTCTCGACTCCTTCGGATGATGGAAATTGCAACACTTCGTTGCAACGGTCAGTCTAGGCCGGTCAGACGCCCTTGCTGACCGAACTCATGTTGAAATCCGGGATGCGCAGCGCGGGCATCGCGGCCCGGGTGAACCAGTCGCTCCACTCGCGCGGCAGGGTCTTCTCGGTCCGGCCGGCCTCCGAGGCCCGCGACAGCAGGTCCACGGGGGACTCGTTGAAGCGGAAGTTGTTGACCTCGCCGACGACCTGGCCGTTCTCCACCAGGTAGACGCCGTCCCGGGTCAGCCCCGTGAGCAGCAGCGTGGCCGGATCCACCTCGCGGATGTACCAGAGGCAGGTCAGCAGCAGACCCCGCTCGGTCCCGGCCACCATCTCCTCCAGGGACTTCTCGCCGCCCCCGTCGAGGATCAGGTTCCCGAAGCCGGGGGAGAGCTGCATGCCGGTCAGGCCGGCGGTGTGCCGGGTCGTGGTCAGCCGGGCCAGCTCCCCGTCGCGGATCCACTCGGTCGCGGGGACCGGCAGGCCGTTGTCGAAGACCGACGCGTCGTCCCCGGAGCTGTGCGCGATCACGAACGGCGCGCTCTCCAGGCCCGGCGCGTTCGGGTCGCTGCGCAGCGTCAGCGGCAGCTCGGACAGCTTCTCGCCGAGCCGGGTGCCGCCGCCGGGCTTGGAGAAGACCGTACGGCCCTCCACCGCGTCCCGGGCCGCCGCCGACCACATCTGGTAGATCAGCAGGTCCGCCACGGCGGTCGGCGGCAGCAGGGTCTCGTACCGCCCGGCGGGCAGGTCGATCTTCCGCTCCGCCCACCCCAGGCGTACGGCGAGCTCCGCGTCCAGCGCGGTCGGGTCCACGTCCTTGAAGTCTCGGGTGGAGCGGCCGGCCCAGGCCGAGCGCTGCCGGTCCGGCGACTTCGCGTTGAGCTCCAGCGTGCCGTTGGGCTGGTCGTGGCGCAGCCGCAGCCCGGTGGAGGTGCCGACGTACGTCGAGACCAGCTCGTGGTTGGCGAAGCCGTACAGCTCCCGGCCGCCCGCCCGGGCCCGGGCGAAGGCCTCGCCGAGGGCCGGGGCGAAGTCCGCGAACACCGCCGAGGTGGTCTCGGCCGGGGCGTCGGTGAAGTCCGGCGAGGCCGGGGTCCCGGTGACCAGCGGCTGCGCGTCCTCCGCCGGGCCCGCCCCGCGCGCGGCCGCCTCGGCGGCCCGCACCAGCGGCTCCAGGTCGGCCGCGGTCACGGCGGAGCGCGAGACGACCCCCGAGGCCGTGCCCTCCTTGCCGTCGACCGTGGCGATGACCGTCAGGGTCCGGCCCCGGGTGACGCCGTTGGTGGTGAGCGCGTTGCCAGCCCAGCGCAGGTTGGCGCTGGACTCCTCGTCGGCGATGACGACACAGCCGTCGGCGGTGGACAGCTCCAGCGCCCGCTCGACGATCTCGTGGGGCTTGGTGCGTCCGTTCGAAAGCGTGCTCATCGGCCGGCCTCCTGCGTGGTGTTCAAGATGTTCACGTCGCGGAACAGCGCGGACGGGCAGCCGTGCGAGACCGCCGCGACCTGGCCGGGCTGGGCCTTGCCGCAGTTGAAGGCGCCGCCCAGGACGTAGGTCTGGGGGCCGCCGACCTTCTCCATCGAGCCCCAGAACTCGGTCGTGGTGGCCTGGTACGCGACGTCGCGCAGCTGTCCGGCCAGTCGGCCGTTCTCGATCCGGAAGAACCGCTGCCCGGTGAACTGGAAGTTGTAGCGCTGCATGTCGATCGACCAGGAGCGGTCGCCGACCACGTAGATCCCGCGCTCCACCCCGCCGATGAGGTCCTCGGTCGAGAGCCCGCCCGGATCCGGCTGCAGCGAGACGTTCGCCATGCGCTGGACGGGCACGTGCCCGGGGGAGTCGGCGTAGGCGCAGCCGTTGGAGCGGCCGAGGCCGGTCAGCTTCGCGATCCGCCGGTCCAGCTGGTAGCCGACCAGGGTGCCATCCTTGACCAGGTCCCAGGACTGCGCCTGGACGCCCTCGTCGTCGTACCCGATGGTCGCCAGACCGTGCTCCGCCGTGCGGTCACCGGTCACGTTCATGATCGAGGAGCCGTACGTCAGCTTGTTCAGCTGGTCGAAGGTGGCGAAGGAGGTCCCCGCGTACGCCGCCTCGTAGCCCAGCGCCCGGTCGAGCTCGGTGGCGTGGCCGATGGACTCGTGGATGGTGAGCCACAGGTTGGACGGGTCCACCACCAGGTCGTAGCGCCCGGCCTCGACGCTCGGCGCCCGCATCTTCTCGGCGAGCAGGACGGGGATCTGCTCCAGCTCGGTGTTCCAGTCCCAGCCGGTGCCGGTCAGGTACTCCCAGCCGCGGCCGGCGGGCGGGGCGATCGTGCGCATCGAGTCGAACTCGCCGGTCGTGCCGTTCACGGCGACGGCCGTGAGCTGCGGGTGGATCCGCACCCGCTGCTGCGTGGTCGAGGTGCCCGCGGTGTCGGCGTAGAACTTGTTCTCGTGCACGGCGAGCAGCGAGGCGTCCACGTGCGCCACCCCGTCGGCGGCCAGCAGCCGCGCGCTCCAGTCGGCGAGCAGCGCCGCCTTCTCCGCGTCCGGTACCTCGAAGGGATTCACGTCGTAGGCGGAGATCCAGGTGCGGTCCGCGTGCACGGGCTCGTCGGCGAGCTCCACGCGCTCGTCCGAACCGGCGGCCTTGATCACCTGGGCGGACAGCTTCGCCATGGCCACGGCCTGCGAGGCCACCTTGGCGGCGGCGTCCATGGTGAGGTCCACGCCTGAGGCGAATCCCCAGCTGCCCCCGTGGACCACCCGGACCGCGAATCCGAGGTCGGTGGTGTCGGACCCGCCGGCGGGCTTGGCGTCCCGCAGGCGCCAGGAGGCGCTGCGGATCCGCTCCAGCCGGAAGTCGGCATGATCGGCGCCCAGCGCGCGGGCCCGGGCGAGCGCCGCGTCGGCGAGCGCCCGCAAGGGAAGCGCGGTGAAGGCCGCGTCGATGGAATGGGGCACGGAAGTCCTCCCGGGGTCGGAGCCGGTCGCCCCGATCATGTCGCGATCGGGGCCTTCGTGCCTACATCTTTCTGTAGGGACTCGACAGAGCCCGCCGCAAGGCCCTGTGGGGGGTCGATTCTCCGTACGACCGATGCGACCTATAGGTTTTTGGTATTCAGACCGCTAGCGAAAGGGTGATCCGTTGAGCCGCTCGGTTCTCGTCACCGGAGGAAACCGGGGCATCGGCCTCGCCATCGCCCGAGCCTTCGCGGAGGCGGGCGACAAGGTCGCGATCACGTTCCGGTCGGGTGAGCCGCCGGAGGCCCTCACCTCCCTCGGTGTCCTGGCGGTGCGGTGCGACATCACCGACTCCGAGCAGGTGGAGCAGGCCTACAAGCAGATCGAGGACGCGCACGGCGCGGTCGAGGTGCTGGTGGCCAATGCCGGCATCACCAAGGACACGCTGCTGATGCGGATGTCCGAGGAGGACTTCGCGTCCGTCGTCGACACGAACCTCACCGGCACGTTCCGGGTGGTCAAGCGCGCGAACCGTGGCATGCTCCGTGCCAAGAAGGGCCGCGTCGTACTGATCTCCTCGGTCGTCGGACTGCTCGGCTCGGCCGGCCAGGCCAACTACGCCGCCTCGAAGGCCGCGCTGGTGGGCTTCGCCCGCTCGCTCGCCCGCGAGCTGGGTTCCCGCAACATCACCTTCAACGTCGTCGCCCCCGGTTTCGTGGACACCGACATGACGAAGGTGCTCACCGACGAGCAGCGCGCGGGCATCGTGGGCCAGGTGCCGCTCGGCCGTTACGCGCAGCCCGAGGAGATCGCGGCAGCCGTCCGCTTCCTGGCGTCCGACGACGCCGCGTACATCACCGGAGCCGTCATTCCCGTTGACGGCGGATTGGGCATGGGTCACTGATCGCCATGAGTGGAATTCTCGACGGCAAGCGCATCCTCATCACGGGGGTGCTGATGGAGTCGTCCATCGCCTTCCACGCCGCCCGGCTGGCCCAGGAGCAGGGCGCCGAGGTCGTCCTCACCGCGTGGCCGCGTCCGAGCCTGACCGAGCGCATCGCCAAGAAGCTGCCCAAGCCGGTCAAGGTGATCGAGCTCGACGTCACCAACGAGGAGCACCTCGCCCGCCTGGAGGGCCTCGTCCGCGAGGAGCTCGGCGGCCTCGACGGCGTCGTCCACTCGATCGGCTTCGCGCCGCAGGACGCCCTCGGCGGCAACTTCCTGAACACCCCGTTCGAGTCGGTCGCCACCGCGATGCACGTCTCGGCGTTCTCGCTGAAGTCGCTGACCATGGCCTGCAAGCCGCTGTTCCCGGCGGAGGGCGCGGCCGTCGTCGGCCTCACCTTCGACGCGCAGTTCGCGTGGCCGCAGTACGACTGGATGGGCCCGGCCAAGGCCGCCCTGGAGGCCACCAGCCGTTACCTCGCCCGCGACCTGGGCAAGGAGAACATCCGCTGCAACCTGGTCTCGGCCGGTCCGATCGGCTCGATGGCCGCGAAGTCCATCCCGGGCTTCGGCGAGCTGGCCGAGGTCTGGAACTCCCGCTCCATGCTGGAGTGGGACATGAGCGACCCGGAGCCGGCGGGCAGGGGCATCGTGGCCCTGCTGTCGGACTGGTTCCCGAAGACCACCGGCGAGATCGTCCACGTGGACGGCGGCCTGCACGCGATGGGTGCCTGACCTCGGGTCGGCGCTCCTGCGTCCGTACGGCGGCGGCCGCGCTTCCCTTCCGGGAGGCGCGGCCGCCGCCGTTTCGCGTGGTCCGCGGCCGTCCCTCGCTCGTATGTTCACCGGCCGACCGGATCTTCCCGAGTCGAAAACCGGGACAGATGCCTGCAAACTGGCCAGGTCGGGATCTTCCCGGCTCCTGCGGGGAGGAGGGTAGGAGTGCGAGCGAGGCCGAGCCGAACGGTATCGATGCTGGTCACCTCGGTGAT
Source organism: Streptomyces sp. NPDC048424 (assembly GCF_040651555.1). Classification (NCBI taxonomy): domain Bacteria; kingdom Bacillati; phylum Actinomycetota; class Actinomycetes; order Kitasatosporales; family Streptomycetaceae; genus Streptomyces; species Streptomyces sp. NPDC048424. Next base: position 22,651 of record NZ_JBEZKE010000007.1, on the reverse strand, counting down.
CCTGACCGGACTCCTGGTCCCCGGAGCGGCCGCGGAACCCATGGGAGACGAATCGGCACCCGGCCCGGAAGCGGTGGCCCCCGCCGTCGTGGAGCTCGCCGAGATCCCCGCCGAACCCCCCGCCCAGCCCTCTCGCCCCGCCGCGCGGGACCTCTTCGGAGCCGACTGCGACACCACGATCGAGGGCTCACAGGTGACGGCGAACTGCCACAACGCCTACCCGGAGACCGACCTGCTGCGCCTGCACGTCGAATGCGACCGCTGGTGGGACGTGGACGGGGACGGCGCAGCCGTCGCCGTCGGACCCGCCGGGCGGGTGGAGCTCACCGGGCGCTGCTGGAAAGAGGTCCGCTCGGCCTGGGTCACCCACCAGCGGGCGTGACCGGGTCCCCGTCCGTGTTCTTGCCGAGGCAGGCGAAGGGGTAACCCGCCGCCTCCGAGGCGGCCGCGTCCCCGTCGCCCCGCCGGATCGCCTCGATCAGCCGGGCGTGGTCCAGGTGGGCCGACGGGTGCAGCTCGGTGCCCACGTCCGCCCGCAGCCAGTCGGCCACCAGGTCGCCGAGGTCCGCGTACAGCTCGATCAGCACGTCGTTGTGCGAGGCCGTCACCACCGCCATGTGCAGGCTCACGTCCGCGGCCACGAAGACCTCCGCGTCCCCGCCCGCCCAGGCCTCCTCGCGGCGCGCCAGCAGCGCGTCCAGCTGTACGAGGTCCCGCTCGGTGCGCCGCTCCGCCGCCAGCCGGGCCGCCGAGGACTCCAGCGTCGAACGCAGCTCGGCGATGTGCCGCGGCTCGGCGCCGGCGAACCGGCGGTGCATGACGCCGGCCAGCTCGCTCGTGGCGATGACGTACGTGCCCGAACCCTGCCGGATGTCCAGGAGCCCGTTGTGCGCCAGCGCCCGCACGGCCTCGCGCACCGTGTTGCGCGCGACGCCGAGCAGCTCGACCAGCTCCGGCTCGGTCGGGATGCGGGCGCCGACCGGCCACTCGCCGGAGGTGATCTGGTTCCGCAGCTGGGTGATCACCTGATCGACGAGAACGGAGCGCCGTGGCGAGGTCAGCGGCATGGGTTCCTCTCAAGAGCGACTGGACAACCAATCATCCCATGATTCTATGATGGTGGGATGTCCGACGAAGAACTCCAGACGCTCGACCGGCCCACCGCGAGCCACCGGCCCGCGCGGCGGACCGCGGCAGACCGCGCGGCGGCCGCCACCAATACGCAGCCGGCCTGGCTCGGCCCGGTGCTCATCGTCGGAATCGTGCTGGCCGCCCTCAACCTGCGGCCCGCCATCACCAGCCTCGGCGCCCTCTTCGAGGAGACCCGCACGGGCCTCGGCATGAGCGCCACCGTCGCCGGACTGATCACCTCCGTCCCGGCCCTCTGCTTCGCCGTCTTCGGCGTCACCGCGCCCCGGCTCTCCCGCCGCTTCGGCCCGGCCGCCGTCGTCTGCGCCGGCATGGCCGCCGTCGCCACCGGCCTGGTGATCCGCCCGTTCACGAACGGGGCCGTGGGCTTCCTGGCCGCCAGCTCCCTGTCCCTGGCCGGCATAGCCCTGACCAACGTCCTGCTCCCGGTGATCGTCAAGCGCTACTTCCCGGACCGGGTCGGCACCATGACCGGCCTGTACTCCATGGCCCTGGCCGCGGGCACCTCGCTCGCCGCCGCCGCGACCGTCCCGCTGACCGCCGCCCTCGGCGGCAGCTGGCGCACCGGCCTGCTCATGTGGGCCTCCCTCGCCGTCGTCGCCGCACTGCTGTGGCTGCCCATCGCCCGCGCCGCCCGCCGCGCCGACCGGGCCCAGGCCGCGGCCGCCGCCGGCACGGGCGGCGCCCTCCGGGCCGACGCGGGCCCGCGGGTCGTCCGCAGCCGCACCGCCTGGGCCCTCGCCTGCTACTTCGGCCTCCAGGCCACCGGCGCGTACATCACCATGGGCTGGCTCCCGCAGATCTTCCGCGACGCCGGAGTCTCCGCCTCCACCGCCGGCGTGCTCCTCGCCGTCACCATGGTCATGGGCGTCCCCCTCGCCTTCGTCATCCCCGGTCTCGCCGGCCGGATGAAGAACCAGGGCGCCATCGCCGTCGTCCTCGGCGTCTTCGGCCTCACCGGCTACCTCGGCCTCTACTTCGCCCCCGCCGCCGGAGCCTGGGCCTGGGCGCTCCTGCTCGGCATCTCCAACTGCGCCTTCCCCCTCGTCATCACCCTCATCGGGCTGCGCGCCAAGTCGCCGGCCGGCGTGGTCAAGCTCTCCGCCTTCGCCCAGAGCACCGGCTACCTCATCTCCATCCCCGGCCCCCTCCTCATCGGCGCCCTCTACCAGCACAGCGGCGGCTGGGACCTGCCGCTCGCCCTGATGGCGGGCCTGCTCGTCCCGCAGATCGCACTCGGCGTCCTGGCGGGCAGGGACCGCACGATCGAGGACGAATGCGGCATGCGAGACTGACGGACATGTCGCCCGTACTTGAACCGAACCCGCAGGACGGCCGCAAGAAGCTCGGCCTCGTGCTCGGCGCGATCCTCGCCATCACCGTGGTCATCTCGGTGATCGCGACCATCGCGTCCCCCTGAGGACCACCGGCCCGCCGTGGGGGTGGGGACAACCCCACCACCCCTAGGGGGCCAGGCTCAGGGTGAAGTGGGGTGTGCCCCGGATGGGAACGGCCGCAGCGGATCCATAGATTCGTGAACAGCGAGCCAGTCCCGTCCGCACACCCACGGAGGCGGCTATGTCGGCCCCCACGCACACCCGGTCCCTCCCGTCCGCCGCAGCCCCCCGGGCCCGCGCCACCGCCGGCGCGAGCGCCCGGCTGCACTGGTGGGCGCTGGCCCTGCCCGCCCTCGCCTTCGGCCTCCTGCTGATGCTCCTCGCCGGCTCCGGCGAGGCCCACGCGGCCACCGGCGAGGTCTCCTCCCTGGTCCAGGTCGCAGAGCAGCTGCTGCGCGCCGTGGAGTGACCTCCCGAGCGCCCCTCCTCCTGGGGTGAGCCCCCTCAACACCCTGCGCCCCGTGGCTCGTTTCATGCGAAGCTGGGAGTCATGAGCGCCGACACACCCCGCAGGATCGCCCTCCTCAGGCACGCCAAGGCCGACTGGCCCGAGGTGTCCGACCACGACCGCCCCCTGGCGGAACGAGGCCGCAAGGACGCGCCGGCCGTCGGTCTGAAGCTCGCCGAGACCGGCATCGTCTTCGACCTGGCCCTCTGCTCCACCGCGGCCCGCACCAGAGAGACCTGGAAGCTCGCCGTCCAGGAGATGCCGCACCGGCCGAAGACCCACTACGAGGAGAGGCTCTACGACGCCTCGCTGGGCGAGCTCATCGCCCTGCTGAACGAGACCTCCGACGAGGTCTGCGACCTCCTCCTCATCGGCCACAACCCCGGCATGCACGCCCTCGCCGACGCCCTCTCGGGGCGCGCGGAGGGAGACACGCTGGCACGGATGACCCGTACGGGATTCCCGACCGCGGCCCTCGCAGTCGTCTCCTTCACCGGATCGTGGAAGTCCGTGGAGCACGGGGTGGGCACCCTGCTCGACTACTGGACCCCCAAGGGACACTGACCGGCCCGACCGGCCGCGTACGCGCGAACGGGCCCCGGCAGCCGCACCGGCCGCCGGGGCCCGTTCGCATCCCGTTCGCGTCCCGCGGGTCAGGCCAGGTCGGCGGCCTCGATCTCCTCACGGGTGATCCCGAGCAGGTACAGCACCGCGTCCAGGAAGGGCACGTTCACCGCCGTGTGCGCGGCCTCGCGGACCACCGGCTTGGCGTTGAAGGCCACGCCCAGCCCGGCCGCGTTCAGCATGTCCAGGTCGTTCGCCCCGTCACCGATCGCCACCGTCTGCGACAGCGGTACGTCGGCCTCCGCGGCGAAACGGCGCAGCAGCCGGGCCTTGCCCGCCCGGTCCACGATCTCGCCGGTGACCTTGCCCGTCAGCTTCCCGTCGACGATCTCCAGCGTGTTGGCGGAGGCGAAGTCCAGCCCCAGCCGCTCCCGTAGGTCGTCCGTGACCTGCGTGAACCCGCCGGAGACCACACCGACCTGGTAGCCGAGCCGCTTGAGCGTACGGATCAGGGTCCGCGCGCCCGGCGTCAGCTGAACCTCGGCGCGGACCTTGTCCACGACGGAGGCGTCCAGGCCCGCCAGCAGCGCCACCCGGGCGTGCAGCGACTGCTCGAAGTCCAGCTCGCCGCGCATGGCGCGCTCGGTGACCTCGGCGACCTCGGCCTCGCACCCGGCGTGCGCGGCGAACAGCTCGATGACCTCGTCCTGGATCAGCGTCGAGTCCACGTCCATGACGACGAGGCGCTGGGCCCGGCGGTGCAGCCCGGCCGAGACCACGGCCACGTCCACGCCGATGTGCGCGGAGGCGGTGGCCAGGGCGGTGCGCAGCGGCTCGGTCTCGACACCGGAGACGGCGAACTCCACCGCCGTCACCGGGTACTTGGCGAGACGGAAAATACGGTCGATGTTGCCGCCGGTCTCGGTGATCCGGGCGGCGATGGCGGCCGTGGACTCGGCGGTGAGCGGGTGCCCGAGCACGGTGACGTGGGAGCGGCCGCTGCCGCGCGGCCGGTTGTCACCGGTACCGGAGAGGATCTCGGCCTGCATCTTGAGGGACTCGGCCCAGCTGTGGACGGTGGCCCGCAGGTCGCCTTCGGCGCCGCCGGCGGGCTTGGTGACGAGGGCGCACAGGACGATGCGGCCACGGGTGACGACCTGCTCGATGTCGACGACATCGACGGAGTAGGCGGCGAGGGTGTCGAACAGCCCGGCGGTGATCCCGGGACGGTCCTTGCCGAAGATCTTGACGAGGAGGGTGGGGACGTCGGAGGTCTGCGATGCGCTCATGGTGCCCTCACCGTATCTTCCCGCCCCCACCCCAAGGACCCCCGTCCCACGTCTTGAACGCGCGCCTCAATCGCCGGCGAGGCTTCAAGACCGGGGCTCCGCCCCGAACCCCGCGCCTCACACGCCGGCGGGGCTGGATCTTTCAGCCCCTCCGGCGTTTGAGGAGCGGGGTCTGGGGCGGAGCCCCAGGGAACGGTGGAAGGGTGGGGCGGGGAGACGGCTCCGCGCAGCGGCCCTGCCCTCACCTCACCGCGGCGGCGCAGGCGGCTTGGGCGGGGGCGGCGCTCCCGGCGGGGGAGGCGGGGTGAACGGCTCCCGCCGCGGCGGCTTCGGCTGCCGGGGAGACCACGGCGGGACGCCGGTCACCGTCACGTCCCACGAGCCGTCCGCCTCCCCGCCCGCCCCGGGCCGCGGACCGTAGACCGCCCCGGGACGGGCGGCGGTCGGCGCCTCCGGGTCGGGCCACCCCTGGACGGGGCGCGGAAGGGCGGCCCGGCGCCGCGGGGCCAGCAGCGCACCCGCCGCCCCGGCCCCCGCCCCCCACACCGCACCCAGCACAAGGGCCGGCGCAAGGGCACCCCGCAGCTCCACCCCGGCATCCACCGCGTCCACCCCCAGCACCGCCAACGAGGCATCCGCCGACAGCCCCGTCAGCCACACCAGCCCCGCCAGGGCCACCGCCGTCACCGCCGACATCCGCGCCGCACACCCGAGCACCCCGCGCCCGGGAGCCCGTACCGAAGCGCGTACGGGGGTCCGTACGGCCGCCAGCACGCCCGCGTAGAGCAGCAGCAGCGCCACCCCCGCGACCAGCAGCCAGACCCGCTCGTCGTACTCCGCGAGGCGCGCCACCGTCACCGGCTCCCGCGCGGGCCCGGCCAGCAGATCGTCCAGCGGATCGGGCAGCAGCCGGGCCGGCGCCCCCTCGGCCCGCCCGCGCACCGGTACGAACAGCCCCAGCAGCACGCCCAGCCAGCTCCCGTTCGGCGCCCCCAGCAGCGCGGCCCCCACCACCCGCCGCGGATGGGCGTCGCCCTGCGCCGCCCACACCGCCGCGGCCAGCCCGGCCGCCACCGCGACCAGCAGCATCGTCAGCACCGCCGAGGCGGCCGGGCGGATCCGGGCGAGCGCGGCCGGCCCGCGCCGCGAGACCAGCAGGGCCACCGCCAGGACGGCGAGCGCCCACGCCCCCGAGCCCAGCAGCGTCGGCCCCGTCTCCACCGAGAACCCGATCCGGGTCCGTGTCTCGATCAGGTCCCCGATGCGGTCCGGGAGCAGCCCGCCGATGTCCCCGATCCCCGGGATCTCCACCTTCGCCGGGGTCTTCGGCAGCTCCGCCCCGTCCAGGGTGACCACGTCGTGCCCGGCCCAGGCCAGCCCGCCGGCCGTCGCGACGAACAGCGCCGTGAGCACGAGGACCCGGGCGGCCGTCTCGCCGGGCCCGGCCCCGGCCCGGAGCGAGCGCGCGAACACGAGGCCCAGGACCAGTGCCCCGGCCAGGGCCACCCCCAAGGGCATGACGTCCAGGGAGGTTTCGGCACCCGCCCCGACGACCCCGAAGGCCGCCACGTCACCCGAGGGGGTCACGGTGCCGCCGACCGCGAGGACCACCACGGCGGCCGTCATCGCCCCGAGCGCCCCTCCCGCGGCGTCGGCGCCCAGCAGGTGCAGCCCCAGCGCGGCCACCCCCGCCATCACGATCAGGGACCAGCCCACGGCGGCGACCGCGGACACGAGCACGTCTCCCCAACGAATGCGGCGCATGCGGTGAACCCCCGATGCCTACCGAGCGGTACGCGAGGGGACCCCCGGGCGAGAAGTCCCGTATCTCACTCTCCGGGTGACTTTCGACCCCGTCAACGGGCAGTCGTAGACGCCCCGGCAAGGCCCGGATTCCACATACGGCTGTGGGCCTGAAATAGTTCCCCCGGATGTTCGCCATCCCTAGACTCCCTGACGTCATGGGGGATTCTCGGGGGACTTAAGTGGGGCTGGAGTGCCGGAACTCGTACTGGAATTGAATGGAAGGACCTGGACGCTCGATCCGTCCAGGTCGTACTCGCTGGGGCGCGATCCCCAGGGAGATGTGGTGATCGACGACGCGCGGGTGTCGTGGCGGCATGCCACCATCGCCTGGAACGGCCAGAGTTGGGGCATCGAGGACCACGGCAGCACCAACGGCACCTACGTGCACGGGGCGCGGGTCCAGCAGACCCAGCTCGTGCCCGGCACGCCGGTCCACCTCGGCAACGCGACCGACGGCCCGCGGCTGAACCTGAGCGCCGCCGCCGCGCCGCAGCCGGCCGTGGCCCAGCAGGCCCCGGCGCAGCAGGCGCAGGCGTACGCCCAGCCGCAGGCCCCGGCGTACCAGGCCCCGCAGCAGCAGCCCCAGCAGCAGGCCTGGGGACAGCAGCAGGCGCAGCAGCCGCAGTACCAACAGCAGCCGCAGGCGCACGTCCCGCACCAGCAGGGCGGCGCCGCCGCGTCCCGCCCGGCGCAGGGCGGGGCCCCGGCCTACGGCGACCGCAGCCCGACGACGTTCCACCAGCTCTCGCTGGGCCACGTCATGCGGATCGGCCGTGCGCTGGAGAACGAGCTGGTGGTCTCCGACCTCCAGGTCTCGCGCCACCACGCCGAGTTCCGCTCGATGCCCGGCGGCCGGTTCGAGATCCACGACCTCGGCAGCCACAACGGCACCTACGTCAACGGTCAGCCGCTGGCGAAGTCCGGCACCGCGCTGCTCGGCCCGAACGACATCGTCGGCGTCGGCCACTCGACGTTCCGGATCGTCGGCGACCGCCTCGAGGAGTTCGTCGACACCGGCGAGGTCTCCTTCTCGGCCCGCCACCTCACGGTCACCGTCGACGGCGGCAAGCAGATCCTCAAGGACGTCACCTTCGGTGTCCCGGAGAAGTCGCTGATCGGCGTGATCGGCCCCTCCGGCTCCGGCAAGTCCACCCTGCTCAAGGCGCTGACCGGTTACCGGCCCGCCGACCAGGGCGACGTCCTCTACGACAACCGCAACCTGTACAAGCAGTTCGCGGAGCTCCGCCAGCGCATCGGCCTGGTCCCGCAGGACGACATCCTGCACAAGGAGCTGAAGGTCAGCACCGCGCTCAAGTACGCGGCCAAGCTCCGCTTCCCCGGCGACACCGCCGAGTCCGAGCGGGCCGCCCGCATCGACGAGGTGCTGCGCGAGCTCAAGCTCGACATCCACAAGGACAAGAAGATCACCGCGCTCTCCGGTGGTCAGCGCAAGCGCGTGTCCGTGGCCCTGGAGCTGCTCACCAAGCCCTCGCTGATCTTCCTGGACGAGCCGACCTCCGGCCTCGACCCGGGCATGGACCGCGACGTCATGCAGCTGCTGCGCGGGCTCGCCGACGACGGCCGCACGGTCCTCGTCGTCACGCACTCGGTCGCCGAGCTGGCCATCTGCGACAAGCTGCTGGTCATGGCCCCCGGCGGTTCGGTCGCGTACTTCGGTCCGCCGGACGAGGCGCTGAACTTCTTCGGCTACACCACGTGGGCGGACGTCTTCTCGGCCTTCGAGAACTACCGCGACTACGACTGGGCCGGCCGCTGGAAGGGCTCGCAGCACTACCAGCTGTACGCCGCCGACATCGACGCGGTCGCCCCGCAGTCCGTCGCGATGCCGTCGCCGCAGCAGATGATGCCCCCCAAGCCGCAGGGCTGGGGTTCGCAGCTGTGGACGCTGATCCGCCGCTACGTCTCGGTGATCGCCTCCGACAAGGGCTTCATCGGCCTGATGCTGATCCTGCCCGCGGTCCTCGGCGTGGTCTCCACGGTCATCCCCGCGACCTTCGGCCTCGCCCCGCCGACGCCGCCGTCCCAGTTCAACGGCGACGCCGGCACGATCATGCTGATCCTCGCGGTCGGCATGTGCTTCTCGGGCGCGGCCAACTCGGTCCGTGAGCTGATCAAGGAACGCGTCATCTACGAGCGTGAGCGCGCGACGGGCCTGTCCCGGTCGGCGTACCTCATGTCGAAGGTGATCGTCCTCGGCGTCATCACGGCCATCCAGGGCGTGATCATCTGCGGGATCGGCTTCTTCCCGCGCGACCTGCCCGCCGAGGGCCTGCTGATGCCGCCGGCCGTCGAGCTCTGCCTGTCGGTCATCGCGCTCGGCTTCACCTCGATGATGTTCGGCCTCGTGATCTCCTCGCTGGTGAAGACCGCAGAGAAGACCATGCCGCTGCTGGTCATGTTCGCGATCGTCCAGGTCGTCTTCACCGGCATCCTCTTCCAGGTCTACGACTCCCCGGGCCTGGAACAGTTCGCCTGGCTGATGCCGTCCCGCTGGGCCGTCGCCGCTGCCGGCACCACGCTGAACCTCGGCAAGCTCATGCCGCCGTGGGACCGCGACAACCCGACCAACACCGACCCGCTCTGGGACGCCACGGTCGGCCAGTGGAGCCTGAACATCACCGTTCTGCTGCTCCTCGGCATTGCCTGCGGCTTCCTGGTGCAGCGCCTGCTGCGCCGCCACGAGCCCGAGGTCATGCGCGCGGGCAAGTAGCCCGCGGCCGGGCCCGTACGCAGGGCCCGTACGCAGAACCCGTACGCGGGACCTCACGCACGAAACGCCTCAGGGCGGCACCCGGAAGTCCGGGTGCCGCCCTGAGGCGCATGGGGGGCTTGGGGCTACGCCAGTGGCCTAGTAGGCGCTGTTGACGTTGTCCATCGAGCCGTAGCGGTCGGCCGCGTAGTTGCAGGCGGCGACGATGTTGGCGACCGGGTCGTACTGGTCGAACTTGGTGCCCTTGACGTGGTACGTCTTGAAGGTCGGGTAGATGACCTGGAGCAGACCCTTGCTGGGGATACCGTTCTGGGCGTTGATGTCCCAGTTGTTGATCGCCATCGGGTTACCGCTGGACTCGCGCATGATGTTCTTGTGGATGCCGGCGTAGGTGCCCGGAATGCCCTCCTTCTTCATGATGAAGAGGGCTTCCTTGATCCAGCCGTCCAGGTTGTTCGCGAAGACGGGGGTGCGGGCGGCGGACCGGCTGGCGGCAGCCTTGTCCTCGCGGGCCTTCTTCGCGGCGGCCTCGGCCTTGGCCTTGGCGTCGGCGTCGGCCTTGGCCTTCGCCTTGACGGCGGCGGCCTTGGCGTTGGCGTCGGCGATGACCTGCTGCGCGGAGAGGTGGCCGTGCATTGCCTTCGTCTGCGTGCCGTTGACGGCCTGGGCCCAGGCAACGGGGGCGGCGGAGACCACCGTCTCGGCCTCGGCGGCGTCGGCCGGGACGAGGGAGAAGGCGAGCGCGGCGGCGCTGAACGTGGCGACGCCGGCAATGGACAGCTTGTGTGCCTTCGTCAGACGACTGTGACCGGGAGTGCTGGAAGCAGACATGGCGGGGCAACCTCTTCGAATCGCGGGAGCCGCAGGAAAGCGCCACGAGGATCCGGGATCCGGTGCGGCGCTGTGCGACGAGGGCAATTCTTAGCGGTGGCAAAAACCTGTGGCAAAGGTGTGACGTACGATCCGGCTTAGTGGATCAGGGGCGGGCGCCGAGGCCGCAATTCGGGCCTCGACGCTACGCCCGCCCGCACTGACAGGGCCTTTATCCGTCCACTAGGCAGCTTCGTAAGTGATGTGCGTCCTATGCGCGGGCTCACATCGGGCACGCGACGGTCTCACCGTGCGTTGCTGAAGCAATTCAATCCGTCACGGTTCTCATCCTTGAGTAGCAGATGGACGTCCCCGAACTCGTGCCAAAGGCAGAGCCGGGCCACCGCCTCGGCATACCCGAGCCGTACGGCGGCCCTCCCCGCGACCGCCTCCAGCATCAGGAGGTGGGAGGCCTGCGGCTCGTGCAGCCCGGTCAGCAGCCCGTCCACCACCCGCACCCCCCGCTCCGGCGTCACCACCAGATCCGTCCACCCGCCGGCCGGGCGCACCACCCCGCGGTCGTCCACGGCCGACTCCAGGGCCCGTACCGCCGTGGTCCCCACCGCGATCACCCTCCCGCCCGTCACCCTCGCCGCGTTCACCAGCCACGCCGTGGCCGCCGGCACCTCGTACCGCTCCGGGTACGGCGGCTCGTGCGCCTCCTGCGAGGCCACCCCCGTGTGCAGGGTCAGCGGCGCGAACTGCACCCCCCGGCTCACCAGCCGCGCCACCAGCTCCGCGGTGAAGGGCCGCCCCGCACTCGGCATCTCCGCCGAGCCCGACCCGTCGGCCGCTGGCACCGCGAACACCGTCTGATAGGCGGACAGCGGCTGGTCCCGCTCCGTGTACGCGTACCGGATCGGCCGCCCGTACGCCCGCAGCAGCGCCGGTACGTCGTCCCGCGAGGGCCGCGCCCACCACAGCCGGTCCGCGCCCGCCGCGAGCGGCTCCTCCAGTACGAGGGCCTGCCCGCCCGGCAGCTCCACCACCGCCCCCGCGGGGCCCCCGGCGCGGGGCCGGGTCGTCCCCCCGCCCGCCGGGCCGCGCAGCTCCACCGCCCAGCGGCCGTCGTCGCCCCGGGTCGAGAAGTGCACCACCAGGTCCTCGCCGCCGAGCCGGGCGCCCACGGCGGCCGCCAGCGTCGCCGAGGTGTTCACCACCAGTACGTCCCCGGCCCGCAGCAGGTCCGGCAGCTCCCGGAAGGCGCGCAGCGACACCTCTTGACCGCCCCCGGACACCAGCAGCCGCACCGCGTCCCGCCCGAGCCCCGGCCCCCGCTGCTCGGCCGGAACCCGGGCCAGCAGGTCCGGCGGAATGTCCGGTATATACAGTCCCTTCTCCGGGGGCGCCGAACGCCCGCTCACCGCAGGACCCCCGCGTCCGCCGTGCCGTCCGCCGTGCGCGACGCCGCATCGCCCGCCCTGCGCCGTGCCGGACCGTCCGCCGTGCCTCCCGCTGTCCCGTCCGCTGTCCCGTCCGCCGGGGTGCCCGACGTACCGCCGGGCTCCGGGTCCGGCCCGCCGCCCCTTCCCGCCTCCTCGGACGCCCGGCCCGCCGCCAGGCGCTCGGTCAGGCGCTCGGCCAGGCGCTCCGCCGTGTACCGCCCGCTCGGCAGCCCCTCCGCCACCAGCCGCAGCAGCACCGGTGCCACCTCTTCCGGCGTCGGCAGCCCCGCCAGGTCCTCCCCGGGCTCGGCCGCCGCCATCATCCGCGTACGCATCGAGCCCGGGTCCGCCCACCACACCCGCAGCCCGGGCTCCTCCACCGCCAGCACGCCCGACAGCAGGTCCCCCGCCGCCTTGGTCGCCCCGTACGCCCCCCACGTCGCGTACGCCACCACCGCCGCGTCCGAGCTGATGTTCAGCACCGCCCCGGCCTCCGCGGCCCGCAGCAGCGGCAGCCCCTCCTGGACCAGCCCCAGCGCCCCCACCACATTCACCTCGAAGGCCTCGCGCAGCCCCTCCAGCGAGTGGACCGCCAGCGGCACCAGCGGCTCCGCCCCCAGCACCCCCGCGTTGTTCACCAGCAGGTCCAGCCCGCCCAGCTCCCGCGCCGCCGCCACCAGCGCCGCCCGGTGCGCCCCCGAGGACACGTCCCCGGCCACCGGCACCACCCGCACCCCCGAGGCACGGGCCCGCGCCGCCGTGTCCTCCAGCGCCGCCGCGCCCCGCGCACCCAGCACCAGGTCCCAGCCCCGCGCCGCCAGCTCCCCGGCCAGCGCCCGGCCCAGCCCCCTGGACGCCCCCGTCACGATCGCCACCGACATGACAGCTCCCTCACCCTCGCGTTCCGATCAGCAGATGCCCCCAACGTAGGAAGGGCCCGCCCGGCGCCGCGTCGGCCGCGGGCCCCACCCGTACGGGTCCCTTGGACCTACGTCCACCGGGGGATGCCCAGGTCCGATCCCGCAGGTCAGGCCCGCGGGTACGGTGAGGCCATGACCGCAAGCCCCCTGCAGGGCGGACCCCGCAGCGGCCTGGCCGCCGTGAGCACCGCACTGCTCGCGATGAGCCGCCGCCTGGAGGTCCGCGACGTCCTGCGCACGATCGTGGCGTCGGCCCGCGAGCTCCTGGACGCCGAGTACGCGGCCCTGGGCGTCCCGGACGACCACGGCGGCTTCGCCCAGTTCGTCGTGGACGGCATCACCGCGGAGCAGTGGCGCCGCATCGGCCCGCTGCCCCGCCAGCACGGCATCCTCGCCGCGATGCTCCACGAGGACGACCCCCAGCGGCTGGCCGACGTACGCGAGGACCCGCGCTTCGAGGGCTGGCCCGAAGCCCACCCCGACATGTCCGACTTCCTCGGCATGCCCGTCCGGGACGGCGAGGAGACCCTCGCCGCGATCTTCCTCGCGAACAAGCGGAGCGCCCCCGGGGGCCCGCGCGGCTTCACCGACGAGGACCAGGAGCTCCTCTCCCTCCTCGCCCAGCACGCGGCCATCGCCCTCACCAATGCCCGCCTCTACGAGCGCAGCCGCGAGCTCACCATCGCCGAGGAGCGCTCCCGGCTCGCCCACGAGCTGCACGACGCCGTCAGCCAGAAGCTCTTCTCGCTCCGCCTGACCGCCCAGGCCGCCGCTGCCCTCGTCGACCGCGACCCGGCCCGCGCCAAGGACGAGCTCCAGCAGGTGGCCGCCCTCGCGGCGGAGGCCGCCGACGAACTGCGGGCCGCCGTGACCGAGCTCCGCCCCGCCGCACTGGACGAGGACGGACTGGTCGCCACCCTGCGCACGCACGTCCACGTACTCGACCGCGCCCACACCGCGCACGTCACCTTCACGTGTGACGGCGTACGGGCCCTCCCCGCGACCCAGGAGGAAGCGGTCCTCCGCGTCGCGCAGGAGGCCCTCCACAACGCCCTGCGCCACTCGGGCGCCGACCGCGTCGAGGTAGTCCTTACCCGGACGCCCGCCGGCGGCGCCGTCCTCAAGGTCGTCGACTCCGGCAAGGGCTTCGACCCCCGGTTCGTCCGCCGGGCGGGCCGCCACCTGGGCCTGGTCTCCATGCGGGACCGAGCGGACGGCGTCGGCGGCCGGCTCACCGTGCACTCGAAGCCCGGTCAGGGCACGACGATCGAGATGGAGGTACCCGGTGGCTGAGAGCCCCGGCCGCGGCGGCAGCCGCGTTCGCGTACTGCTGGTCGACGACCACCAGGTGGTCCGGCGCGGCCTGCGCACCTTCCTGGAGGTCCAGGAGGACATCGAGGTGGTCGGCGAGGCCTCCGACGGCGAGGAGGGCATCGCCCGCGCCGAGGAGCTGCGGCCCGACGTGATCCTCATGGACATCAAGATGCCGGGCACCGACGGGATCGAGGCGCTGCGCAGACTGCGCGAGCTGGCGAACCCGGCGCGGGTGCTGATCGTCACCAGCTTCACGGAGCAGCGGACCGTGGTCCCCGCACTGCGGGCCGGCGCCGCCGGATACGTCTACAAGGACATCGACCCCGACGCCCTGGCCGGAGCCATCCGCTCCGTCCACGCCGGCCACGTGCTGCTCCAGCCGGAGGTCGCGGTGGCCCTGCTCTCCCAGGAGGACCAGGGCCCCTCGGCGGGCCGGCCCGGCTCGCTGACCGACCGCGAGCGCGAGGTGCTCGGCCTGATCGCGGACGGCCGGTCCAACCGGGAGATCGCCCGGGCGCTGGTGCTGTCCGAGAAGACGGTCAAGACCCACGTCTCGAACATCCTGATGAAGTTGGACCTTTCCGACCGTACTCAGGCCGCATTGTGGGCGGTCAGGCACGGACTCGCCGAATAAGCGACGTAAATCGGACCGTCTAGTTCCGGACTGAGATTCATACGGTCGGGTGTATGTCGCCCACATGGCGTATCCCCGCCGCGGCGCGACCGTTCTCCATGACGTGCCGCGGCGGCTGGTCGCGGCAGACGTACTGGAGGACGAGAACGTGAAGAACTTCAAGAAGGCCGCAGCCGTCACCATGATCGCGGGCGGCCTCCTGGCCGCCGGCGCCGGTGTCTCCTCGGCGCACGGCGGTGCGTCGGCGGAGGGCGAGGCCCTGAACTCGCCCGGCGTGGCCTCCGGGAACCTGCTCCAGGTCCCCGTCCACGTCCCCGTGAACGTGGTCGGCAACACGGTCAACGTGATCGGCCTGCTCAACGGCGCCTTCGGCAACACCGGAGTCAACGCCTGACGCGCCCCTCGCGCACCACGGCCCCGCTTCCCCCCTCTCCCCGGGAAGCGGGGCCGCGGCACGTCTCCCACTCGGCCCTGCTTTCCAGCGCCGCCGGGCACGTCCAGCCCCTCCGGCGTTTGAGGCGCGGGGCTGGGGCGGAGCCCCAGGAGCCCCAGGAGCCCCGGCGCAGCCGGCCCGGCCTAGCCCGCCTCCACGGCCGAGTTGTACGCCGCGACGAGCGCCCGCCGGGCCACCCGCTCCACGGGCCGCAACACCTCCGCCCGAGCCGCCATCTCCGAGGCGGCCACCGCACCCCCGTGCCCGTTCTCGTACGCCAGCGACACCATCAGGTCCACCCGCTGCGCCAGCGCCAGCACCCGCACCGCCCGCGCCGGGTACCCCGGAGCCAGCGCGTCCCGCCCCGCCTCCGCCCGCGCCCGGTACGCCGACAGCGCCGCCTCCGCCACCGGCCCCGACCCGGCCACGTCCAGCCGGGTCAGCGCCACCGTCGCCTCGCGCAGCGCCTCCGCCAGCTCCCGCTCCGCCTCGCTCAGCGACGGCACGTCCGCCGGCGGTGCCTCCCGTACCGGCAGGCAGTGCCAGGTCACCGACACGTGCACGTCACCCTCGGGCCCCACCTCGGCGACCTCGGGTACGAGCCCCAGCGCGGCCCCCGCGCACACCACGGCCTCCTCGGCCTCCAGCGCCCGCGCATTGAACTCCGGCGGCCCGCTCAGCCCCAGCGGATGCCCCGGCGCCGGCAGCGCCACCCGCAGCCCCGTCACCCCCAGCGCCCGCAGCCGGCCGAGCGCCAGGGTGAGCCCCACGGGGCCCGTCTCACCCGGCAGCCCCTCCACCCGGTGC
The DNA here is from genome assembly GCF_040651555.1 of Streptomyces sp. NPDC048424. Lineage (NCBI taxonomy): Bacteria > Bacillati > Actinomycetota > Actinomycetes > Kitasatosporales > Streptomycetaceae > Streptomyces > Streptomyces sp. NPDC048424. The sequence goes on along the minus strand of NZ_JBEZKE010000007.1, from coordinate 6,904 downwards.
ACGGCGTCCTCGCCCACGATCGACAACACGGCCTCGTCGGGCGAGACCAGACCGGCCAGCAGAGCGTTCCCCCAGGCGGCCAGCCGCCCTGAACGTGGTTCGAAAAGCATCCCCCCACTTTACGGATCGCACCCGGCACCGGGCCCCGGCCCCGGACCCCTCTCCGAGTGGCGTAGGTTTTCCCCTGGGGCTGCGTCTACCGGCGCACAGAGAACCGTGACTGCAAGGGGTGACAACACGCTCATGAGCGATGTTCTGGAGCTGGTGGACGTATCCGTGGTCCGCGAGGGCCGGGCTCTGGTGGACCAGGTCTCCTGGTCGGTGAAGGAGGGGGAGCGCTGGGTGATCCTCGGCCCCAACGGTGCCGGCAAGACCACTCTGCTGAACCTCGCCTCCAGCTACCTCTTCCCCACCAAGGGAACCGCCACCATCCTCGGCGGCACCCTCGGCAAGCCCGGCACCGACGTGTTCGAGCTGCGCCCCCGCATCGGTGTCGCCGGCATCGCGATGGCCGACAAGCTGCCCAAGCGGCAGACCGTGCTGGAGACCGTCCTCACCGCCGCCTACGGCATGACGGCGACCTGGCAGGAGGAGTACGAGGAGATCGACGAGCAGCGCGCCCGCGCCTTCCTCGACCGCCTCGGCATGACCGAGTACCTCGACCGGAAGTTCGGCACCCTCTCCGAGGGCGAGCGCAAGCGCACGCTGATCGCCCGCGCCCTGATGACCGACCCCGAGCTGCTGCTCCTCGACGAGCCCGCCGCCGGTCTGGACCTCGGTGGCCGCGAGGACCTCGTACGCCGCCTCGGCCGGCTCGCCCGCGACCCGCTCGCCCCCTCCATGGTCATGGTCACGCACCACGTCGAGGAGATCGCCCCCGGCTTCACCCACGTCCTGATGATCCGTCAGGGCAAGGTCGTCACCGCGGGCCCGATCGACCTCGAACTGACCTCCCGCAACCTCTCCCTCTGCTTCGGCCTCCCCCTGGTCGTCGAGCGCAACGGGAGCGACCGCTGGACCGCCCAGGGTCTCCCCCTGGGTCAGTAACGGGCCCCCGCACCCTGTCCGGACCGCGCCCGTCGGACCTACCATGACCATGTGGACATCGACGCATGGGTGTGGTGGCTCATCGGCGCGGTCGGACTGGGCATCCCCCTGGTCCTGACGGCGATGCCGGAATTCGGCATGTTCGCCGTCGGCGCCGTCGCGGCCGCCGTCACGGCGGCCCTCGGCGGGGGAGTGGTGGCACAGGTCCTGGTCTTCGTGATCGTGTCGGTCGCGCTCATCGCCGTCATACGGCCCATCGCCAACCGGCACCGGGACCAGCGCCCCCAACACCGCAGCGGCATCGACGCGTTGAGGGGCAGAACCGCCGTCGTCCTCGAACGCGTCGACGGCACCGACGGCCGCATCAAGCTCGCCGGCGAGATCTGGTCCGCGCGCACCCTCGACGCGGACAGCAGTTTCGAACCGGGCCAGTCCGTGGACGTCGTGGAGATCGACGGGGCGACCGCCGTCGTCATGTGACAAGCAGCCTGCTCGCAGCCCGCGGGTCTGCGAGACTCCGTTCAACGGGGCAGCACAGACAGCCGGAAGGGCACGGGGAACCGCATGTCATCGATCATCATCGTCCTGATCATTCTGGTGGTTCTGGTCTTCATCGCACTGGTCAAGACGATCCAGGTGATCCCGCAGGCCAGCGCCGCCATCGTCGAGCGGTTCGGCCGCTACACCCGCACGCTCAACGCGGGCCTCAACATCGTCGTCCCGTTCATCGACTCGATCCGCAACCGCATCGACCTCCGCGAACAGGTCGTCCCCTTCCCGCCGCAGCCGGTCATCACCCAGGACAACCTGGTCGTCAACATCGACACCGTCATCTACTACCAGGTGACCGACGCCCGCGCCGCGACGTACGAGGTGGCCAGCTACATCCAGGCCATCGAGCAGCTCACCGTCACCACGCTGCGCAACATCATCGGCGGCATGGACCTGGAGCGGACCCTCACCTCCCGCGAGGAGATCAACGCGGCACTGCGCGGGGTCCTCGACGAGGCCACCGGCAAGTGGGGCATCCGCGTCAACCGCGTCGAGCTCAAGGCCATCGAGCCGCCGACCTCCATCCAGGACTCGATGGAGAAGCAGATGCGCGCCGACCGCGACAAGCGCGCCGCGATCCTCCAGGCCGAGGGTGTCCGGCAGTCCGAGATCCTGCGCGCCGAGGGTGAGAAGCAGTCCTCCATCCTGCGCGCCGAGGGTGACGCCAAGGCCGCCGCGCTGCGCGCCGAGGGCGAGGCCCAGGCCATCCGCACGGTGTTCGAGTCCATCCACGCCGGCGACGCCGACCAGAAGCTCCTCGCCTACCAGTACCTCCAGATGCTCCCGAAGATCGCCGAAGGCGATGCCAACAAGCTCTGGATCGTGCCGAGCGAGATCGGCGACGCCCTCAAGGGCCTCTCCGGCGCCATGGGCAACTTCGGCCCCATGGGCGGCGGTTCCGGCTTCAACCCGCAGAACGCCGGCAAGGACGGCGGCGGCATCCCCGGCGCACGGGACAAGGACGCCGCGGAGCGCCGCGAACAGCCCCCGATCGACTGAACGGCCGTCCCCTCCTGCATGATCAGTGAGGCCCCTCGACCTTCATGGCGGGGAGGCGACTCACTCATGCAAAGGGGATGGCACAGTCCATGTCCATCTGGGAATCACTCGCGGTCCTCGCCGCCGGCATCGGCGCGGGCACGATCAACACCATCGTCGGCTCCGGCACCCTGATCACCTTCCCGGTGCTGCTGGCGACCGGCCTGCCGCCGGTCACCGCCAACGTGTCCAACACCCTGGGCCTGGTCCCCGGTTCGATCAGCGGAGCCATCGGCTACCGCAAGGAACTCCAGGGTCAGCGCGCCCGCGTCGTGCGGCTCGGCGCCGTGTCCCTCGTCGGCGGATTCGCGGGCGCGGTCCTGCTCCTCACCCTGCCGTCGGACTCCTTCGACACGATCGTGCCCGTCCTGATCGGACTCGCCCTCGTGCTCGTCGTCCTCCAGCCCCGGCTCGCCGCCGCCCTGCGCCGACGCCAGGAAGCGGCCGGAGGCGATACGAGCCACCCCGACGGCGGCCCGGTCCTGCTCGGCGGCATGCTGGTCTCCAGCGCGTACGGAGGCTACTTCGGAGCCGCCCAGGGCGTGCTCTACCTCGGCCTGATGGGCCTGCTGCTCCGCGACGACCTGCAACGGATCAACGCCGTCAAGAACGTCATCGCCGCCATGGTGAACGGCATCGCGGCCGTCGTCTTCCTCTTCGTCGCCGACTTCGACTGGACGGCCGTCCTCCTCATCGCCGTCGGCTCCACCATCGGCGGCCAGATCGGCGCCAAGGTGGGCCGCAAGCTCTCGCCGACCGTCCTGCGCGCGGTCATCGTGACGGTCGGCCTCATCGCCATCGTCCAGCTGCTGGTCAGCTGAGCGACGTAGGAAAGCTACGTCGCCCAGCGCGCACGACTACCAGGCGAGCGGGTATCCGACTAGGCGGAGCGCTCCAGCCACTCCGGCAGCGCCTCCCGCGCACCCACCCCCAGGGCCAGCAGCATCGCGTCCGCCGGAGACGGCACGAAGGGCTTCCGGAGCAGCGGCATCCCCGCCTCCTCCGGAGTCCGGGCCGCCTTGCGGTGGTTGTCCTCGGCGCAGGACGCCACCGTGTTCAGCCAGGTGTCCCCGCCCCCCTGGGCCCGCGGCAGCACGTGGTCCACGGTCGTCGCGCGCTTCCCGCAGTACGCGCAACGGTGCTGGTCCCGGACCAGCACCCCCCTCCGTGACCAGGGAGCATGTCTTCGGAAGGGCACCCGGACGTACCTGCAGAGCCTGATCACCCGGGGCATCGGAAGATCCATGGTGGCGGCGCGCACGCGCAGTTCGGGATGCGACTGTTCGACGACGGCCTTGTCCTGCAGTACCAGGACGACAGCCCGGTTCAGGGTCACCGTCGACAGCGGCTCGAAGCTCGCATTCAGCACCAGCGTGTCCCGCATCTCGCCCACCTCCCGTGTGCAGGCCCGCGACCACACTGGCGGCAGGGCCCGCGACCACTCTGGCCGCGCGCGCCACGCGGGACAACGCAATAAAAATGCCCGGTCCTGGCCTTCTTTAGACCAGGACCGGGCAAACGCTCGGAGAACGATCAGCGGGCGGGCGACTCGTACTCGGCGATCAGCTGGGCCCGCCCGAGGGCGTGGAACCGCAGATGGAAACCGACCACCGCGGGCGACGAGTCCGCGTCCGGGCCGAGCTGCTCCGTGTCCACCGCGTACACGGTGAACACGTAGCGGTGCCGCTCGCCGCGCGGCGGAGCCGCCCCGCCGAAGTCCCGCGTGCCGTAGTCGTTCCGCGCGTGCACGGCCCCCTCCGGCAGCCCCGTGAAGTCCCCGCTGCCCGCCCCGGCCGGCAGCTCCGTCACCGACACCGGCAGGTCGAAGAGCACCCAGTGCCAGAACCCGCTGCCCGTGGGCGCGTCCGGGTCGAAGCAGGTCACGGCGAAGCTCTTCGTGCCCTCGGGGAAGCCCTCCCACCGCAGCTGCGGCGAGATGTTCTTGCCCGTGAGGACCTGGGCCGCGTGCAGATCGGCTCCGTCGGTGACGTCCTCGCTGGTCACCGTGAAGGACGGCACCTCGGGGTGGAAGTCGTGCGGAAGGGGCGCCCTGCTCTGGTCTGACACTGCTGAACCTCCGGGAGGGGGAGACAAAGGATCCGCGTCCGCGCACGGACGCGGATCCGAGCCTAGAACCAGTTGCGCTGCGAACCGACGCCGGCGATCCACTGGTTCAGGTAAGCCGCCCAGTCGGTGTCCTGGTACGAGTGCAGACCCACCTGGAAGCAGCGGTAGGTGTCGCTGCCCTCGCTGAACAGACCCGGCTTCTTGTCCATCTCCAGGACGACGTCCATCTCCCGGCCGTCCGAGACGAAGGTCAGCTCGACCTGGTTCAGCCCGCGGTACTGCGACGGCGGCAGGAACTCGATCTCCTGGTAGAAGGGCAGCGACTGGCGCGTCCCGCGGATGTGCCCGCGCTCCATGTCCGCGCTGCGGAAGGAGAAGCCGAGCTGCCGGAAGGCGTCGAGGATCGCCTGCTGCGCCGGCACCGGGTGCACGTTGATCGGGTCGAGGTCACCCGCGTCCACCGCGCGCGCGATCTCCAGCTCGGTGCTCACCCCGATGTTCATCCCGTGCAGGTGCTGCCCCCCGAAGTGGGTGATCGGCGTCTCCCAGGGGATCTCCAGCCCGAACGGCACCACGTGCAGTGCGCCGGCCTCCACCTTGAAGGCACCGCCGAGACGCTGCTTCGTGAAGACCACGTCCTGCTTGTACTCCTGGTCACCACCCTCGACCTCGACCCGCGCCTGCAGCCCGACGGACAGCCCCTCGATCTGCTGCTCCACGGATCCGCCCTGGATCCGGACCTCGCCCTGGACGATTCCGCCCGGCACGACGTTCGGCTCGGTGATGATCGTGTCCACCGAGGCACCACCGGCACCCAGGCTCGCGAACAGCTTCCTGAACCCCATGCTCAAACTCCCTGATACGGATCTAAGGACTGGCGACTACGCAGCGCCTACCCCTTACCAACGCGGAACCTTAGGCCCCGGTTGCAGGAGAGCGCGTTCCACTACGCTCGACCGGATGAGCGCGCGCCCCGACCGTACGCCCCTGCCCCGGTCCTTCTTCGACCGCCCGGTCCTCACCGTGGCCCCTGACCTCCTCGGCCGCACCCTGGTGCGCCGTACCCCGGACGGCCCCATCGAACTGCGCATCACGGAGGTGGAGGCGTACGAGGGGGAGTCCGACCCCGGCTCGCACGCCTACCGCGGCCGCACCGCCCGCAACGCATCGATGTTCGGTCCGCCCGGACACGCGTACGTCTACTTCATCTACGGCATGTGGTTCAGCCTCAACCTGGTGTGCGGCCCACCGGACCACGCGAGCGGGGTCCTGATCCGCGCCGGGGAGATCACGGCGGGCGCCGACCTCGCAGTCAAACGTCGACTTTCAGCCAGAAGCCCGAGGGAACTCGCCAAAGGCCCGGCCCGTCTGGCCACCGCGCTGGAGGTGGACCGGTCCCTCGACGGCACCGACCTCTGCGCCGGCCCCGATTCCCCCTTGTCCCTCCTCGCCGGTCTCCCCGCCTCGCCCGACCTGGTGAGCAGTGGCCCGCGCACGGGAGTCGGCGGAGCCGGCGCCGCTCATCCGTACCGGTTCTGGATCACCCACGACCCGACGGTGAGCCCGTACCGTGCCCATGCGCCACGCCGCCGCTCAACTTGACTCGGCCCGGCCACACGCCTAACGTAGCCCGAGCCGCTTGAACGGGGCACTGCCATCAGCAGACCCCCGGGGCGGCCAACCCACTACCTACGACTTACCCCTGGCGGGGTCCTATTCGGCATGCCCGAATTCCTTCGCCAACCACTCGATTATGAATGGCAAGGGATAAGCGCTAACGTGGTGGAGCGCCGAAAGGCAAAGACCCCCAACGGTCACCGAATTCAAATCCAAGTCGGAAACGACGCGGAAATGATCTGGTAGAGTTGGAAACGCAAGAACACAGAACGAAAGCCCGGAGGAAAGCCCCAGCGAATGTAGCTGCGGGTGAGTACAAAGGAAGCGTCCGTTCCTTGAGAACTCAACAGCGTGCCAAAAATCAACGCCAGAAGTTGATACCCCGTCCACTTCGGTGGATGAGGTTCCTTTGAAAAAGACCTGTGAGGTCGCCTTCGGGTGATGCTTGCAGGCAATTACACAGCGAGGACGCAGTGGTCAGTCGGTCATATTCCGACATGACTGGCCCGCTCTAAGTGCGTGTGCACCCGATTACGGGTAAACATTCATGGAGAGTTTGATCCTGGCTCAGGACGAACGCTGG